>NZ_CAJXIV010000081.1 GCF_913054185.1 uncultured Shimia sp.
ACGCGGCGTCCATGTGGGTGACCGGTATCATGGAAGGCCTGATGTGGCGTGAAGTAGATGCCAATGGCTTCTTGGTGAACTCCTTTGCCGACACTGTGGCAGCGAAGAAACCGATGAACATTGTACGCGGTCTGGGTGGGGTTATGTTCCTCTCGGGTGCCGTTATCATGTGCTACAACCTGTGGATGACTGTACGAAAGGCACCGGCGAAAGCGGCCAGCCTGTCCGTTGCAGTTCCGGCAGAATAAGGAGGGCCGGCAGCTATGGCTATTCTCGACAAACATAAAATCCTCGAGACCAACGCGACCCTCCTGCTTGTGTGCAGCTTCCTGGTCGTAACCATCGGTGGCATCGTTCAAATCGCGCCGCTGTTCTGGCTCGAAAACACCATTGAGGATGTAGAGGGCATGCGCCCCTACACCCCTCTCGAACTCGCGGGGCGCGATATCTATCTGCGTGAAGGCTGCTACGTCTGTCACAGCCAGATGATCCGCCCAATGCGCGACGAGGTGGAACGTTACGGTCACTATTCACTGGCGGCGGAATCCAAGTACGACCACCCGTTCCAGTGGGGCTCCAAGCGGACAGGTCCTGACCTGGCCCGTGTGGGTGGACGTTACTCAGACGACTGGCACTTGGATCACATGCGTGACCCGCAGAGTGTGGTGCCTGAATCCGTGATGCCAAAATATGGCTTCCTCGAGAAGAAGATGCTCGATGGTAAGTACATTGGTGACCTCTTGAAAGCGAACGCGATTGTGGGTGTGCCTTACACCGAAGACATGCTGGAAAATGCCCAGTCTGACTTCATGGCGCAGGCTGATCCGGACAGCGATTATGATGGTCTTCTTGAGCGGTATGGCGAAGATAGCGTGAACGTGCGTAACTTTGACGGTCATGCAGGTGTGTCCGAAATGGATGCGATGATTGCGTATCTTCAGATGCTGGGCACGTTGGTTGATTTCTCGACCTTCACGCCGGCTGCGTCGCGGTAAGGAGGGGATCTTATGGAAACCTATTCTTTCCTGCGGGAGTTCGCGGACAGCTGGATGCTATTGTTCCTGTTCTTGTTTTTCCTTGCGATCGTGCTGTGGGTGTTTCGTCCCGGTGCCAAAAAGGAATACCAGGACACGGCCAGCATTCCGTTCCGTCATGAAGACAAACCGGCCACGACTGAGGAGGCACGGACATGAGCAAGCCATCAAAAAAGTTTGACAACGATCCAAATACCACCGGCCACGTGTGGGACGGGATTGAAGAGTTTGACAATCCTATGCCGCGTTGGTGGCTGTGGGTGTTCTATGCGACGATCATCTGGGGCATTGGCTATGTCATTGCCTATCCAGCATGGCCGGGCATCAATGGTGCAACCAAAGGTCTGTTGGGCTGGTCATCTCGTGCCAATGTTGCAGCTGACATCCAGTCTGCCGAAGACAAGCTGGCGCCAATCAATGCCAAACTGGAAGCTGCGGAGCTGACACAGATCACAACTGATCCTGAGTTGGGGCCCTATGCGGTTTCCGCAGGTGGTGCTGTCTTCAAGACATGGTGCGCGCAGTGTCACGGCTCTGGTGCGGCTGGTGCCATTGGCTATCCAAACCTGTTGGACAACGACTGGCTTTGGGGCGGTGATATCGAGAACATCTACGCCACTGTGAAGCATGGTATCCGCAACGAGGAAGACGGCGATGCGCGGTATTCCGAGATGCCAGCCTTTGGGGATGATTACCTCGAAGATGATCAAATCGACGCGGTTGTGAACTATGTGATGTCGCTGTCCGGTGAGGCAAAGGACGCTACGGTTGTGGCAGCTGGCGCTGAGGTCTTTGCGGACGAATGCTCCTCCTGTCACATGGAAGATGGTACAGGTGACCGCACCCAAGGGGCGCCAAATCTGGCGGATGCGATCTGGCTCTTTGGTGGGGATTACGACTCCATCAAGGAGACTGTGACTTACAGCCGCTTTGGCGTGATGCCCTCTTGGGGCAACCGTTTGACCGAAGCGCAGGTGCGCGCCGTGTCTGCGTATGTGCATCAGCTGGGTGGCGGTGAATAACCCAATCCATTGTCAGAAGAATGGGCCGCTCCGAGACATCGGGGCGGCCTTTTTATTTGCGTTTTTTGCGCGTTTGTTGAGCGCATTTGACTAAGATCAAGTTTTTGCGTGATTTGCTTTGCTAGAACAGGTTCAAGGGCAGCACGCCGCAACCGGAGCTGTCCATTGGGTGTCGATCTTTCCGTCCTGTTCGCGCGTTTCCTGGAAAGATCGGCCCCCACTACTCCCCTAAATCCTTGCAGATTGCGCCAGATGGTTGGCGAACCGCGCCATCTCTCTTATGTTTGCCTCGGTCGAAGGAGGTAGAGATGCACAAACAGGTCCGGTATCCGATCCACAAATCAACGGCTGGCCTTATGCGGTCAGTTGGCGTGTCGCCGGAGCGTGTCTTGCGCCGTGCAGGAATGCCAAGCGATTTGTTTGAGGCCGATACGCGCGGTGTGACGGCGCAGCAATTTTTTACGCTTTGGGAGGCAATTTCGGATGAAATTGACAACCCAAAAGTGATTGTAGAGATGGCCAAAGCCATGGCGCGGGGGCCGTTTATTCCGGCGGCGTTTGCGTTTTCCTGTAGCCCAAACATCGCCACAGGGCTGCGGCGCAAAGCGGTCTTTAAACCGTTGGTGGCGCCCATTCAGCTGTTGGTGTCAGAGACCGACACTCATCTGACACTTGAGATCGATGTGGCTGAACCCAATCTGTACGTGCCAAAGTGCATGGCCGCATTTGAGATGGTGTATTTCTTGGAAATGTGTCGGACGTTCACCGGTGTGGACCTCTTACCTGTTGAAGTTGGCGTGCCAGCTCTGATGGAGGATCAGGTGATTTTTGACCGGCATTATGGCCGCAAGGCAGTGATCGCGCCGCGTCCAAAGCTAACCCTGACTCGGGAAGATGCGTATCGCCCGTTGATTTCGGAAAACCCACAGCTTTGGGCTGGCTTTGAGCGCGAGTTGACACGTCAGTTGGCAGAGCATCGGCGCAATCAGCCGATGTCAGTGCGGGTTCGCAACGCTTTGCTGGAGTTGTTGCCGGCTGGGCAGGCGACGGTGGATGCGGTTAGTGATCGACTTGTGACAAGCCGACGCAGCTTGCAAAGGCACTTGCGCAATGAAGGGCAGACGTTTCAATCGGTCTTGGACGAAACACGCTCTGATTTGTCGCTGCATTACCTGCGGCAAGGTGACATGAGCGTTGAAGAAATCTCTTTTTTACTGGCTTATCGCGATCCCAATTCGTTTTACCGGGCCTTCCAAAATTGGACTGGGCGCACCCCTGCGCAAATGCGCACAGAGCTACTCTGACGCAGGGAGGTTCCCACCGGGTGGGTGTAAAGGTGAGTCACAAATGTGAGATTTGACACAGGTCAATGTTCTGGCGTCCAATCGTTGGGACAAGATCGAAAATCTCCTCTCCAAACATGTGAGTGATTCCGTGAGCAAAAGTCCTGCGCCGTCCCTGTACGAGGCACGCGAGCCAATCTTTCCGAAACGCGTTTACGGGCCGTTTCGCAATTTAAAATGGATTATTATGGCGATCACGTTGGGTATTTATTACCTGACGCCGCTGTTGCGTTGGGACCGTGGGTCAAGCCTGCCGGATCAGGCCGTCCTAATCGATATTGCCAACCGCCGCTTCTTCTTTTTTATGATCGAGATTTGGCCGCACGAGTTTTATTTTGTGGCCGGGCTGTTGATCATGGCTGGCCTTGGGCTGTTTCTGTTCACCTCCGCTTTGGGCCGTGTGTGGTGCGGATATGCCTGCCCACAAACGGTTTGGACGGATTTGTTTATTTTGGTGGAACGTTGGATCGAAGGGGATCGCAATGCGCGCCTGCGTCTGCACCGTCAGAAGAAGATGGATGTCCGCAAAATACGCTTGCGGATTACCAAGTGGGTGACGTGGCTCCTGATTGCAATGGCCACTGGTGGTGCCTGGGTTTTCTATTTTGCAGATGCGCCAACGTTGGCCGTGGATCTTGTGACCGGGAACGCACATCCTGTTGCCTACACCACGATTGCGGTGTTGACGTTCACCACCTTCTTCTTTGGTGGCTTTGCACGGGAACAGATTTGTATCTATGCCTGCCCTTGGCCGCGCATTCAGGCGGCGATGATGGATGAAGACACGCTGACTGTGGGGTATCGCGAGTGGCGCGGTGAGCCACGCGGCAAGGGCAAACGCACCGAAGACACGGACCTGGGCGACTGTATCGATTGTATGGCCTGCGTGAATGTCTGCCCTGTTGGTATCGATATTCGTGACGGGCAGCAGATGGAGTGCATCACGTGCGCGCTCTGCATTGATGCCTGTGATGACGTGATGGAGAAGATCGGTAAGCCGCGCGGTTTGATTGATTATCTGGCGTTTTCGGATGAAGACCGGGAGCGCGCTGGCACCCCGCCAAGGAGTGTTTGGAAACACATTTTCCGTCCTCGCACGATTATGTATACGTCGCTTTGGTCATTGGTCGGCGTTGGGCTTGTTGTGGCGCTGTTTATGCGGTCAGATATTGAAGCCACAGTTGCGCCGGTGCGTAACCCAACCTTTGTGACTTTGTCAGATGGCTCAATTCGCAACACCTACGAAGTACGTCTGCGCAACAAACATGGCGAAGACCGCATGTTCCGGATATCGTTGAAAGGTGAACCTGATCTGCGGGTGCAGCTTGAAGGTACGCCATATGAAGCGGTAAATGTCCCGGCAGACCAAATGAAAAACCAGCGTGTTTACGTCATTGCCCCAGCAGGGTCCGCTCCGGCCAATGGCAGCCTGACCAACTTCCGCTTCTGGTTTGAAGACACGGGCAACGGCGACCGGGTGCACAAAGACACAGTATTTAATGGAAAGGGCCAGTGATGGCTGAGAAAAAATTCACTGGAAAACACTTCCTGATGGTGTTTGTGGGGGCGTTTGGCGTGATCATTTCCGTCAACCTCTTACTGGCATGGAACGCGGTTGCGACGTTTCCTGGCCTGGAGGTGAAAAACTCCTACGTTGCCAGCCAAAGCTTTGATGAGCGCCGCAACGCGCAAGAGGCCTTGGGCTGGGACGTCAGTGCCCGTGCCAAAGGCGGCCTGCTGATCCTGTCGATTACCGATGAAGACGGTGCGCCGGTCCAAGTCACCAATCTGGATGCGGTGCTGGGACGGGCGACACATGTGCAAGATGACCGCACACCGGATTTCCAGTTTGACGGCAAAGCCTATGTCGCGCGTGAAGAACTGGCACCGGGCAACTGGAACATTCGTATGAATGCCACTGCTTTGGACGGCACGCCGTTTGAGCAGCGTGTGATCTTGCGTGTGGAAAAGAGCTAAGCCATGACTGCGGCGCTGCGCCCAAATATCTCTGCCTGTCCGGCCTGTGATGCGGCTCCGGCAGCGGAGGCATTGGCAGAGCAGGCAATGCAGGAAGAGGCACGGATTGCCCTGTCCGTACCAACTGTGCACTGCGCCGCCTGCATCTCAACCGTGGAAACTGCTTTGGCCGCGCATCCTGGCGTACATTCGGCGCGGGTAAATCTGACGTTGAAGCGGGCATCAGTGGAGGCGGACGCAGAGGTCACGGCCGAAGTTCTGGCCACTGTTCTCGAGAAAGTGGGCTATGAGGCGCATGAGCTAGACGCGGGCACCTTGAGCGCCACGCAAAACGACAAGGCCGGGCGTGATCTTCTGATGCGCTTGGCGGTGGCGGGCTTTGCGTCGATGAATGTGATGCTGCTGTCGGTCTCGGTTTGGTCTGGCGCAGAAGCCGCCACGCGGGACATGTTCCACTGGATCTCTGCGGCCATTGCGCTGCCGACAATTGCGTTTTCTGGCAAGCCGTTCTTTGTACATGCCTGGAGCGCGTTGAAGCACAAGCGCTTGAATATGGATGTGCCGATTGTGCTGGCAATTGTGTTGGCGGTGGCAACCTCGCTTTGGGAGACAACACTTTCCGGTGAGCATGCTTATTTTGATGCGGCGTTGACGTTGGTGTTCTTTCTGTTGGCAGGGCGTTATCTGGATCACCGCACACGTGCCGTGGCGCGATCTGCAGCGGAAGAATTGGCTGCGTTGGAAGTGCCACGCGCCGTGCGTGTTGTGGACGGGCAGGACGAAACGGTTGCAGTGAAAGAGTTGGCTGTTGGCGATCTGGTCCGCGTGAAACCGGGTGGGCGTATGCCGGTGGATGGTGAGATCGTTGAGGGACGCTCGGAGCTAGATCGCTCATTACTGACCGGGGAAACTCTGCCGGTGTTTGCTGAGCCAGGCCAAGCGGTGAGTGCAGGGGAAGTGAACCTGACGGGGCCCTTGATGATCCGTGCCACGGCTGTGGGTGAGCAGACCAGCCTGCATCGCATGGCGGATTTGGTGGCTGTGGCTGAATCTGGGCGGTCAAATTACACATCCCTGGCTGACAAAGCGGCAAAGCTCTATGCGCCGGGGGTGCATATCTTGTCAGCGCTGAGCTTCCTTGGTTGGTATTTGTTTACTTTCGACTTGCGCACGGCGCTCAACATTGCGGCGGCGGTATTGATTATCACCTGTCCCTGTGCACTTGGTCTGGCCGTGCCTGCTGTGACTACGGCCGCATCTGGTCGGTTGTTCCGCAAAGGCATGTTGATCAAACACAGCACAGCGTTGGAGCGATTGGCGCAGGTCGACACAGTTGTGTTTGACAAAACAGGGACGCTGACAGCGGGTGCGCCGGAACTGATCAATCTTGAGACACTTGAGGAAAAAGACCTCTCCGTTGCATTGGCGTTGTCCATGACCTCGGCCCACCCGCTGAGTACAGCGATCACCAAAGCCGCACAGGCCTCCGGTGTGCGCCCGGCGCGGGTGAGCGAGATCGAAGAGGTGCCGGGCTATGGCACACAAGGAAAGCTGGATGGCATGTTGGTGCGGCTTGGACGCCCCGCTTGGGTTGGCGCCAAGGCAGGCGCACAGACGGCGGCTTTCTTGAGCGTGGGGGAAGAAACTCCGGTCGGGTTCTATTTTGTCGACACGTTGCGTGAAGGCGCAGAGGCCTGTGTTGATGCGCTGCAGGATGCGGGCAAGGAGGTTATCCTGATGTCCGGGGATGCCACCGGCGCGGTGGAAAACCTTGCCAACCGCTTAGGCATTGCCAAATGGGTGGCGGAAGCGCTGCCAGAAGACAAAGCCAAGCGGGTTCAGACCTTGGCCAAAGAGGGTTGTCATGTGCTGATGGTGGGCGACGGTCTCAACGACACTGCGGCGCTGGCCTCTGCACATGTCTCCATTTCTCCTGCCTCGGCTTTGGACGCCGCGCGTGTGGCGTCTGACATTGTGCTTTTGGGGGGCGATTTGTCGCCGATCCCAAATGCGTTGGATGTTGCCAAGAGCGCGATCAAACGAATCCGGGAGAACTTCAGGATTGCGACGGTTTACAACATCGTCGCAGTGCCTTTGGCCGTGGCAGGTCTGGCAACGCCATTGATTGCTGCGTTGGCGATGTCTACGTCTTCGATTACTGTGTCCCTAAACGCCCTGCGCCTGAGAGGATGACATGCAAGTTCTGTCGTATCTGATTCCCATCTCTCTGTTTTTAGGAGGCATTGGACTGGTCGCGTTTATTTATACGGTGCGGTCTGACCAATATGATGATCCGGAGGGGGATGCGCAGCGCATTTTGTCTGGGCAATATGACGACAAACCCAAGATGTGAACGCGCTCAGTTTGGTTGCAAATGAAAAGGCCGTCGCAGGTTGCTGCGACGGCCTTTTCATTGTGAGAATGAGGAGTGGGATTAACCAGGCCCAAGTGTGTAACACGTGACCTGACGTGCCTGAAGTCGGCGGCAGGCGAGATCAGCGGTTTCTTTGCTCATGCCCAGAAAGTTGGCCTCAAAGCCGCGGGAATTCTTCACAACTTTGCGCAGGCTGCCGTCCAGTGTGGCCATTTCGGCCAATGCGGTTTTGAGCAGCATTTTTTCTGCGGCAAAACGGCTGTTGTAGCGTCCCACATTGATGCCCCAGTGGCGTCCGCCTGCGGTGGAAATCCGGGTCACGACCTTTGGCTGTGGCGGTGGGGTTGGTTCTTCTTGCAGGCTCGCAAGCGTCACACCGGAGTTGTTTTGTGCCTGCAGTAGGGCGGATTGAATGTCGTGCTCGATGACTGTGGCTGCGGCCACAACAGAGTCTTCAGACATGGCCGCTGCGGCGACAACCGAAGGCTGCGCTTCGCCCGCGGTGGTTGGGCGCAACACCGGGCGTAGGGATTTTTTGACCGCGGTGGCCACGCGGATTGTTTTGCCAACCGGAGCTGTTTTCCCCTGGTAGGCTGGCAGGCCGGGCTTGCGCATAGCAACCCTGCTGGCGGAGCGGGTGAAGCCAAGATCGAGAAGCTCCGCCACTTTGGCGTTTCGCGTGGCTGTGGAACGGCCGCCAAACACAGTTGCAATCACACGCTTGTTGCCACGTTCTGCGGATGCCACGAGATTGAAGCCTGCGGCGCGGGTGTAGCCGGTTTTGATACCGTCTGCGCCTTTGTAGGCGGCCAGCAAGCGGCGGTTGGTGTTGTTAACGGTCTTAATGCCTGCGCTGGTGGAGCGGCGGGAGAAGAGGTTGTAATAATCCGGATAGTCATAAAGCACGTGGCGTCCCAGAGTGGTCATATCACGTGCGGTGGACATGTGCCCGCTTTGGGTCAAGCCATGCATGTTTTTGAACGTGGTGTTGGACATGCCAAGCGCTTTGGCCGTGCGGTTCATGCGTCGGGCAAAAGCGGCTTCGGAGCCTTCGATGGCCTCACCAATCGCGGTGGCGGCATCGTTTGCGGATTTTACCGCTGCCGCGCGGATGAGATACCGCAACGCAATCCGTTGACCCGCCTGCAAGCCAAGCTTGGAGGGCGGTTCGGCGGCGGCATTTTTGGAGATCTTCACCTTTGTGTCCAGGCTGATTTCGCCATTCTCCACCGCTTCCATAGCGATGTAGAGCGTCATCATTTTGGTCAAAGACGCCGGATGTAGTCGCGTATCGGCATTGCGGCTGTGCAGGACTTTGCCGTCCCGCGCGTCAATCACCATTGCTGCATAAGGTGCCGCAAAGGACACCACTGGGGTCAACAGGGCACAGAATGCCAGTGTTGCCAAAAATAGCCCGAAACGGGCCGGCTGAATGCGCCGCGCCTTCATGTGAACTGCTCTTTTTTCTGCCTCAGGTCGCCGGTTTTCCGGTCTGACCAATTATTATTACAGAGAGCGTAACACAGGGATGGAAACGAATAAAGCTTGTGTTTCCGGAGATTTGTAGGGGCTTGTTCAGGTGGGGGCGTAGATGTTGTGGCTCGCGGGTGCTGCGCCGCTAGACCTGCCTCTGAATGGGCTTAACCAACGTCTTCGACCAGTGGCAAAACTTCAGACAGTGACGAAAGCGCCACAAAACGAGGGTTATCCTTTGGGGCTTCAGCCTGTTCCAGAGCCCAAGCGGGGCCGTTGGGGACATGTGCGGCCCAGCTGCCAACGGACAAGGACGGCACAATGTCGGATTTCATTGAGTCGCCCACCATAAGGGCGCGCTCCGGGCCATCCGCGTAGCTGTTGAAGGCCCGAATATAGGTGTCAGATGTTTTGTGGCTCACAATCTCGACCCACTCAAACAATTCTCCCAGACCGGATTGGGCAACCTTGCGTTCCTGGTCGAGTAGATCCCCCTTTGTGATGAGGAGAAGGCGGTGGGTTTTAGAAAGAGTTTCAACAACTTCTTTGGCATGTGGGAGCAATTCAATTGGGTGTTGCAACATCTCTCGGCCGCAGGTCATCAGTTCGGCAATCACAGACGCCGGGACCCGTTCTTCGGTGACTTCGATGGCTGTTTCGATCATCGACAGCACAAATCCTTTGGTGCCAAAACCGTAGTGACCAACGTTGCGCCGTTCCGCGGCCAAAAGGCGCTCTTCGAGGTGAGCCAGCTCCGTAAAGTCCGATAATAGCTCCGCAAATTTGGCTTGGGTCAGGCGGAAAAATCGTTCTGTGTGCCACAGTGTATCGTCTGCATCAAAGGCGACAGTTGTGAGGGTCTTGGTCATGAAAAAGGTCCGATTGTTCCTGACCTCTTTTCTATGACCAACTTCAGGCTATATAAACACCAAACCATGAACCGGATTCTTGTGAATATGCCATTGCAGACGATGAACATGAGCATGGGTGATGATGACGGCGGCGATCTGGGGATCGCGCTGGAGACTCGCACCCGCACCAAAAAGCCGCCGCTTTACAAGGTGATGCTGCTCAATGACGACTACACACCGATGGAGTTTGTGGTGCTTGTGTTGGAGCGGTTCTTCTCGATGACCCATGCGCAGGCGTTTGAGATTATGCTGACGGTTCATAAAAAAGGCGTGGCGGTTGTTGGTGTGTTCAGTCACGAAATTGCAGAAACCAAGGTCACTCAGGTGATGGATTTGGCGCAACGCCATCAACATCCCCTGCAGTGTACGATGGAGAAGGAGTGACCGGGGCTGCCCGGTTCACCGCATAAAATGTCCCATTCCCGATTGTCATTGGCCGTAGACGACTACGGCCTGTTGTTGCCGTCTGAAGGACGGATTGCTGTGTTCGGCCCGCGTGTTGGCTTTGACATAAGCGTTTTATCGCGTGCACAGGTGCATGTTGTGCAGCATCTGAAGCCTGATTTTGATGCTTTCTCTGGCGCCGGCTATGACGCTGACGTTGCTGAAGAAGGTCGCTACGCCGCCGCCGTTGTGGTGTTGCCACGTGCCAAGGCGTTGGCACGGGATTTGATTGCGCGGGCTTCAAAATGTGCAGACCTGGTCATTGTCGATGGGCAGAAAACTGACGGCGTTGATGGGCTTTACAAAGAGTGCCGAAAACGCGCCGATGTTTTGGGCAGTTTTGCTAAATCTCATGGGCGCCTGTTTTGGTTTGAAGGTGGCGATTTTGACGACTGGTTGGCTGGCGCCCCCGCAAAAATAGAAGATCGCTTTGTCACTCGTCCGGGTGTGTTCAGCGCGGATGGTGTGGACCCGGCGTCTAAGATGTTGGCAGCGGCGTTGCCACCCAAACTGGGGCGCGTTGTCGCGGACCTTGGGGCAGGGTGGGGCTACCTCTCGTGTGAGATGGCGGCGCGCCAGGCCTTTGATGTGTTGCACTTGGTTGAGGCAGATCATGTGGCGCTGGAGTGTGCCAAAGAGAACCTGACGGATGAGCGCGCGCAGTTCCATTGGGCGGATGCCACCAACTTCAAGCCCGGTCATCGGGTGGATACGGTTGTGATGAACCCGCCGTTTCACACCGGACGCAAGGCGGAGCCCGCGCTAGGCGAGAGTTTTATCCGTGCAGCGGCAAAAATGTTGGCACCTTCTGGGCACCTTTGGCTGGTGGCCAATCGGCACCTGCCTTATGAGGCCACGCTTCAGGATGCGTTCCAGACGGTCGAAGCCGTTGCCGGGGACACCCGATTCAAGGTATTGCATGCACAGCGCCCCACGCGGGCCAAAGGGTGACACAGAGCTGGTGTAGGCTCATGGACAGTGTGATGGGGATCGTAAATGTCTTTTAATATTGCGGGTAAAACCGCCATTATCACCGGATCGGCCAATGGCATTGGTTTGGCTGTAGGACGGCATTTTGCGGATCATGGCGCCAATGTCATGTTTGCGGATGTGGATGATAAAAGCCTGTGTGCGGAGTTTGGCGAACGGCCCGAAGAAGGCAATGTGCGCTATTTTGCCGGGGATTTGCGCGAGAAGTTGACGATCAACAATCTGATCTCCGCTACGATTGATGCCTTTGATGACATTGACATTTTGATCAATGGCTGTCGGCAAGTGACCACCAGCGATCCATTGGATCCGGATGACACAACTGTTGATCTGATGATCCAGCAAAACCTGATGACATCTTTGCGCCTGAGCCAGATTGTCGCCAAGCGCATGATTAAGCAGGCGGAGGGGCGTGACGAGGGGGCTGCGGGGGCGATTGTGAACCTGAGCTCGATTGCCGCACAGCGGTCTCAGCCGGACTTGCTGGGCTATTCAATTGCCACTGCCGCGTTGGACCAAATGACACGCGCCATGGCCGTGGCGCTGGCGCCGGAGCGTATCCGTGTGAATGCGGTGGCCATTGGGTCTGTTATGTCGGCAAGTCTGCAAAATGCACTGAAAGACAACCGTGATTGCCGAAATGAGATTGAGCAGCACACCCCATTGGGCCGGATTGCAGCCCCAGGCGAGGTGGCCGATGCCGTACAGTTTTTGGCCTCCGAGGCAGCAGGCTTTATGACAGGGCAGATTGTGACCGTCGATGGTGGCCGCTCGCTTTTGGACACTGTGAGCACGCCCGCACACTAAGTATAGCGCCGTTCTGCCGCTGGTGTCTGTGCGTTGCCAATGTTAGGCAATGCGGAGCAAAACAGAGGGGCGGATATGTCTGATCAGATGGACACCGAAAAGCAGCAAGCAAGTGCGTGGTTCCGGGAATTGCGGGATCAGATTGTGGCCGCTTTTGAAGACCTGGAAAACAGTCATTCAGAAGGCCCTTTTTCTGGCCAAGAAGCTGGCCAGTTTGAAGTCACCGAGACCACACGTAGCAGTGCGGATGGGTCAGATGCCGGTGGCGGATTGATGTCAGTCATGCGCGGCGGGCGTGTGTTTGAAAAAGTGGGCGTGAATATCTCCACAGTCTATGG
This sequence comes from uncultured Shimia sp., assembly GCF_913054185.1. Classification (GTDB taxonomy): domain Bacteria; phylum Pseudomonadota; class Alphaproteobacteria; order Rhodobacterales; family Rhodobacteraceae; genus Shimia. The sequence goes on from NZ_CAJXIV010000081.1 coordinate 12,714, forward strand.
CGAGCTGGGCGAGCCGGCACAAAATGCCATGGCGGCGCGCAAAGGCTTGCCAGGCATGAAAGACGACCCACGGTTTTGGGCCAGTGGCATCAGCCTTGTGGCGCATATGCAGAACCCACATTGCCCAGCGGTGCACATGAACACCCGCATGTTTTGGACCCCACATGGCTGGTGGTTTGGCGGCGGGTCTGACCTCAACCCATGTCTCGAATACGATGCGGACACCACCCATTTTCATGGTGTACAAAAAGCGCATTGTGACGCGCACGGGGAAGACCACTATCCGCGTTTGAAAGCTTGGGCCGATGAGTACTTTTACATCCCGCACCGTAACCGCGCCCGTGGGGTTGGGGGCATCTTTCTGGATGATCACAACACTGGGGATTGGGCGGGGGATTTTGGCTTTATTCAGGACATTGGCAAAGCCTTCCTGCCAGCCTTTGTGCCGTTGGTTGAGAAACGTCGTGTGGACGAATTTGGCGAGGCGGAGAAAGATGCGCAGCTGGTGCACCGCGGGCTCTATGTGGAGTACAATCTGGTTTACGACCGTGGCACCAAGTTTGGCCTGGAAACCGGCCATGACGCCAATGCGGTTCTGATGAGCCTACCGCCAATGGCCAAGTGGGTGTAACTCTCAGAGCGTTAGCGCTACTGCGCCTTGCGGATCTTGCTGCACAGGAGAGCGTGGACAGCTTCAACTTCGCTAAGGTCGCCCCGCAAGGCGGTTAGTTCCGCTCCGTCGGATTTCAGGCGGATGCGTAGGGCAGCTTTGCCGTTGGCAACGTCGGTGCGCCGCACATAGATGCTGGTGATGTCACGGAGCGGCAGTTTGCGGGCGCCCTTTTGTTGATCCCGCCGGTTCAGGGCGCACAGGACCAGGGTGCGGGATTTGGACTCAAACCGGATTTCGGCGCGATGGCCTTTCATAGCAAAGCGATACGCGGCTATGCCGATCAGCGCAAAAGCGATGGAGAGCAGGGACTTGGATAGCATTGGGTTGCCAGCAAAGTTGGCGTCCGGGAAGCTCCACTGCACCAATGAGCTGAGCACAAACACCACGCCGATGAAGCGCAGTACCGTCTCTTTTAGAGAAGAATGACGGAAGTCGCCCTCGGCTTCACGAACGCAATAACCGGCGTTTGATGGCCGCTGCTGCAATGTGTCCCAGTGATAATCGTCGATAGTGCCCAGTTGTCCCAACGCGTGCATGGCTTGGTCCTCTGATCCCTGTTGATAGGACCAGAGTCTCTTAAAAACATGGCCGAAACATGCCGGGAATGGCGCGGTTAAGGGGAAATTAACCGTAAATCGCGGTTAGCTGCGCCAGTCAAAGAAGCCCGTACCACCGCGTTCCAGCAGGTATTTGGCCATGGTCTCGCCCAATGCCGCACCATCTTCGATTGGGGCGGTTTGATCGTCACGCAGACTTTCAGAGCCGTCCGGACGCAACACTTCGCCGCGCAGGCGGAGGGTGTTGCCGTCAAGCTCGGCAAGACCAGCGATGGGTGTTTCACAAGATCCGTCCAGCGCAGCGAGGAAGGCGCGCTCTGCCTTCAGGCGTTGGCCAGTGGGGCCGTCGTGAATGGCCTCCAGTAGGGCAGCGGTGCTCATGTCATCCGCGCGACGCTCGATGCCAATGGCACCTTGGGCGACTGCGGGCAGCATTTCCTCAGGTTGAATTGCTGAGGAGGCCACGTGGCTCATGTCGAGACGGTTGAGGCCCGCCATCGCGAGGAAGGTGCAGTCTGCGATCTTATCTTCAAGCTTTTTCAGGCGGGTTTGCACGTTGCCGCGAAATTCAACGACGTTGAGATCTTTGCGGAAATTCAACAGTTGCGCGCGGCGGCGCAGGCTGGATGTGCCAACAGTGGCACCTTCTGGCAGATCGGCCAAAGTTGCGTGCTGCGGAGAGACAAAGGCGTCCCGCGTGTCTTCGCGCGGCAGGTAGGTGTCTAGCAGCAGACCGTCCGGTTGCAGGACCGGCATGTCTTTCATCGAGTGCACGGCAATGTCGATGCCGCCAACCAACATGGCCTCTTCAATTTCTTTTGTGAACAGGCCCTTACCGCCAACTTCCTTGAGAGGCTTGTCTTTGGCAATCAGCTGCGCATTGTCTCCGGAGGTGGTGATGACCACAATCTCAAAGGCGTCTTCTGCCAAGTCAAACGCAGCCATCAGTCGACGGCGGGTTTCATAGGCTTGTGCAAGGGCCAGCGGAGAGCCGCGGGTGCCAATTTTCAACGTGGAGGCGGGGGTGGGCAAAGTCACTGTCATGACGACGGTCTAATCCTGAGTGGCGGGTCTGGCAAGCGTCCTAAGGGTTGACAACCGAAGGTGCGCGCGAGACCTAGCGTGGGGATGCCTCGCCAATCTGGCAGGGCGGGTGAGTTGGATTGAAAAGGCACGGAAAGTCTGTTGGCTTCCTTGACTCAAATCAACGAGCGATAAATTGGGCAGGACTAAGAGGAACGCATGACACAGACCAAGAAAATTCTGCGGGCTTTGGCCGGCGAGACACTCGACACCCCTCCCATCTGGATGATGCGCCAAGCTGGCCGCTATCTGCCAGAATATCGCGCGACACGTGGCGAAGCAGGCGACTTCCTGTCCCTGTGCTACAACAGCGAATTGGCGGCAGAGGTGACCCTGCAACCGATCCGGCGTTATGGCTTTGACGCTGCCATCCTGTTTGCGGATATTTTGCTTTTGCCACAGGCGCTTGGCGCGGATTTGTGGTTTGTCACCGGCGAAGGGCCACGGCTGTCGACCATCGAAAATCAGGCGGACTTTGACAAGCTGAAGCCTGTTTCCGAGATCCATGAAACGCTCAACCCGGTGTATGAAACCGTGCGGATTTTGAGCCGGGAATTGCCGGAAGAAACCACATTGATTGGCTTTGCGGGCATGCCGTGGACCGTGGCGACCTATATGGTGGCTGGACGCGGAACACCGGATCAGGGACCAGCGCACAAGCTGAAGGATGAGAACCCAGAAGTCTTTGACCAAATCATTGATATTCTGACCGAAGGCACTGTGGAGTATCTCTCTAGGCAGATCGAAGCTGGCGCCGAAGTTGTGAAGCTGTTTGACAGCTGGGCGGGCTCACTGAAAGGCGACGATTTTGAGCGCTATGCCGTTGAACCAGCTAAGAAAATCATCGCGGCCTTGAAAGAACGTCACCCGGATACACCAATCATTGCCTTCCCACGTGGGGCGGGTGAGCGTTATGTTGGATTTGCTGAAGCCACCGGCGCGGATTGTGTGGCGCTGGATGATGGTGTGGCACCTGACTGGGCGGCGGACAATGTGCAGACATCTGGCTGTGTTCAGGGAAATCTGAAGTCTTCCCATATGGTTACCGGTGGTCAGGATTTGGTGGATGAGACCCGTAAGATTGTCGCGGCCCTTGGCAAAGGGCCGCATATCTTCAATCTGGGCCACGGAATCACACCAGATGCTGATCCTGAAAATGTGCAGCTGATGATTGATACGGTGCGTGGAAATTAACCACTGATTCTGACGTCGGTATCACGTCTGTATTACGACTGTTTTGCGGAGGTGCGCCATTGGCGCGCCTCCGTTGCGTTATGGGACCGTGCGTTGCGTGCTTATTTGAGCTCCGCTAGAATTTCGGCGGTGTGTTCGCCGCGCTTGGGGGCAGGTTTGGGGTCTTCGACGCGGTCGTCAAAGCGCGGGGCTGGGGCCGCTTGCAAGTTGCCGTCGCTGTGGTGCCAGACCTGACGCGCGGACATGTGTGCGGAATGGGCGCTTTCTTCGGGGGAGAGCACCACGGCGACACAGGCATCTGACCCAGCAAAAAGATCATCCCAATGCAGGCGCGGCTCACGCAGGAAAATGTCTGTCAGCCGTGCAGTGAGTTTTGGCCAGAGGGCGCGGTCGTGCTGTTTGGCAAACTCGGGATCGCCGGCAAGGTCGAGTTTCCCGAGGAGAGCCGCGTAGAATTGCGGCTCGAGCGCCTGCACGGAGACGTAGCCGCCATCGGCGCAGACGTAACTGCGGGACCAATGTGGTCCGTCGAGTAGGCTGTGGCCGCGCTCCATGGACAGACCGCCCGCTTGGCGCAATGCCATCAAAAGCGTCATCATATGGGCGGAGCCGTCGACAATTGCGGCGTCCACAACGGTGCCTTGGCCAGTGCGTTGGGCGTTAAGGATGCCGGACAAAATACCGATTACCAAATAGAGCGCGCCGCCGCCGATGTCGCCAACCAAAGTGGCGGGGGTGATTGGCGGAGAGCCGGGTTCCGAGGCGTACCAGAGCGCACCGGATTGTGCGATGTAGTTGAGATCGTGGCCTGCGGTTTCTGCGCGGGGACCGGTTTGGCCCCAGCCGGTCATGCGGCCATAGACAAGACGCGGGTTGGTTGCGCGGCAATCGGTGGGGCCAAGCCCAAGCCGTTCCATGACGCCGGGGCGGAAGCCTTCGATCAGCGCGTCGGCGGTTGTGATGAGCTTTTTGGCTGTTTCGAGATCATCTGGGTCTTTGAGATCAAGCGCGATGGACCGTTTACCGCGATCGAGCACGGATTGGTCTGCGGTGATGCCGCCACCGCCGCCTTTGCGATGGATGGTGATCACGTCTGCGCCAAGGTCGGCCAGATGCATGGCAGCAAAAGGTCCGGGGCCGAGGCCTTCGATTTCGATGATGCGGATTCCGCTTAGCATGGGGTTTGCTCTCCGTTACGCCGAGGGCTGCTTAGTCCCGCGGGGTGGTGCGTAAGCGCCGCCCCATGGGGGCGGGACGGCGCAGCCCGACTGGCAGTCGGGCAGAAGATTTAGAGGCCGTTCAAGCCACCGCCGACGGTGAGCACTTGGGCAGAGACATAATTGCTCTCCGGACAGCACATCAGATAGACGCCGTCCGCCGCTTCTTCCGGAGTGCCCGGGCGACCTAAGGGCACCATGGCGGCAAATCCTCCGGCCACTTTGGTTGGGATGCCGATGCCTACGGTGTTGCCATCCACGGTGATGGACTTTTTGTCGTCGGTAGCCTCAGTCAGACGGGTTTCGATGTAGCCAAAGGCGACGCAGTTCACGTTGACCTTGTAGCGACCCCATTCTTTGGCCAGCGATTTGGTCAGGCCCAGCACGGCGGATTTTGCGGAAGAGTAGTTGGCTTGGCCAACGTTGCCGCCGGTGCCTGCAATCGACGAGATGTTGACCACTTTGCGGAAGACTTCGCGGCCGTCTTCGGCTTCCTGTTTGGCGTGGCCTTTGATGAAGCCTGAGGCGGCGCGGAGGATTTGGAACGGTGCTTTCACATGCACGTCCATCATGGCGTCAAATTGATCGTCGGTCATGTGGCCGATCAGGCTGTCCCAGGTGTAGCCCGCGTTGTTGACGATGATGTCGATGGCATTCCATTTCTGGACGCCCGCGCCAATGAAGCGTTCGGCAAAGCCTTTTTCGGTGACGGAGCCAACCACGGCGATGGCGTTGCCGCCTGCGGCGGTGATTTCCTCGACCACGGCTTGGGCCGGGGCTTTCTCGAGGTCATTGAGCACGATGTTGGCGCCTTCAGAAGCGAGTTTCAGCGCGACGGCGCGGCCGATGCCGTTGCCTGCGCCGGTGATGTAGGCGGTTTTTCCGGTGAGTTTCATTGGGCGGTCCTCAGTCGATGTCCAGCGAGCGGGCGATCACTTCTTTCATGATCTCATTGGTGCCGCCGTAGATTTTTTGTACGCGGGCGTCCGTGTAGAGTTCCGAAATTGGATATTCGGACATGTAGCCGTAGCCGCCGTGTAATTGCAGGCACTCGTCGACAATTTCACATTGAGTTTGGGTGCCCCACCATTTCACCATGGCGGCTTTTTCGGCGGTGAGCTGGCCCGCTTCGAGTTCGGTCAGGCAGGTGTCACAGAAGGAGGCCAAAAGTTCGATTTTGGTAGCGGCTTCAGCCAGTTTGAAGCGGGTGTTTTGGAAGTCCATCACCCGTTTGCCAAAGGCTTTGCGTTCTTTCACGTAAGCAAGCGTGTGGTCGAGCGCGCATTGGGAGGCACCCAGCGCCATGTAGCCGAGGATCAGGCGTTCCCAAGGGAGTTGCTTCATTAGCTGGATGAAGCCTTGGCCTTCCTCAGTGCCAATCAGGTTGGTCAGAGGCACGCGCACATCGGTGAATGACATCTCTGCTGTGTCGTTGCGCTTCATACCCATTTTCTTGAGGCAACGGCCCACAGCGAAGCCTTCGAGGTTTTCGGTTTCGACCACGATCAAGGATACGCCCCGGCCTTTGGCGGCGGGGTCGGTCTTGGCAACCAGCACAATCAGGTCGGCAGAACCGCCATTGGTGATAAAGGTCTTGGAGCCGTTGATCAGGTATTCGTTGCCGTCACGGATGGCGGTGGTTTTCACCGCTTGCAGATCAGAGCCAGTGCCCGGTTCGGTCA
>NZ_CAJXIV010000082.1 GCF_913054185.1 uncultured Shimia sp.
CGGTTGATGGCATGGGCCAGGGACAGACCGAAATTGGTATGGCGCGTAAGTGGGCGCTCATAGCTCAAAGTCAGTCGCATTTCCCGATCTGACGGAGCCAGGTCAATTGGCACGTTTTGATGCGTAACGGCACCAGCGTCGTTCACCATGGGCAGCGCCACAGAGGTAGAGCCAGAGGATACCGCCGCGGGCATCGACAGCGACAGGCTGAAACGATCATTGTGCGAAAACGCGTTTTGATGGGCGTAGGTCACCGCGCCCCCATTGAGCAACACATCCGCAGACTGCCCAATGCCTGAAGTCTCCTGCCCCAAGGCATAGCCGAGCGCAAATTTGATCTGAGCGTTGTCAGACACGTCAGCGGACAAAGCCATATCCATGGACATCAAGGACGCGTCGGTGCCCCCATTCCAATCAGACAGCAAATCCATGGTGTCCTCTCCAAGACCACCGCCAATCTGCAAGCTGGCACCGCCAAGATCGAAAGTGCGGCGCAGCCCCAGGCCAAAGCGATCTGAACCACCGCTGCGGGATCGGTAAATTGAGAGATCATACTCACTGTCCAACAGTTGCATAGGAAGCCCTGCCCGCGCGCCAAAGAACGACGCCGAACCAAATTCCGGGGCGCGGTAGTGATCGAAGTTCAAGGCGTCATGTGCGGCAAACATCGGGGCCGCCGGACGATGGGCAACCATCTGTGCGGCATCGATCACAAAGGACGCAGACAAAGTGTCTTTGCCGACAATCTCCACATTGCGCAGCGCCTGTGCCACCGCATCCCCACTGGCGGCACCTGCCACAGCCAACGGTTCATTGGTGTTGACCACGGTGCCGTTTCTGGTGGTGACAGTGGTTTGGCCAATTGGCAGAAGTGCTGCGGCGACGTCCAGAAACCCATGGCCCCATTCTTCGCTGTAAGCGTGATCAAATCCCGACACCAGTTCAACCGTTCCGTCTTGGCGAAAGCCATCAAACTCATTGTCAGCTGATGCCAAAAGCCGGATGCGCAAGTCTTGGTGCGTCATGTCTGGAAAAGCTTCGGCCAACAGCGCAAGTGCGCCAGATACGGTTGGCGCCGCATAAGACGTGCCGGTGCCAAAAGAGTAACTGCTATTGCTGCTCGCAGTGGCCCCTGTCCAACTGCCGTTTGCAGAAATACACCACGCCGCCGCCTCGCCGCAGCCTGCGGAAACGCGCTCTGCGGACACCACATCGTCACCGTTCAATTGAGGGACGCCGTTTACCACCGCCAGCCAGCTGCCTTCCAACGAAGGCTCCAAAACCGGCAATCCCGCCATCAACCCGACGCCGGAGGCGTTGTAGTCATTTGACACGGAGAACACGACAATACCGTCGTCTGAATAATCTCGCAGGGCATCTAAATAGCTACGGCCTGAAGAGGACCCAAAGATATAATTGTAATCTGAGCGGGTTGCGGTCATGCCCGAGTAACCCCAGGAGTTGTTCAACGCAACTGCGCCGGCCCGCGTGGCAGCATTGGCGGTTTCTGCCAGCTGACTATAAGAGTCAAAGCTGCCAAAGATGGCGTCAGCGTTAGGCGCAACCCCAATCATGTCATCAGACAGCCCGGTGGCGATGGAGGCCACAAACGTGCCGTGATCATCTTGTGACATGCCGGAGCCTGTTGTGACGCTTTTGCCTGAAAACGCTTCATGACCCGGCCGAAACCCGCTGTCGGAAAAGGCAATGACCTGCCCCGCGCCGGTCAAGCCAGCAGCATGGGCATAATGGATACCGGAATGCTCAATTGGATTACCTTGCAATCGCGTGTCGGTGCTGGCGTCAAAACGCCTGTTATTGTTGCGGTCGACAAACTGATCCCCAGACGCTGTTTGCACCCGGTACCGCACATCATTGCTCAGCAGACGATTGGCGCGCGTGCGCACGCTATCCAAGCTGCTCAGAAAAGAGGCCAGCAACACTTGGCTGTCCGTTTTTGGCAACGACGAACCCGCCTTGTCCGTGCCCGTATCTTTCACCGCCGGCGTGTCTTCGCCGCCGCAGCCAGCCACCAAGCCAGACATCAAAATTATTGCCGTCGAAAGACGTTTTGCTCGCCAGTCCATTGCGCCACTCACCCTTGCCCACACTCAAGGAAACGGTAGGTTCTGAACCTTAAGTTTTGCCTGAATCGGGTCTGGAAAAGCGCGTCGACTTTTTTGAAATACCCTCCATATTTTGCATAAAAATAGGGACGATTTGGCATCAGAGTTCGTCAAATGAGATCCCAACGGCGCGGTGTCCCGACGTAACAATCTCACCCAACGGTTGATCCTCAAAAGCGGGACCGCCATACAGGTGAAACCGCATCAGGAGGATTGCTATGACCCGCCCATTTGTCTCCAAGCCGATGCCCGTTGAGGAACAGTGGCTCGACTTCAATGGTCACCTCAACATGGCCTATTACAACGTGTTGTTTGATCGGGGTGTAGATCAGCTTGGAGCGTATCTTGGGTTTGGACCGGACTATCGCGCCCGCACCGGCAACACGACCTTTTCGGCCGAATTCCACTTGTGTTATTTACGTGAACTGCATCTGGGAGACATGGTCACTGTCTCGTTCCAGTTGTTAGATCATGATGCCAAGAGCTTTCACTTCTATCAGGAGTTGATACACGCAGACGGTTGGGTATCTGCCACAGGCGAAGGCGTTGGGCTGCATATTGACCAAAGTGGGCCCCGCGTCGCCCCTATGCCGGACGAGATTTTGGCCAAATTCACAGCCATGTCAGAGACGCACAGGACCTTGCCCCGTCCGGACCGGGTTGGCCGAGTGATGGGCATCCGTCATAAGTGAAGCGCGATGCAGCGGTGACACGGTTGCGGCACAAGCCTGCACTTGGCCCGCAAAATACTGGACCTCGCTGCACCCACATGAAACGATGACCACCAAATGGTAGACGTGATTGACATAATACAAGAGCGCAAGGAACTGCCGCAGTTTCTGGAGCGCGACGGGCTCATTGGCATTGAGCTTGGGGTCGCCGGTGGCTGGTACTCCAAGCGGTTGATGGAAGGCGGGCTTTTCAAGGCGCTTTATGGTGTCGATATTTATGGCGACCACCACAACACCAAAGAGTACATAAAGGCGTTAAAAAACATCGGCATGGGGCAGAATTACTGGCTGTTGCGGATGACATTTGAAGACGCACTGGATGCCTTTCCAGATGAACACTTCGACTTCGTTTATATCGATGGTTACGCCCACACCGGAGAAGAGCGTGGCAAAACGATGTTTGACTGGCTCAAGAAGGTCAAAGTGGGCGGCATGATTGCCGGGCACGACTACCATGAAAAATGGCCTCTGGTGCAAACATGCGTTGATGCACTGGGAGAGGAGCTCAGCCAACCAGTGATGCGCACGCAAATGTCCAAGAAACGAGACCCTCAGGATCAATTCCCAAGCTGGGCGATGTTCAAAGAAAGCGCTGAGGTGCCGGATTACCCGGATCGCCTGCGCAAACTACCCAAGAAATTGCGCGGCTGACACAGACCGCAAACCGTGAATACTGGAACTGTTTTAATGACTTATGAGTATAAAGTGATCCCTGCCCCAACACGCGGGCAGAAGGCAAAAGGCATCAAAGGGCCAGAGGGTCGATTTGCCAACGCGCTGGAAATTGAAATGAATCGTTTGGGCGCGGACGGGTGGGAATACCTGCGCGCTGACACGCTGCCCAATGAGGAACGCAGCGGCTTGACGGGATCGAGCACCAACTATCGGTCCGTGTTGGTGTTCCGCCGCGCCAAGGCTGGTGATGTGGCGGCATTTCAACCTGAAACATTGGAAGCGCCGAAGGTGGCAGTGCTGCCGGCGCCTGAAGCAAAACCCGCGGAACCCACGACCACAGCGGAGCCAGAGGACACTGCTGCATCCGATGCGGCCCTTGTGCTGAACGAGGGCGACAAAACTGGTGCCTCTGCAGAGAAAGACCCGGATGAAAGCGAGTCTGTGGATGACGTGAATGTAGCGCTCAAGAAGCGCGTTGAAACGTTGGAACAGTCCAAGTAGCCGCGTCAGGCCGCGTCGATGTCCAAAGCAAGCGCGTGGATACGGGCAACCAATTCTGCACCAATCGCCGTGTGCACCGCACGGTGACGGGCCACACGGGTCTGACCGGCAAAGGCTGCCGCACGAATACGCACATTGAAATGGCTTTCTCCACCGGCTGGCGCACCGGCATGTCCGGCATGGCTGGCGCTGTCGTCTACAACCTGTAGGTCGACTGGTTCAAAAGCTGCGGACAACTTGTCGTGAATTTCCTGCGCGACGCTCATAATTTTTATCTCCAGCCTCTTCAATCTGACCCCGTTTAGGGTAAACTCTCTGCTCCGAGTCGAATAGGTGCGCGTATGACAAAATCTGATCCCTTCGGTTTCAATATGTCGGTGAAGTCGGCAAAGAAGAAAAACCCGCGTGGACGCCGGGGCATGTCCGGAGCGTCTGAGACATCCACGCGTGTTTGCGAGCATCCTGGATGTGAAGAATCTGGGTCGTATCGTGCGCCGCGTGCGCCCGATGTGCTGGATGAATTCAAATGGTTCTGCAAAGAACACATCCGCGAGTATAACCTTAAGTGGAACTTCTTTGACGGCAAAACCGAAGCTGAGCTGAACGCACAAAACTCCAAGGACAAAGTCTGGGAGCGCGAGACCAAGAAGTTCACCGACCCTGAGGCCCGAGCCTGGGCACGCTTAGGCATCGAAAACCCACATCAAGTGTTGGGTGGCAACGCAACCCAGAACCCTGGCAAGGGGGGAGGCGCAGGCAAACGCTTGCCGCCCACCGAGCGCCGCGCCATGGAAATCCTGGAAGCCAACGACCATTGGACCAAAGCCGAAATTCGCAAGGCCTATAAAAAGCTCATCAAAGTGTTGCACCCGGACATGAACGGCGGCGATCGCAGCCAGGAAGACCAGCTGCAGGAAGTCATGTGGGCTTGGGAGCAAATCAAAGAAAGCCGCAACTTCAAATAAGTGCGGATGGATGCAAGGCATGAGGCGTGACCGATGGGGCGCGCCTTTTTCTTTGCGACGGAAAAATCCATGAAAGCCGTTTGAGCTATCACTAGGCTTGGGTAACACTGATGTGTGAATGCGTTAGCTCAACGGGAGAAACGGCCATGCGGCGACTGATTGAATACCTCACGGCCCATCCAAAGCGGCTTTATACCGTGGTGGCCGGCGCGGTGTTGCTGTTGCCCGTGGCCCTGTGGCTGGACCTGAACAGCCTGTCGCACCACAATCTGCACCGTCAGGCAACCAGCCTGAACAAGCTTATGGATGATGTGCGCTCTTACTATGCAGAAAATGTCGTCGCCCGCGTTCAGGCGGCATCAGGGGCGCCTGAGGCACGACATGACTACCATGAGATCGAAGGGGCTTTCCCCATTCCGGCCACAGCGGCCATCGAGCTGTCGGCGCGGTTTTCGGAGATCCTGCCAGGAGTGGACTACCACTTTGTCTCAGACCACCCGTTTGAAGGGCGTCCGCAACGCCAAATGACCGAGTTTGAGGCACGGGCTCTTGAAACGTTCCGTGACTCCGCAAATGAGCGGGATCGAATTATCGCTGAAGAAGGAAATTTGCTTGATCACCGGATGACCCTGGCTGCTCCCGTTTACATGCAAGCGTCCTGTGTGAGTTGCCACAACGCCCATCCCAAAAGTACAAAAACCGATTGGCAAATTGGCGATGTGCGCGGGCTTCAGGTGGTGCATGTGCGCCAACCTTTGACGCTTGATTTAGCGTCGTTCAAGTTCCTGCTCAGCTACTTGCTGATCGCGGGTACTTTTGGACTGGCCTTTGCCAAACATCAGCTTCGCCTGGCCGAAAAATTTGCAGCGGCCAATGATGAGTTAACCGAGAACAATTCCTTTTTGGCTGACGTCTCTCTGAAGATCTCAAAGTACCTTGAACCACAGGTGTATCGCTCGATCTTTGAGGGCGAACGGGATGTCTCAATCAGCACTGAACGCAAAAAACTCACGGTGTTCTTTAGTGACATCAAGGATTTCACCGCCACAACCGAGCGCATGCAGCCAGAAGAGCTGACAGCGTTGCTCAACGAATACTTCACTGAAATGGGCGCAATTGCGCAAAAACACGGCGCCACCATCGACAAGTTTATTGGCGATGCCATTGTGGCCTTTATTGGCGATCCGACATCCAACGGCGTGACCGAAGATGCGCGTGCCGGTGTGCGCATGGCGCTGGAAATGCAAACCCGGCTGGACGAGCTGGAAGTGCAATGGCGCGCCAAAGGCATCGAACATCCTTTCCGCGCCCGCATGGGGATCAACACTGGCTACTGCAATGTCGGCAATTTTGGCAGTGACTCGCGTATGGATTACACCATCATCGGTGCCGAGGCGAACTTGGCCGCCCGCCTTGAGGGAATTGCTGAGCCAGGTGGTATTGTCATGAGTTATGAAACCTATGCCCACGCCAAGGATTTGGTAAACGCCCAAGAGCTGGAGCCGCAACACTTCAAAGGCATCTCAAGGGAAATCATCCCTTACCGCGTGTTACGCCATGGCGCCAACCGGCGCCCGGCCACGGCGCGGGAGGAAGGCGGGAACCTTGTAGTCGAGATGCAGGGTTTGGATTCCGAAACCCGCGCCAAAATTGCAGCCGCTGTGCAAGACGCGCTGGACAAAGCCTAAGCCACGTCGGGCACACGGTCCGGCAAGAGCGCAACTTTACGTGCCAAATCCGAGGACAAACAGGCGGCTGAAAACCGCTCTTTCAGGAAGACCCCAGCCAACAGATCCGGGTTTTGCACCAAAAAGGTCTCTGCATCCTGCGCATCACCCAGATGCATGGCTTCAGCAATGGCCGACATATAGGCCTGTGTGATTGTAGCGTGAAACTTCTCTGGCACCCCGGCTGCCAACGTCAGACGCTTCAAGCCGTCTGCAATACGTTTTGACGCGGTGAAGAAATCATCCTCACGCAGCGCTTCAAAGGCCACGGCAATATGTGTCTGGTGATCAAAGTCCTGCGGCGCCAAGTTACCGGCGTCCATGGCCAGAAGTGCCTCGCGATAACTGGTCATTTGTCTGATCCTTCTTCCGATAATTTGTGGGCGTCATCGGCTGTCAATGTGAGGTCATAAACGCTCTTGAGCATCGCCGCTTTTTCCAACGTTTTCTGCGAAAAGGGAGACTTTCCCTCTAACGCATGTAGCATCACCCCCTCAACAAGCTCTGCCGTGGACATATCCAACTGCTCTGACAGCCCTTTCAGAACTTTAAGCAGGCGTTTTTCCAACCGAAGGCCGGTCTGAACTCTTTCAATCTTCTTCATGCGATTCCCTACCTTGGTACCAAGGTGAGGTTTGTAGACCTATAGTGCCACAGATGTCAAACAGCAGCGCAGCACCTTGATTTTGGCCCACAAATACGGTGAGGTGAGCGCATGATGCAGAGCTCTCCCAAACATGCGACCGTGATGGGTCGCGATTTTTCCGAATATATCATTGGACTTGGCTTTTCCGAGGCGGACGTCTTGAAGGGCACTGGCCTGACACTGGAAGAATTACAAGACACGGAGCAACTTGCCTCCTTGCAAGGATTGGCCAAAATTTTGGACAATGGGGTTGCTCTGACAGGGGATGACCTGATCGCCGTGCGCTGGGGGCAAACCCGGCGCTTTGCGAAATTGGGGTTGATTGGATATCTGGGCCGCACCTCCAAGGACATCCATGCCATCGTCACCAATCTGGCCCGCTACGGACAGGTCTTTTCCAACGCCATGGTTGTGGATGTTTCACATCTGGAGGAAGACGGGATTTTCCGCTGGCGGTTTGATCTTCCGGCCAAAGTAGAAGTTGGCCGATTTGTAGAGGCCCAAGTGAGCCAATTTTTGCATGGCACCAATAGGCTTCTGCCGCGCACAGTTTTGCCGAAACACATCGCATTCTGCCACCGCCGCAAACACAATGCAGCCGAATTGGAAAAGCTACTTGGATGCCCAGTGACGTTTGGCGCGCAATGGAACAGTTTGCAGTACCGCGTCGCGGATATGGGCGTGCCGCTCAGCACCTCGGACGAGGCCTTGCACAAAATCCTACAAGCTCATGCGGATTTGGTTTTGGCGCAACGGCCCAAAAACCGATCTGACATCGAATTGACCGTGGAACGCGCCATTGCTGACCGCATGGCCACAGGGCAGACTTCAGTTTCTGACGTGGCGCGTGATCTGGGCATGAGCGCCCGTACCTTGGCGCGGCGCCTGGGGGATGCCAACACCACCTATCAAACCGTTCTGTCCAATTTCCGCCAGGCGATGGCTGATCGGTATTTGAAAAACAGCGACATGAGCCAGAGCGAGATTGCCTTTTTGTTGGGGTATTCGGACGTCAGCTCGTTTGCCTCCGCGTTCAAGCGATGGACCGGCCAATCCCCAGGGGAGCGCCGCCAAACCTTTGTCTGAGACAACGTTTGGCCGTTCCGCCACGATTGGCAAAATTTGACAAAACAGTGGCAGCTTTCCCCAAGGCAACCCGCTGACGCCTCCCCATCTTCATGATGAACGAAGAGACAACGCAGTCACTTTGAATTTTCACATCATGATCTCAGAAGGGAGGCGCCATGTTTTTTAGTATTTTACTGCTTAGTGCCCTGTTCCCGTTGCTTTGGTTACACCAGCGCGGGCGCCCACAACCTGTGGCGATCAAACGGGAAAAAACCGTGTTGCGGCACGGCCAGATCGGAGGGCGGCCATGTCCAAAATCCTTCTGATCGAACCGGACCGGCACCTCATGGTCGCGATGCAGGAAGTGTTGCTGCATGACGGGCACGAGAGCCTGTGCCATGTGACGCCTGAGACGGCGCTGTGCGACCTGGCCCGGCAATCGCCTGATTTGGTGGTTATGGAACTGCGCCAGCGCGCCACAGATGCGCTGTCGGTGATGGAACGGATCATCAACAGCTATAACCTGCCGGTGATTGTCCTCAGCACCACCGCCAGCGCCACGGAGGAATCTATGATGCTGCGGTTGGGGGCGGATGACTACCTTGCGAAACCGTTTTCCATGCGGGTGTTTGGGGCTCGGGTTGCCGCCGCTTTGCGCAGTGCCGCGCCCAATCACCGGGAGGCCGACGATGTTACGGTCATTCAACGCGGCGCTTTGCATCTGGACCGCCTGCGCCACGAAGCCCGCTGGAGCGACGTGGAAGTTGCTTTGACCGCCACCGAGTTCAACGTTTTGTGGATCATTGCGCAACGTCCCGGCCAGGTGCTCAGTCGCGCCAACATTCTGGACCTCGCATATGGAGGCGACGTGTTTGTCACCGATCGCAGCATCGACAGCCAGATCAAACGCATTCGGCGCAAGATCCGCGAGGTTGCTCCCGACTTTATGGCGATCGAGACCCTTTATGGGCTCGGCTATCGCTTCTCTGATTCCCCGGAGGATGTGGCAGCGTAAGTGGCCTAATCTTTCCCATGATCTTCCTTCGGGGGAGAGAGGCCGGGTTGCACCGCCACCGTAACCAAATGCCCCACCTCGGCGGCGGAGCACCCGGCCTCATTTGGGTTTAAACACCAGCGAAACGCCATTCAGACAGTGGCGTTTCCCCGTGGGTCTCGGGCCATCGTCAAAGATGTGCCCCAGATGAGACCCACACCTGCGACAGTGGCATTCGGTGCGGACCCGAAACAATTTGCGGTCCGCCTTGGTTCCAATCGCTTTGGGGAGCGACTTGTAGAAACTCGGCCATCCGGTGCCGCTGTCGTACTTATGTTTGGAGCTGTAGAGCTTCAATTCACAGCCTCGGCAATGGTAAGTGCCTGTCTCATAGATTTTATCGAGCGGCGAGGACCCTGCCCGCTCGGTGCCCTCATCACGCATCACCTTGTATTGCGCGGGCGTGAGCATGGCACGCCACGCTGCCTCCGTCCGGGTGACTTCAAACGCGTTGGCCAGAGAGGCACGTGGCAAAACCATAGCGGTAAGAGTTGCCGCACCAGCGGCGGATAAGAAATGGCGACGTTGCATTCTGCGTCCTCCTTTGGTCGTAGAATTGCGGACCAATCCTGACAGAAGCAACTAACAGCTTTGCACATGGCTGTGAGTTTCGTGACAACGCCGCGTCTTTTGATGACTTTTGCTTGTGATCCCGCAGGAATTGATGCACCAAAGGCCGGTAGATTTGGGCCGCTCCAAGGGGGCTGCCGGGAGAAGGACAGAGGACATGGCGGACGGCATGATGGACACCAACACAAAGCCCACCGAAGACATTGATCTGCGCGAAGTGTTCGGCATCGACAGCGACATGAAAATCAAGGGTTTTGCAGAGCGCACCGATCGCGTTCCTGAAATCGACCCAACCTATAAATTTGACCCAGAAACCACGCTGGCGATCCTGGCGGGTTTTGGCCACAACCGGCGTGTGATGATTCAAGGCTACCATGGCACTGGTAAGTCGACCCACATCGAACAAGTTGCCGCCCGCCTGAACTGGCCCTGTGTGCGTGTGAACCTCGACAGCCACATTTCCCGGATCGATCTGATTGGGAAAGACGCCATCAAACTGCGCGACGGCAAACAGGTCACCGAATTCCACGAAGGCATCCTGCCGTGGGCGCTGCGCAACAACACCGCGATTGTGTTTGACGAATATGACGCCGGCCGGGCTGACGTGATGTTTGTGATCCAACGTGTTCTGGAGCATGATGGCAAACTGACCCTGCTGGATCAGAACGAAGTGATCACGCCAAACCCCTACTTCCGCCTGTTTGCCACCGCAAACACCGTGGGTCTGGGGGACACCACCGGGCTGTATCACGGCACGCAGCAGATCAACCAAGCCCAGATGGACCGCTGGTCGCTGGTGTCCACGCTGAACTACCTCAGCCACGATGCTGAGGCCGCGATCATCCTGTCCAAAGCGCCGCACTACAACACCGCCGAAGGCCGCAAGATCATCAACCAGATGGTGACCGTTGCTGACCTGACCCGAACCGCGTTTATGAACGGTGATCTGTCCACCGTGATGAGCCCACGGACCGTGATCAATTGGGCCGCCAACTCGGAAATCTTCCGCGATGTTGGCTACGCTTTCCGTCTGAGCTTCCTGAACAAATGTGACGAGCTGGAGCGCCAGACCGTGGCTGAGTTCTATCAGCGCTGCTTTGACGAAGAGCTGCCTGAGAGTGCGGCCAGCGTGAGCTTGGGGTGAACTTAGATGCTATGAATGACACGCAGTTTTGGTCATTGATCGAGAAAATTGAAGGCTGCAAGCGGCGAGATGGATCAACCAACTTTGGGCCGCTCGTCGCCGAGCTCGCGAAATTGACCGAAGCTGACATTCATGGCTTCTATGAGTGCCTTGCGCAAAAAGCCTATGCGCTGGACACAAGACAGCACTACCGCCGCTTTAGTTGGTTTCCAGGATTGTCCGATAGTTTTCTGTACACGCGCTTGATGGTCGTCGCGCAAGGAAAACAAGCATACCATGATGTTTTGAAAAACCCCCGGGCTTTTCCCAAACGTTCACCAAATTGGCTTGAAGGTTTGCTGTATGTGGCGGGCGATGCTTATTCTGACATAGCCGAACTCGAATTTTCGCGTGAGGCAACGGTGAATATTGAGAGCTTCTCTAACGAAGAAGGTTGGGCCAAATGAAAAAACCAAGCGACAACCCCGCTGATCCGTTCAAAAAGGCCCTGGCTGAGGCCACCAAAGTGATGGCTGACGATCCGGAACTGTCGGTGTCCTACACGGTTGATCCCTCCGGCATGTCCGGAGACAGCATTCGCTTGCCCCAGGTCAGCCGCCGCATGAGCCGCGACGAGGTGCTTCTCGCGCGCGGCACCGCCGATGCGCTTGCCTTGCAACGCAAGTACCACGATGACGCCACCCACATGCGTTATGCGCCCGGTCAAGGCATCGCCCGCGATCTCTATGAAGCCATGGAAACCGCGCGCTGCGAAGGCATGGGCGCGCGTGACATGCCCGGCACCGCCACCAATATCGACATGAAGATCAGCCAGGAAGCCAACGGGCGCGGCTATGGCGATATGACGTCCACGGAACAGGCCCCCCTGCCCGTGGCTGCGGGCTATTTGATCCGTCATCTCGCCACCGGGCGCGACCTGCCGCCAGCAGCGGCCAATGTGATGAACCTGTGGCGCGGCTATATCGAGCAGAGCGCCGGTGACCACCTGAACGACCTGCAAGACCTGTTGTCCGATCAGCAGGCCTTTGCCAAATTTGCCCGACAGATCATCGAAGACCTTGGGTATGGCGATCAGCTGGGTGATGATCCGGACGATATCGACAATCAGGAAGACGAGGCTGAAGAACAGGCTGAAGAGCAGGATGATCCCGACAGCCAAGGCCAAGACGACAGCGACGAAGAGGACACGGAAGCCAGCCCTGAGCAATCTCAGGAAGAGCAGCAGGACATGTCCGAAGCGCAGGTCACGATGGATGACATGGCTGAGGACGAGATGTCGGATGAGGCCGAGATGCCCGATGGTGATGCGCCGTTGGATCCGCCGCCTGCACCGCCGATTTCGGACGCTGACCCGGATTACATCGCCTTTGACACCACCAATGATGAAGAGATTGCCGCTGAAGAGCTGGCCGAACCCATCGAGTTGGAGCGTTTGCGCGCCTATCTCGATCAGCAGCTGGAACCGCTGAAAGGCGCGGTGAGCCGTCTGGCCAACCGCCTGCAACGCCGTCTTCAGGCACAGCAGAACCGCAGCTGGGAGTTTGACCTCGAAGAAGGCACGCTAGATGCGGGCCGTCTGGCGCGGGTTGTGGCAAACCCGACCACCCCGCTCAGCTTCAAGATGGAGCACGACACTGAGTTCCGCGACACGGTTGTGACGCTGTTGCTGGACAACTCCGGCTCCATGCGCGGCCGCCCGATTTCCATTGCCGCAATCTGTGCCGACGTGTTGGCGCGCACGCTGGAGCGTTGCAACGTTAAGGTGGAAATCCTCGGCTTCACCACCCGCGCGTGGAAAGGTGGCCTTGCGCGAGAGAAATGGCTGAACGACGGCCGCCCGCAACAGCCTGGTCGCCTCAACGATTTGCGCCACATCATCTACAAACAAGCAGACGCTCCATGGCGGCGCGTGCGCCCCAACTTGGGTCTGATGATGAAAGAAGGTCTGCTGAAGGAAAATATCGACGGGGAAGCGCTGGAATGGGCGCACCGCCGTATGATGGCGCGTCCTGAGCAGCGCAAGATCCTGATGGTGATCTCTGATGGCGCCCCGGTGGATGACAGCACCCTGTCGGTCAACCCCGCCAACTATCTGGAAAAACACCTGCGCGACGTGATTGCCATGGTCGAAAAGCGCAAAATGGTGGAGCTGTTGGCAATTGGAATTGGGCACGATGTGACGCGGTACTATGACCGCGCGGTGACCATCACCGATGTGGAACAGCTGGCCGGTGCGATGACTGAACAGCTCGCCGCGCTGTTTGACAATGATCCGCGTGCCCGTGCACGGGTTATGGGCATGCGCAAAGTGGGGTGAACTCCCCACGCGTTTTCTACGAGTTTCCCCGCCAGACGCCTGCACTGGCGGGGAAACAGCCAACACCACATTTGATCTTTGATATCAAAGCTGATCCCAGATCCGCTGCCCCACCGGTCCAAGAGTGTGACCGGCACGTTTGGTGAGGCAAATTGGAAGCGCCAAGTCGCCCAGTGTTGACAAACTCAACAATGTGCCGCGCGCAAGCTCCTCTTCCACCATATGGTACGGAAGGCGCCCCCAGCCCAAGCCTGCCAAAATCAGGTCTTTCTTGGTGGACATGTCGGTGACAAACCATTTTGGCGCTTCGATCATCAGCCCGATATCCGAAGCCTTCTCGTCACTCGACTTCACCACCACTTGCGGATGACGACCCAGGTCGGTTTTACTCACTTTGTCTGGTTCATGCCCCACAAGGTCAGGGGACGCCACCAGCGGGAATTCCATGTGTTCAAGCTGACGATAATCAATGAACGGGCTGCGGTTGAGAGCTCCAAAGATGGCAATATCGACCTTTTCGGCCATCAACTGACGTTCTCCGGAGGCGGTCTCAATTTCTAGATGCAATGTGGTTGTGGGGAATTCCTGCTTTAAGCCCCGCAACAGCGCTGCCAGCCGAGGGATCGGGAAATTGCTGCTCACACCAATACGCAGCTCTGTCTCCACTTCGCCTTTCAGATCCCGCACAAACTCCTCAAAATGCTGCGCCTGCGCCAAGAGATGACGGATTTGCGTCAGCAGCACCTTGCCATCCCGCGTCAGGGTTGGACGGTAACCGGAGCGATCAAATATCTGAATCTGGTAGAACTCTTCCACCTGCTTCACCGAATACGAGACCGCAGAGCGCGCCTTACTCAGCTTTTCACTGGCCAGCTGGAAACTACCCAAATCACAGATCGTGGCGACAACATTGAGATGGTCTAAATTAGTCATGGTCTAATTATGTGACGGAGATGGTAAAAAAGCTATGCTTTAAGTTGACGCATTGCAGTTCTATTCCGATGTAAACCAAGCAACCGCGGTCCCTCACAATGACCAACACTGACATCTCCGCCGACTTCCCCTTTGCCGCCCGTTTTGTCGAGGTGAAAGGCAGCCAAATCCACTATGTCGAAGACGGCACTGGAGATCCGGTGCTGTTCATACATGGCAACCCGGCCTCGTCCTACATTTGGCGCAACATCATCCCGCATATCTCGCCACACGCCCGTGCCATAGCGGTGGACCTGATTGGATTTGGCAAATCTGACAAGCCCGACATCGCCTACGGGTTTGATGACAGCTACACCTATCTGGAGGGTTTCATCGAGGCATTGGGCCTGACGAATATCACCTTGGTCGTCCAGGATTGGGGATCGGGACTGGGCTTCCACTTTGCCCATCGCAACCGCGACAAAATCAAAGGCATAGTCTTCATGGAGGCGATGCACAGTGAGATAGACTTCTCAGCTCTCAGCCGCTCCGACAAAACACTGATGAAACTTATCCGAGCGCCGTTTGCCAGTTGGCTGATGCTGGGTGTGATGAACAGTTTTGTGAAACAGATGCTGCCCGATTGGATTCTGCGTGATTTGAGCGCTGTGGAAATGGCCGCGTATCTTGCGCCGTTTCCCACCGTTCAAAGCCGCAAACCAATTTACGTGTTCCCACGTGATGTGCCGGTGGAAGGCAAACCGAAACACATTTCTCGTGCCGTTGCAGACTACGCCCAATGGCTCACGGAAACAGACATTCCCAAGCTCTTCTTCCATGCCGATCCCGGCGTGTTGATCCGCCAGAAAGACGTGGCGTGGATCCAAGAGAATTTCCCCAACTTGACCAGTGTCAATCTCGGGCAAGGCTTGCACTTTCTGCAAGAGGACCACCCGCATGAAATCGGACGTGTGATTGCCGATTGGTACTTGGCGCTGAGTACCACCCAAACTGAAGGAAAACGAAATGTCGTGTAACTTTCCCCCTGCCACGCCACATGGCGAAATCCGCGAAGTTTTTCCCGACATTTTTCACGTAGCCGGCAGCGTAGACATGGTGCCCGGCATGCGGATCAGCCGCGCAATGACCGTGTTGCGAGACAAAGGCAAATTGACCCTGATCAGCCCAATCCGTTTGTCTGACGACGGGCTGGCCGCTCTGGACGCATTGGGACAAGTGACCAGCATCGTGAAGCTTGGCGGCTATCACCTTGGCGCACAGAACGGGCTCGACGATGCTTTTTATGTGGATCGATACGGCGCCAAGCTTTGGGCATTGGCGGACATGGAGCACAAAGACGGTCTGGTGTCTGACCAAATCCTGCAAGTGGACGGAGAGATGCCTTGCCCGGATATGTCGCTCTTTAGCTATGAGACATCAGAGTTGCCGGAGGGCATGTTCCTGATTGCCCGCAGCGGTGGTATCTTGATCACCGCTGACAGCCTGCAAAACTGGACAGGTCCTGATCAGTTCTTCGGCGAGGTCGCCGCGCAACGCATGGCGCAAGCCGGCTTCTTCAAACCTGCCAATATCGGCCCCGAGTGGCTGCGGTTCTGCGCACCTGATCCGCGTGAATTTGACCGAGTGGCTGCGCTGGATTTTCAACACCTTCTGCCGTCACACGGCACCCCGTTGCTCAGTACCGCCAAAGAGGCGCTCCTGACCACTTTCCACACAACTTTTGGGCAGAAAACGCCCCAAACTTCGGAGTAAACCCTTGAAAATTCTACTTATTGGAGCGTCCGGCATGATCGGGCGCGCGGTGACGCCTGCCCTGTCGCTAGAACACGACGTCCTGACGGCATCGCGCAGCTCTGGCGACTTTCAGGTCGACATATCAGACCCGGTCAGCTTGCGAGCGTTGTTTGCCAGCACAGGTCCACTAGACGCAATCGTAAGCTTAGCGGGCGGTGGCGTTATGGCGCAGCTGTCCAGCATGAGTGACGACGATTTTGATCGCACGCTGGACACGCAGATGAAAGGCCAATTGAATGTGTTGCGGTTGGGACTAGAAGTAGTGGCACCTGGCGGTTCCATCACGCTGACGTCCGGCGCGGCGGCACAGAATCCCATGCCCTCCACCAGCGCCATTGCTGCCTCCTGCGCCGCCATCGAAGCCTTCATGCGCACCGCAGCCACCGAAGTGGAGCAGGTGCGTCTGAATGTGGTGTCACCAATTTTTGTCAAAGAAAGTATGGCGCTGTTTGGTCTGCCCACAGAGAGCGGCTTGTCCGCCGCCGACACCGCCAAGAGCTATCTCGCAGCTGTGAACGGCACAATGCACGGCCAGGTTTTGGCCACCCCTGACTACGCATAAACTCACAAAAGGCTACCCTCTATGAAACGTTCTATCTTTAAGTCCTGTGTCGCCGCCCTTGCACTTCTCACCGCAACCGTGAGCCACGCCGCTGACACCGCGAAGCCAGCAATGGAGCAGCTGGTCGGCACTTGGTTTGTCGAGGTTACCGGCGTTCTGCCCGACGGCGGCGCCTACCAGAACCTTATGAATGTAAATTCCGATGGCACGGCCGATGTGGTTGGCGGCTGGATGTTTGGCGCCGGTGGACTGAAGTTCACCGATAGCCCAGCGAGCATCACAAAGACCGATGGCAATGGCTTTGAAATTCGCATGTTTGCTTTCCTCGCGGATGTCACAACCGGGGCGCCAAAAGGGTTGAATGTCACGGTCTATCGCGGTGAAATGCAAGACGGCGCGGAGGGTTTCACGGCTGAGGCTGACCTCTATTATCTGCCCTGCACAATTGAACACTGCCCTGCCCCAAATACAGCGGATCTTGGCACCCCAGCAACGGTAGCTCAGGTTGTGGGCTCAAAAATTGCCTCACCTGTACAGGCCAGCCATTAACGGCCTAAAACCAAGCGCACGCCTGCCGACCCACATGGGAGGTCAGGCGTGTGCCCTCCCCCCTTGCCTTCCCGCAGCAAACTATGGCGGCTCCCTTGATGCGCACCTCACTGCCTGCTTTACAGCTTGCCATTGTCGGTGCAGTGCGTATCACTGAACGCCCATTCATTTGCCGCAAGGAGCGCCGCCATGTTTCAGGATTTTGCCGTCACTGCCCGTCCGGAACAGGGCCCCGCTCGACTGGCCGCTTTGCGCGCACAAATGGCTGCTGAAGGCTTGGACGGATTTCTGGTCCCGCGTGCCGACGCACACCAAGGCGAATATGTGGCGCCCCGCGACGACCGCTTATCATGGCTGACCGGCTTTACCGGCTCCGCCGGATTTTGCGTTGTTCTAAAAGACGTCGCTGGCGTATTTGTTGATGGCCGCTACCGCACGCAGGTCAAAGAGCAAGTGGCAGATTGCTACACGCCGGTGGATTGGCCCGAGGTCCTGCCTGGCCCGTGGATCGTGGAAAACCTTGACGCCGGCCATGTTGGATTTGACCCCTGGCTTTACACCGTGGGTCAGCTGGAGGCGCTGCATAAGGCGACCGAAGACCACATGATCACTTTTGTGCCGGTGACCAATCCAATTGACGCCATTTGGGAAGACCAGCCTGGCGCACCAACGGCGGCGGTTAAGAGCCATCCAACACAGGTTGCGGGTGAATCCCATGGCGACAAGCGCTCCCGACTAACGGCGGATCTGAATGCTCATGGCGAGACGGCTGCCGTCATCACCCTGCCCGACAGCATTGCATGGCTTTTGAACATTCGCGGCGCGGATATTCCCCGTAATCCGCTGGCACATGGGTTTGCCGTGCTGAATTCCGACGCAACTGTTGATCTGTTTATGGCGGAGCAGAAACTCACCGACATGCGGGACCACCTTGGGGAGGCTGTCCGCGTGCATGCGCCAGACACCTTTATCCCATTCCTCACGCAGCTCTCCGGCACAGTGCGGCTGGACAAAGGCAGCGCGCCAGTTGCCGTGCAAGCTGCTGTGTCTCAAAGCGATGCAGAGATCTCCTACGGTCAAGACCCTTGTGTGATGCCCAAGGCGCGCAAAAACGCCTCCGAGATTGCCGGCATGGCGGAAGCGCACCTGCGCGATGGGGCCGCAGTGGTGAATTTCCTGAGTTGGTTTGATGCACAGGACAAAACCGCGCTCACCGAAATTGATGTTGTCTCCAAGCTGGAAGAGTTCCGCCGCGCCACCAACGCCTTGTTGGAAATCAGCTTTGACACCATCGCCGGTGCCGGCCCCAACGGTGCAATCATGCACTACCGCGTGACAGAGGAAACCAACCGCCCGCTGCAAAATGGCGATCTGATGGTGCTCGACAGCGGCGGGCAATATGCCGATGGCACCACCGACATCACCCGCACGCTGCCCATCGGTGACGTCAACGATGATGCCAAAATCGCCTTCACCCGTGTGCTGCAAGGTATGATTGCCGTGTCGCGCATGCGCTTCCCCAAAGGCGTCGCGGGTAGCCATATCGAAGCCATCGGTCGTTTGCCGCTGTGGATGGCCGGTCAGGACTTTGACCATGGCTTGGGCCACGGCGTTGGCGCCTACCTTTGTGTGCACGAAGGGCCGCAGCGCTTGAGCCGTGTCAGTGACACTCCGCT
>NZ_CAJXIV010000083.1 GCF_913054185.1 uncultured Shimia sp.
GCCCGCCGCGCACTCATCAAGATCAAGGTCATGGCCACATCCGCGGTGGCATCGGTCACCGCCCCCGGCGTGTTGCTCACCAGCACATTGGCTTTGGCTGCCGCCTCAACATCAATGTGGTTGTAGCCCACGCCAAAGTTTGCGAGCAATTTACAGCGTGGCGCAGACACATCCGCAAACACCGCCGCATCAAACATGTCCCCCAGCGAGGGCAGCACCATATCGAAGTTGCGCAACGCATCGCGCAGCTCATCCCCCTGCATCGGCATGTTGTTTAGGCGCACCGTGGTCTGAAACGCCCCACGGGCCTTCTCCAGAACGGCATCCGGCAACGGGCGTGTGATCAAAAGGCTTTTCAATGTAAGCGTCCTCCATTTGGGACCGGCCCATCCGGGCCTATCAAAGAAATTTCACCGGTTGCGTCCGGCAATCCAAGCACCAGCACCTCGGACATAAATTTTCCGATTTGGCGGGGCGGGAAATTCACCACAGCCAGCACTTGTTTGCCCACCAAGGAGGCGGGGTCGTAGTTGGCTGTGATCTGCGCGGAGGTCTTGCGTATGCCAAGCTCCTCACCAAAATCCACCCAAAGTTTGGTCGCCGGTTTGCGCGCTTCCGGATAAGGCTCCGCCTGCACAACTGTACCAACGCGCACGTCGACCTTCAAAAAATCGTCAAAATCGATTGTGTCAGTCATTGCCCAGCTCCCGGCTGCGCTCCGCCGCCGCGCCCACGGTTTTGATCATCAGCGGCGGCAATCCATCCGACGTGTCCATCAACACCTCCAACCCTGCCTGCGTGGTGCCATTTGGGCTGGTCACGTTCACACGCAACTGTTCCGGCGTCTCATCCGCTGCCTCTGCCAGCGCCCCCGCACCAGCCACCGTGGCTTTGGCCAATGCCATGGACAACTCCGGAGACAAGCCCTGCGCTTCACCAGCCGCCGCCATGCATTCAATCATGTGGAACACATAGGCCGGGCCTGAGCCGCTCAACCCGGTGACAGCGTCCATTTGCCCTTCGTTATCCAAACGCACCACCTGCCCCACCGCTTTCAGCAGGCCTTCGGATGCATCCAGTCCAGCTGTGCCCGCCGGGCCGTTGCCAACAATTGCCGTGATGCCTTTGCCCACCGCCGCAGGCGTGTTGGGCATGGCGCGCACAATCGGCGTCTGCGCCCCCAAAATGTCTTCATATGTGGCAATCGACACGCCCGCCGCGACAGACACAAACAACGTCTCGCCGTTGCCCATCGCCGCCAACACCGGCAGCGCATCCGCCATCATCTGCGGCTTCACAGCAATCAACACAATCGCAGGCGCCGTCGGCAAATCGGCGTTCACATGCACGCCGCTGCCTTGCACCCAGTCACTTGGATAGGGGTCTTGCACCCACACGCTGCTGGCAGGCAATCCATCCGCCAACCAGCCTTGCAGCATGGCAGATCCCATCTTGCCACAGCCCAAAAGTACCAGGCCGCGTTTGGCCACATCGGTGATGTTCATGAAAGCCCCCTCTGTTTCTCAGGGGCAAGTGTTACGCCCGCCCGTAGGCCTCCGCAATGGCAACTTGCATCGCATCTTTCACAGTTCGCTCGCCCCAGACTACAAGCTGAAACGCCGGGTAAAATCGCTCGGAATTCTGAATGGCCTCACGGATCAACGCGTCGATTTGATCCGGGCTGGCCACCTGACCACCGGTCAGCACCAAACCATAGCGATAGATCATCAGCTGCTGTTTGTCCCAATAGGTAAACGCCCCAGCCCAGCACTCATCATTGACCGCATTCAGGGTCTCATAAAGCGCGGGCAACCGATCCTTAGGCGGCTGTGCTTCGTGAGAACACACAAGCTTCAATGTCTCGTCATACGCAGACCACGCCAAAGTGATGGAGTAGGTTTTCCACTGGCCTTCCACTTCCATGGCAATCTGATCGTCCGCGATGCGCTCAAAGGTCCAGTCCCGCACCCCAGCAATATGCTCGACGATGTCGATCGGGTGCAGGTCTTCCTCGAGAAACTGCTCGGATAATGCCATGGCGCCACCTCTTTTTTGTTATCGCGGCGAGGGAGTGGCAGCTCCCTAACGCTTGGTGTCTGCTCTAAGACCTGTGGATAAGTCCACATTCCTTACAACATATGGTGGTGGGCCGAGACTCGCCTGTAAAGCAAAATATCTGTGGATAACGCAATAAGTTGTGGATTAAACTAAGCTACACACAAGTTTCCGCCCTTGGGTCGGAAGCCCAAGGAGAGACTTTCTCAAATTCTCCCCAATCCAGGTGATGATGTCATGACCGCTGTATTTCCGTTTTCCCAGGTTGATGTGTTTTCTGATCACGCCAGTTTCGGCAACCCACTGGCCGTGGTGGCAGATGCAGAACGGCTGGAGCAAACCCAAATGGCGCAGCTGGCGCATTGGACCAATCTCAGCGAGACCTGCTTTTTGCTGCACCCAACAGACGACGGGGCAGATTACCGCGTGCGGATTTTTACGCCGCTGCAAGAATTGCCGTTTGCCGGTCATCCCACCCTTGGCGCCTGTCACGTTTGGCTGGCGCAAGGTGGCCAACCACAAGGCGAGGACGTGGTGCAGCAATGTGGCGCCGGCCTGATCCACATCCGCCGCGACAACAGACGTCTGTTTTTCTGCGCCCCGCCTTTACGGCGCAGTGGCCCGCTCGAGAACGACCTAAGCGCACGTGTCGCTGCTGCCCTTGATGTATCGCCATCAGACGTTGAAGCCGCGGCTTGGGTCGACAACGGCCCCGGCTGGGCCGCGCTCCTACTCAAAGACCGGCAATCGCTACTGCAAGCTAAACCAGACTACGCAGCCCTCAAAGGCATGCGCGTTGGCTTGGTGGCCCCGGTCGGCGAAGCCGGCCATGGGTTTGACTTCGAAGTCCGCGCCTTTTCGGCAGGCGGTTTTGAAGACCCTGTCACAGGCAGCCTCAATGCTGGTATCGCCCAATGGCTGCTGGGGGACGGCATTGCCACGGGAGACTACATCGCCGCGCAAGGCACGCTTCTGGGCCGCAAAGGCCGGGTTCATGTCCATCAAGACGGTGGTGAGATCTGGGTTGGCGGCGCAGTGCAAGATGGCATCACCGGCACGCTCACTCTCTAAGGCTTACTGCGCCACGCGCGGCGCAATCTTGGTGCCATCGATCAACCCAGCTGACGGATACAGCACCACCTCGGTGCCAACCTGCAAACCGTCCAGCACCTCGGCTTCAATCCCATTGTTGCGCCCAGGCGTAACCGGGGTCAGAACCGCCGCGCCACCGACATCCGCCACAAACACCGCCCAGAAACCGTTTAGCCGGAACAAGGCGCTCGATGGCACAATCAGCGTGTCTTCGGCCTCCCAGACCACAATCCGCGTCTCGACCCGGAACCCATGGCCCAATGTTGCCCGCGCCTCAGGATCATCGGTGAACTGGATCACAGCATTCACCCGCTGCTCTTCCACGCCCAGCGCCGAATATTTGGTGAAACCCCACGGATCAATCCGTTCCACTTCCCCCTGCAAATCTCCGTCGCCGCCCCAATTGGTGATCAAAACGCGATCCCCCACATCCACGCGCACCGCGTCCGTCGAGAGCAGTTCCACAACCACCTCCAGGTCACTTTGCGTATCGCCCACTTCCAGAATTGGCGCCCCTGCCCCAAGGGTGGTCTCACTTTTCTGGATCACCCGCAGCACGCGGCCGGAAATTGGGCTGGGCAGATCAATTGGCGTCGCATCCGCACCGGTGGCCGCATCATACAGCCCCTGATCGTCAAAGCTGATCAACCGCGCCCGCGCATTTTTCAAATCCGCTACTCGCATCGAAATCGCCGCCCGCGCCGTGTCCACAATGGCATTCATACTGCGCGCAGTGCCTTCCAGCCGATCCAACGCCGCCTGGGAAATAGTATCCTGCGCAAACAGCTTGCGCCCGCGTTGCACATCATCATCGGACAAATCCCGGTCCGCCATGGCTTTGTTGAGGTCCGCCTCCGCCACCCGCAACGCCGCCTGCGACGCGGCAATCGCCGCATTGGCTTGTTCACGCGTGCGAATGTCCAGCGCCGCCGGATTGGTTGGCAACATGCGTGCCACCACGGTTTTGCCTTTCTCAACAAAATCCCCCGGCTCCAGCGTCACCCGCATCAACCGGCCCGCAATTGGCGTGCTCACCACATAAGGATCGCGCACCTGCGTGCGGGCCTCCTCATCCACGGTGACCATCATCGCCCCGCGTTTGACCTCACCCAGATCGACCAGCATTGGCTGCGGCCAAAACGCCGCTGCCAGCCCCGCGCCCACAATAGCCACTGCCACAACTGTCAGCGCTTTGCGGGATTGTCGCCGCTTTGCCATGCTCTCACTCCCTCGTCTTCAGGGTGGCCACAAGGTCCACCCTGCCAATCTCTCGTTTCACCAGCCAGCCACTCACCAGCGCCGCCAGCACCACCGCCAATCCCGCGACGCCATAGGCATCGGCCTTAAACTCGGTTGGAATTTGATACAGGTCCGTGCTGAACCCCGCCGCCACCAGAAACGACAGCCCGTAGCCGATCAGAACGCCCACCGGGATCGCCAGCATCACCACCAGCGCCAGTTCTCCCAGCAAGATGAAACTCGCTTCACTTTGACTGAACCCCATAACCCGTAGACTGGCCAGATCGCGGCTCTGCTCGCCAAAACTGATCCGCGCCGAGTTATACACAATGCCAAAGGTGATGATCCCGGCAATCGCCGCCATCACAAATCGCATCGTGCCCGCCCCCGCATCCATCAGCTTTTTCATCGCCGCCCGCGCATCATCCTTGCGCGTCACACCGGCCACCTTGGGCACATCCTTGAGCGCGGCAAACAGCGCCGGATAAGCCGCTGCATCCACCCGCATATAGGCACCAGAAATCCGTCCCGGCTCATTCATCGCCGTATTCAGCGCCTCAAGCTGCATATAGGCTGGCGCACCCAGTAACGTGTCGGCAATCCGCGCCACATGCAGCTCTAACACCGGCCGCCGCCCTTCCAGCACCTCCACCGTGATGGTGCCGCCTGGCTGCACCTTCAGGATATCCGCCAGCGCCTTGGCCAATACAATGCCCCGCGTTGGCATCTCGATGTCCGCGCCCTCTTTGTCCAACGCACGCGACAGCTTGGCACCGGGCACCAGCCCGGTGATCCCGCCGCGATAATGCTCCGGCCCATGGCGCAACACCGCGCTCACCGCCCGCGTCGGCTCCACCTCAATAACGCCAGGCAGATGCGCCAAATCAAAGGCGGTTTTCTCCGGCATCTGTTCAAAAAACGTCACCGCCACATCACTGCGATCGACCACGCCATAGGTCTTATCTAACACATCGTTGAACCCAGACATCACCGACAGCTGGGCGGAACTGAGCCCCATGCCCGCCGCAATCCCAATCACCGCGCCAAACACCCGCCCCGGATTGCGCATCACCCGACGCAGCACCATGCGGCTGGGTTGATCCAGCCAGCGTTTCAGTGAATTTGAGATGGCTCCGGAGCGCGAAAAATCCGCCGGTGCCGGGGGCCGCATCGCCACCGCAGGTGTCAAGGCAAACACCCGGCGCAATACAGACGCCCCGCCGACAATCGCCGCCAAGACGCTCACCAGAATACCAGCGGCGAAGCTTGATGGCTCCACGCGAAAGACCAAAAACGGAAAATGGTACAGCGACTGATACACACCGGCCAGCAACCGCCCTGACCACACCCCACCAAGACAGCCCAACAGAGCACCAGCCAAGGCGATCACAATCACCAGCTTCACATAGTGCAGCGCAACCTCCACATCGGTATAGCCAAACGCCTTGATCAGCCCGATCTGTTCCCGTTCCGCCTGCACCATGCGGCTGATCACGATGTAAAGCAGGAACGCCGCGACCCCCATGAAGATCGGCGGCACCGCTTTGGACGTGGCATTCAACCCTTTGATTTCCTCGCTCAGGAACCGGTTGCTCATCTGATCGGCCACGCCATAGGCGCCCAGCCCGCCATAGCGCGCCAGTAGTGCATCCACCGCCGTCAGCACCGGCTCGACCTGCGCCCCGCGCTCCAGCGACAGCAACGCCTCATTAAACGCGCCTTTCAAATCAAACGCCGCCTCAAGCGCCTCTTCGTTCATCCACAAAACGGCAAAGCGGTTGTCATCCGGCACAAACTCGCCCGCGGGCACATTGAACAAAAACTCCGGCGCCTGCGCGATCCCCACCACGCGAAAATCGCGCCGGTTGCCATGCATTGTTGCCGCCAACCGATCGCCCAGCGCCAAATCATGCGCCTTGGCAAAGCTGCGCAGGATCAGAACCTCGTCATTGCGGCCCGCCTGCGGCATTTGCCCTTCGGCCAGATAAACCCCGTTTAAACGTGGCTCCCGCCATTCCGGCAGCGAAACCACCTGCGCCCGCACCGGCAAGTCCTGCCTAGCTATATCCACCAACGCGCCACCCTGAATGCGACCTTCCACAGCGTCCACGCCAGGAATCTCAGCCAGCCGATCCAACATCTTTTTGGGCGCACGTGTCACCGGCGCAAACACATCCGCCAACCGGTAACGCTCATAATACGTTGTGCGGGTTTCCTCGAGCGACGAGATCATGCCCGACATCATCACCAGCAACAGCACGCCCACTGCGACAACCAAGGCAATCGCCCCGGCCTGCCCCTTGATGCGCCACAAATCGCGCAGGAGTTTCTGATCCAGCGCTCGCATCACATCACCAATGAATCTCATCCGGGCTGAGGCGCGTGTCATTTTCCACCACCTCACGGATTGCCCCATCTGCAAAATGGATTACCCGATGCGCCATCTGCGCCGTCGCGGCCGCGTGGGTCACAATCATCACCGTCGCGCCCAACTTGCGGTTGATGTCATTGATCACATGCAGCACCTGCCGCCCGGTTGTGCTATCGAGAGCCCCTGTGGGCTCGTCACAAAACAGCACAGTTGGGTTCTTTGCAATCGCCCGTGCAATGGCCACACGCTGCTGCTCCCCACCCGACATCTGCGCCGGAAAGTGGTCCATACGTTCCCCCAGCCCCACTAGGCGCAGCGCCTCTTCCACCTCCATCGGATCATCGGCAATTTCCGTGACCAGCTCAACATTTTCCCGCGCCGTCAGGCTCGGCATCAGATTGTAGAACTGAAACACAAACCCTACATGATCGCGCCGATAGAGCGTCAGCGCGCGGTCGTTCATTTCGCTCAAATTCTGATCCTGAAAAAACGCATCGCCATCACTCGCACGATCCAGCCCACCAATGATGTTCAGAAGCGTTGACTTACCAGACCCCGACGGCCCCAGCAAAACCACCATCTCGCCTTTGGGAATGGTCAGGTCCACCCCGCGCAATGCGTGCACAGCCGCCGCCCCTTCGCCGTAGACTTTGGTCAGCCCCCGCGTGCGGAATGTCGGCAGTGTGGATGTGTCATCCTTGGCCATGGCCCTCTCCTTACAGGGAGCCTACCGGCACAACCAAGGGGTGTCCATGTGGTGAAAGCGCCGATCATTGGGACCGTTCGGACACAAAAAAGGCCAGCCAAACGGCCAGCCCTCCTCACATCAAAGTCTAAGTGACTTTGATCTATTTGCTTTCCAGCGCTTCAATCCGCGCTTTCAGGGCTTCGTTCTCTTCGCGGGCTTTCTGGGCCATGCCACGCACCGCATCAAATTCCTCGCGGGTGACAAAATCACGATCCGCCAGCCATCGATCCAGCATCGACTTCATTGCGTTGTCGGCCTCGTCTTTGGCGCCCTGAGCCACACCCATGGCGTTGGTCATCAACTGAGACATGTCATCCATGAACTTGTTCCGGGTTTGCATCGTTCTCTCCGCATTGTGATCCTGACTGACTATATGGGCACCAACCCGCCCAGACACAAGGTTGACTTTGTCGCAAGGGAAAGGCCACTTGTGGCGCAAACACACGCGCAATGGAGCAGTCCCATTCAGTTCCCAAACATCTCGCCGGAAATCTTCACCATCTCCGCCTTTGGCATGGAGTTTGCCCTGCGCTGGTACGCGCTGGCCTATATCGTTGGCATCCTGATCGGCTGGCGGATTGTCGTCGCCACCGTCAACCGTCCCGCGCTGTGGCCCAAAGACACGGCCCCCATCAGCGCACGTCAGATCGAAGACCTGCTCACCTGGGTTATTCTGGGCGTGATCGCTGGTGGCCGGCTTGGCTATGTGCTGTTTTACAAACCCGCCTTCTACCTCGCCAATCCTGGCGACATCATCCGCATCTGGGACGGCGGCATGTCGTTTCACGGCGGCATGCTCGGTGTCATCGTGGCGGGTTGGCTCTATTGCCACAAACATGACCTGATCAAATTACAAGTTGGCGACGCCATGGCGCTTGGCGTGCCGATCGGCCTATTCCTCGGTCGCATCGCCAACTTCATCAACGCCGAACTCTGGGGCCGCCCAACCGACCTGCCATGGGGCGTCATCTTCCCCGGCCACGCGGCACAAGACTGCGGCCAGCTTGCCGCCCTCTGCGCCCGTCATCCGTCTCAGCTTTATGAAGCGCTGATGGAAGGCCTGATCCTCGGCGTTGTTATGCTCTATCTCGCCTACCGCCGCGGCGCGCTCAAAGCCCCCGGCACCATCACAGGCACCTTCTTTGTTGGCTACGGGCTTGCCCGTTTCATCGTCGAGTTCTTTCGCCAGCCAGACGCGCAGTTCATCTCTGAGGGCAACCCGCTAGGCCTCGTACTTCAATTTGGCGGCACCGGCTTCACCATGGGCCAATTGCTGTCCCTGCCGATGATCGCCCTTGGCGCCTACCTGATCCTGCGCGCCAAACGCCATCCATGAGTGACCTGACCCAACATCTGCTGGCACGGATCGAAGCCCACGGCCCTATGACAGTGGCTGACTTTATGGCGGAGGCCCTGCTGCACCCCACGCTGGGTTACTACACCACACGCGATCCCTTGGGGGCAGAGGGCGACTTCACCACCGCGCCGGAGATCAGCCAAATGTTTGGCGAGTTGATCGGCCTCGCGCTGGCGCAGGCTTGGCTGGATCAAGGCGCCCCTTCGCCCTTCACACTCGCCGAACTTGGCCCCGGTCGCGGCACGCTTATGGCGGACATCCTGCGCGCCACCCGCGCTGTGCCCGGTTTTCATGCAGCAACCCAGATCCACCTTGTGGAAGCCTCCCCAACGCTGCGCGCCAAACAACGCGAGACCATCAACGCTGAGATCACCCACCACGACACCGTGGACACGCTGCCAGAACAGCCGCTGTTTCTGGTCGCCAACGAATTCTTCGACGCCCTGCCCGTCCGCCAATTCCAACGCGGGCCGACCGGCTGGCACGAACGCCTGATTGCCATACGCAACGGTGCACTCACCTTTGCCTTTGGCCCCGAACTGCCGCAGCCACAGCTCGAACACCGCCTTGCCGACACCACCCAAGACATGATTGTCGAAACCTGCGCGCCTGCGTTTTCGGTGGCGTCTGAAATCGGCTCCCGCATCCACAACTTTGGCGGCGCGGCCCTGCTGGTCGACTACGGCGACTGGCGCTCAAAGGGCGACACCCTGCAAGCGCTCAAAGACCACACGTTTGCCAATCCCCTTGCCGCCCCCGGAGAAGCGGACATCACCGCGCATGTCGACTTTGAGGCCCTCGCCCAAGCCGCCCCCTGCGCCCACAGCAAACTGACCCCACAAGGTGTGTTTCTCGAACACCTCGGCATCACGCCGCGTGCGCAAGCCTTGGCCGCCCATCTCTCCGGCGACGCCCTACGATCGCACATCGCCGCACATCGCCGCTTGACGCACCCTGAGGAAATGGGAAACCTGTTCAAAGTGCTCGCGCTCTATCCGGAAAACGGCGCCCCTCCACCTGGATGCATGACATGACGCTTGAGATTTTGACCTCAGACCTGCTTGCCCCCGCGCACCATGGGTTTTTCACCCGTCGTGGGGGTGCCTCCTCTGGTGTTTTTGCCGGTCTCAATTGTGGTGTTGGCAGCTCAGATCAAACCGAGATTGTCACCATTAACCGCCAGCGCGTGGCCAGTGCCATGGGGGTGGAACTTTCTCACCTCGCCGGTGTGCATCAAATCCACTCCGCTGATGTGGCCACACTCACCGCGCCGTTGGATGGCGAGCGCCCCCGCGCCGACGCCATTGTCACCGCCACGCCGGGCCTTGCCCTGTCGATTCTCACCGCAGATTGCCAGCCGGTGCTGTTTTCTGATCCCCACGCCGGTGTGATTGGGGCCGCCCACGCGGGATGGCGCGGCGCGCTGGACGGCGTGCTTGAGGCAACAGTGGACGCCATGGAAGCCCTCGGCGCCTCCCGCGGCAACATCCACGCTGTGATTGGCCCCTGCATCAGCCAAAGCGCTTATGAAGTGGGTCCAGAGTTTCTCGAGACTTTCCTGACAGCCGACATCACCAACAACCGATTCTTCGCGGATGGTGGCGGCGACCGCAAATTTTTTGACCTGCCCGGCTACGGACTGCATCGTTTACGCTCCGCAAACATTGGCAAAGTGGAGTGGACACGGCATTGCACCTACTCTGACGCCGACAAATTCTACTCTTACCGTCGCACAACCCACGCTAAAGAGGCCGACTACGGCCGACTCATCGCCTCTATCCGGCTGTAAACAAACAGTTTTCATGTATATCTCAAATTTGTCGCGCTATTTTCCTCAAATCTGACCAATCCTGCCGCATCTCTGCCCCATTTCGACACGAAACTGATCTCAAGTTGGAAACAATGGTCCACAAGAGACCAAGACATGCCAAGGAGAGCAGACATGAAAACCCAGAGCCGCTTCGTAAAATCCGTAGTTGCAGCATCCAAAAAAGACGCGCCACAAATGCCATGGGCCCGTGGCACACGCCGCGCTGCTTTCATCGCAAAGCGCAAAGGCGTGACGCTGAAACAAGCAGCTTAAGCGCTTGTAGCACCCGCCTTACCTCGCATTTCCGCAAAGCATCTTGTCATTTGACAGGGTGTTTTTGCGTTTTTGAGGCTACATCCTCTGCAAATTTTCCACCATGAATGACGCCCATAACCTGACGAAACCGAATTAATGCAGGATCAACCCGCCGCATTGCTTAAATTCTTGAACCGTCTATAACGCGAGCCAAATTCTCATCTCAGAGGCGGATATGACGGACACACCTCAAGTTGGCATCATCATGGGCAGCCAGTCAGACTGGCCCACGATGAAAGAAGCCGCCACCCTCCTTGAAGAGCTGGGCATTTCTTACGAGACAAAAATTGTCTCCGCCCACCGCACCCCGGATCGTCTCTGGACCTACGGCAAAGAAGCTGCGGGCCGTGGCCTGCAGGTGATCATCGCCGGTGCTGGCGGCGCCGCCCATCTGCCGGGTATGATGGCGTCGAAAACCCGCGTTCCTGTTGTTGGTGTTCCGGTGCAAACCCGCGCGCTTTCTGGTGTCGACAGCCTCTATTCCATCGTGCAGATGCCCAAAGGCTTCCCGGTTGCCACCATGGCCATCGGTGCTGCCGGTGCCGCCAACGCGGGCCTGATGGCTGCGGGCATTTTGGCCCTGCAAGACGCTGACCTCGCACAACGTCTCGACGCCTGGCGCGATGCTCTCTCCGCCTCCATTCCGGATGAGCCACAAGATGACTGAAGCGCTTAAGCCCGGTGCCACCATTGGCATCCTTGGCGGTGGCCAACTTGGCCGCATGTTGTCCGTTGCAGCCTCCCGCTTGGGCTACAAAACCCACATCTTTGAGCCGGGCGCCAACCCACCCGCAGGTGAAGTGGCCAATGCCGTCACCACCGCCTCATATGAAGACGCCGACGCCCTGCGCGCTTTCGCAGCCTCTGTGGATGTCATCACCTATGAGTTTGAAAACATCCCCACGGCAGCGCTGGATATTCTGGAAAGCCAGAAGCCCATCCATCCAAACCGCGAAGCGCTGCGGGTCTCTCAAGACCGCCTGACCGAAAAAACCTTCCTGCAAGAGCTTGGCCTAAAAACCGCGCCATTTGCAGACGTGACCGACGCCGAAAGCATGGCCAAAGCCGTCGCCAAAATCGGTGCGCCGTCGATCCTAAAAACCCGTCGCTTCGGCTATGACGGCAAAGGCCAGGCCCGCCTCAAAACCGCAGACGATGCCGACGCAGCCCTGGCCGATATGGCAGGCGCCCCAGCCCTGCTGGAAGGTTTTGTCGACTTCTCCCACGAGGTTTCGGTGATTGCCGCGCGTGGCATCGACGGCCAAGTCGCGTGCTTTGATCCCGGCGAAAACGTACACAAAGACGGCATTTTGGCCACCACCACCGTGCCCGCCCGCCTATCCGCAGGTCAGCGCATGGACGCCGTACTGCTGGCTGCCAACATCCTGAACAAACTGGATTATGTGGGCGTGATGGGCGTGGAGCTCTTTGTCACCAAAGACGGCCTGATCGTGAACGAAGTGGCACCTCGGGTGCACAATTCCGGCCACTGGACCCAAAACGGCTGCGCTGTCGATCAGTTTGAACAACACATCCGCGCCGTCACCGGCCTGCCTCTGGGCGACGGTCAGCGGCACAGCGATGTGGTCATGGAAAACCTGATTGGTGACGACATGGACCAACTGCCTCAGCTGCTGCAAGAGCGTGACACCGCGGTGCATCTTTATGGCAAAGCAGACACCAAACCGGGCCGGAAAATGGGCCACGTCAATCGCGTCAATCGCGGCAATTAAGCCGACACATCCAGCAAAAACCGGCGGAAGGTCTGCCCCCCATAGTGGACCTCCCCAGTCTCTTTGGCGCCCATCCGCGCCAAAGCTTTCACCGACCGACGTGTGGGTGCCAGCAGAAACTGCACCGTCTCAATCCGCGCATCCTGCTGCGCATAGACCAGCGCCTGCCGCGTGATCGCCAAGCCTTGCCCAAAGGCAGCGGGCACAAGCACCAACCCAAAATCCCAGACGTCATCCTCTTTCTCAAAGCCGCCCCAGCCGAGAAAGACTTCGCCCTGCCAGATCGCCCAATGGCCGAGCCCATCGTTTATCCAACGCTGCGCCTTCGCGCTCAAAAAACCGTCAAGTGCCGTGTCATCAAACGCGCCTTCCAAAAGTGGCAAATGCTCCGCCACTCGCGCATCGTTCATCTGCGCCAACAGCAATTCGCGAGGCACTTTCTGCAAATCACAAAACTCAATTACTTGTGTCACGTCAAACAGTCACTTTCTCAAAGTATTCACTAAAATCATCACCTTGCGATGACGGCAGCATCGGTAGAACCCATCCAGCAACCGCACCTCTGCGCGCTGCAAAGCCAATTCCGTCATTCCTTATTCGCGCCACCTTGTTCCGCAGTGCCCGGCCCCATGATCTCGCTCCAAATCCGATCCCAAAGATCATCTTCTTGCTCAGCCTCCGGGTCACCATCCACGTCGATCAGCCGCTGCAACTCGCGCAGGGTTGCATCCGCATCCCCCCACTCAAGCGCATGGTCAAATTTTCCGTGTTCCAAAAACTCGCGCACCTGCACAATCACCATGGGGTTGTTCATCATAAACGTATGGGTAACCGGCAAAACAATGTGGTCCGCCATGCCATCCACCTTGGTGCTTTCCACCGAGACTTTGCCGTCATCCGGGCCGGCAATCAGACTGCTGTAATAGGGGTTCAGCGACTTGTCCCCGGCAATCACGCCCAGCTCAAAATCCACTGGCGGCAGATGTGCGGGCAACCCATCGGTGCCAAGCTGCATGCCTGCCGGGCCATTTAGCCACACAAACGGCTCCAGATAGCTAAATTCATCCACCAGTTCAGAGCCTTGGTTGGGCGGCCCCAACATCACCACACGGCCCAACTCCGGTGGCCGATGCGCCTCAAGCCACACGCGAGTCAAAATGCCGCCCATGGAGTGGGTCACAAAATGCACCTTGGTCCAACCACATTGCGCCACCGCCTTGGGCAGCGTCATGTTGGCAAGGCTCTCTATCTCTTTCTTTGTTGACGGGTATCCAAGCCGCACCACTTTGTAGCCGTAACGCTCCAACGCAAGCTCCATCAGCACAAACGAGCTTTCAGAGCGCGCCAACCCGTGCAGCAGGATCACACAGTCCTGCGGCTCAGACACCTTTGCACCCTGCGCCACCACGTTCTGCGTGTTCAGCCCCAAGGCCAACGCCGCTATCATTGCCAAAAAACGTACCATAGACTTGAGATAGGCCCTAAGCGCCCTCTACAAAAGTAAAAACCTTACGGAACCCGCTCCAATGGCAACCCTTCGCCCACCAAAGTCACGCCCCCTGCGCCTCGCCGCCCGCGCGGTGATCCTGCACAATGACCGCTTGCTGCTGGTGAACGCATATCCCGACAACAAAGGCGATCTCTGGTGTGCCCCCGGTGGCGGTGTGGAAAAGCACAGCAGCCTGGCCGACAATCTGATCCGCGAAGTGTATGAGGAATGTGGTCTCACCATCTCGGTTGGCGCGCCCTGTCTGATCAATGAGTTCCACGATGAAGACAGCGATTTTCATCAAGTGGACCTGTTCTTTCGCTGCTCCATCACCGGCGGCACCCTCGCCGAAACCTGGCGAGACCCGGAAAACATCGTTTCCAAGCGCCGCTTCTTCACCCGCACGGAAATGGAACAGCTCTCTTACCGCCCGCTCAGCTTGCCAGACGTCGCATGGGGAGACGGTGTGCACTACGACGCCTTGGAACCCCTGCTGAAATTCTGACCTAGCCCTTGCGCATCGAGACCAGAACGCCGCTGATCACCAGCGCCGCCGCGCCAACAAAGCGCAAGGTCAGCGGCTCACTCAACACCACCATGCCACCTGCCATGGCAATCACCGGAACCGACAGCTGCGCCACCGCCGCTCGGCTTGCGCCCAAGCTTGGCAATATTGCATACCACAGCGCGTAGCCCAGCCCCGAGGTCACAACACCTGACACCACCGCCAACCACACACCCGCCACAGGCATTTGCAAATCCATGCCCAACGCTATGCCGAATACCAAGGCAACCGGTGCCGCCAACAAAAAATTCATCGCCGTCGCCTGTGTCGCATCACCTTCCCGACGCCCCTGAAGCGAATAAATCCCCCAGCCAAGCCCCGCGCTTGCCATCATCACCACATGTACAACAGAAATCGCGGGGCCTCCGGTCGGCATCAACAGCCAGACCAACCCGCTCAGCGCCAGACAAGCCCCGATCCAGCGCGTCACTGGCACCTCGTCCCGCGCCACCACAGCCCCACCAAACATGGTGATCTGCACCACGCCAAACAGCACCAAGGCACCCAGCCCGGCATCCAAGCCACGATACGCCAGCGAAAACCCAAAGATGTAAGCCAGCAAGCCGACCACAGCGACACCGCGCCCAAGCCCGCCCAGCGCAAAGCCGCGCCTTTGCCAGGCCACCAAACCTGCCAGCGCCAGTGCGCCGCTCACAAGCCGCACCACACCAAAATCCACCGCCTCCATTCCTATGCCGCTCACGGCAGCGCGGTTCAACACGGAGTTCGCGGCAAAAGCCACCATCGTCACAGCGGTCAGTAAGATCAGTTTCATGTGTGTCTTGGTGACATGGGTCACCGCACAGAGCAAGCACGCCCCTGCCGGACCGCCACTCACAAAACCGCTAAGGAGGCCGATAGAAAACGGCGCCCGAAATCCTCCGCGCGCCGCAAGGGTCACCCCCAAATGAAGACCGTTTCAACGGGTCTCCGAATTTAGTCTGTGGCTTTTGGCATGGCCAGTTTCAGCACCACATCGCCTGTGGCACCAAAGTGGTCCTCACCAATCTGCTCAAACCCGTACCGTTCGTAAAACGGTCGGCCACTGGCATTGGCGGCAAACACCTCCACTGTAAGCGGGCCTTTTTTCGCCACGACATGATCCACAAGCGCACGTCCGTACCCACGCCCGTGTGATGATGGGGCGACAAACAGACCGCCAATCTCCGTGTCGATCATGGCAATGAAGCCCATTGGTGTATCATCAACCTCCAACACCCAAGTTTCGGCGTTTGGCAAATAGATCGCCCGCATGTCTTTTGCGACCTGCGCAACGACATCGTCCGGCAAAAAGGGATGGGCCAGCGCATTGGCCTGCGCCCACACATCCAGCACAGAGTCAGTGTCGCGGGATGCAAACTTTCGAATGATCATATCACTTCCGCCCTTTTCGGCCCTTGTGGGCCTTGGTCACCGTTTTGATCATCTTGCCGAAGTTTTTGTCATAAGCCCGCTTTTCCGCCAAAGACGCGGTGTTGTGCCGCTCTTCCGCTTCCAGTTTACGCCACCGCTCAAAGCGTTCCGCATCCAGTGTGCCGGCCTCAATTGCCGCGCGCACGGCACATCCCGGCTCGCTTTCATGTGCACAATCGCGGAATTTGCACTGCGTCGACAGCTCAACCACGTCAGAAAACAGATCCGCCAGACCATCGCCCGCTTCTGCAAGCTGCAATTCGCGCATGCCCGGCGTGTCCAAAATGGCCAAGCCCTGCTCCGTGAAATGCAACTGCCGGCTGGTGGTGGTGTGTCGCCCCCGGCTGTCGTCTTCCCGGATTGCACCGGTCTCAGCCTGCTCTGTGCCAAACAGCGCATTCACCAAGGTGGATTTGCCCACACCTGACGTGCCCAGAAAGGCAATGGTCTGCCCCGGCGCGCACCAATCCGTTAGCTTTTCCGCAGGTTCTTCACTTTTGGCATTCAACAGCACCACTGGCACGCGGTCAGAAATGGATTGCGCCTCCGCCACATAGCCCGCCGTGTCTTCACAGAGGTCCGCCTTGGTCAGCAAAATCACCGGCGTCACATCCGCCTCAAAGGCCAGTGCCAGATAGCGCTCAAGCCGCGCCACGTTAAAATCATTGTTGCAACTGGTCACTACAAAGGCCGTGTCCACATTGGCGGCAATCATTTGAATGCTGCGATCATGTCCGGCGGCCCGGCGTTTAAACAGGCTCTTGCGCTCCAACACGGCGCTGCGCATCGGCAGCTCCGCATCATACAGCAGCCAGTCACCCACCGTGGCATCCGGCCCCGGTGGCACCAAGGCGTCAATGCCGTCGCCGCGCACCCGAAGGCCGTTGCGATGCACTTCCACCACCCGCACCGGCGGCGTGGCGTCCAAAATATCAAGATCGGTTTGCTGGGCAAAAAACGATTGCCAGCCAAGGATGTCCAACGGGGAGCGCTTTGGTGGGTCTTGTTTGGCCACGCCACGTGTTGGCAAAAATTGGGAAAAGTCCCGTGTCATTGTTGAGGTTCTCTCATGGATTGGCCGCGCCTGTCTTGGCTTGGCCATAACGTATCAGAAAAAGGGATCGGCACAAACCAACAGCCCCGCGCAAATGCGCCGGTTTTGCCGTCTTGAATGTGCATCGGGTGGACACTCTGCCACCCGCCAAAATCAGGCATCCAGTTTCTGGGCCATAAAACCTCCATCAAAGTTGGCTTAAATATAGGCCCGCGCCGCAGCCCCAACAACCCGCGCCATTACCCTGTGCCGCGAGTGAGGAAATCCTGCATCATGTCCATAAACATCGGCGCCTGTTTCACCGTGAAGCAGCGATCTCTTGCGCAATGCGCAGCGCATCCAACATCGGGACAACATGGGCAGGAGGGGCGGCACCATCAAGCTTTGACATATAGCTCTCAAGCGGAGTCTCGCCATCTTTGTCCCGAAGATCCGCCTCCGCCCCCTGTTCAAAAAGCGTCGCCACCAGCCCGAGGTTTTCGGACAGCAACGCGACATGCATCGCCGAGCGGCCATTGACCCCAAGCTGATTCACATCAGCGCCATTGGAGATCAGATGTTGCGAAATCGCTTTTGCGCGGTCGTGTTCTTCCAACGTGGCCGCAGCCACAAGCGGCGTTTCGTTTAGGTGAATGATCATACGGGTTTCCACCCGATCTCGCCCAACACCACGCGCATTCACATCCACCCCCAATGTGATCAGGCTGGCAACGTCTTCAACCGAGAGCGGCCCTTTGATCGCATCCACCAAAAGCGACTTTCCTTCAGGATTGAGATCCGCCTTACTTGCGATCAGATCAAACACCCGACGGTCCTGACTGTCTTCAAAATGATGGAAGGCCTGAAACAGCGGCGTGTCACTCAGGTGCGTATCTGTGGGCGCATCCAAGGCCACCCCGGATTTCACAAAAAGATCTACAAGCGCAAAAGTAGCTTCACCGTCAGCATACGCGGTGATCGCAAGCGCAAACGGACGATCACCGTCCTCCACACCCAACCCGACACCCCCGTCTGGATGCGCACCAGCCTGCAACAACAATCGGGCGCTTTGAAAGCGCTTGCTGCTCATCGCGATGTCCAGTGCGGTCTCGCCCTGACCATTAACCGCATCAAGATCGGCACCGGCTTCAATCAGTGTTTTGACAAGTGTTGGGGTGTTGAGCCAGGCCGCCCGAAACAACGGGCGATTGATTTCCACATACTCGTTCACTGTCATACTGTATTCGATATTGGCCCCTGCCTCGATCAGCGCGCGCGTATCCGCAGGTCTGGGCGACAGACCAGAGGCAAACGTCAGGGGCGTTTCGCCAAAATTCGTGACCGCGTCCACTTGCGCACCGGCGTCCAGCAATAGCGCAATGGCTTTGGGCGAGCTTTCTCCGTGTGCCGCATCATGCAGCGGCGTAAACCCAAACTTATCAGCATGATTTGGGTTGGCACCTTCCGTCAAAAGATACTCAAGCACCGTCGCATCGCTGCGGGTATACGCCGCCAGATTGATTGGTGCCACGCCGGTTTCAAACGCGGTACTGATCCCGTGGTGCTTCAGACAGGAGAAAATTTTCTCATTGGAAGCTGTGCGCCAATACTCATAAGACGCCTCTTTGGCTTCGCTTGTGAACACAAAGCCCTGACAATCCTCTGCTTGCGCCACAGACGTATGCGCCGCCAGAGCCAAACTGGCCGAAATTAAAGACTCTTT
>NZ_CAJXIV010000084.1 GCF_913054185.1 uncultured Shimia sp.
GGCTTTGTAATTTCATTTACAGACATCACAACAGAACGCCGCGCCCTCCGGGCCACCTCCCAAGTCAACGAAACGCTTGAACGACACGTACAGGAACGCACCCTTGAACTTCAGGATGCTCTGGCCGAGGCCGAACGCGCCAACGCCTCCAAGTCTCGTTTTGTCGCGGCTGCCA
Source organism: uncultured Shimia sp. (assembly GCF_913054185.1). Classification (GTDB taxonomy): domain Bacteria; phylum Pseudomonadota; class Alphaproteobacteria; order Rhodobacterales; family Rhodobacteraceae; genus Shimia. Next base: position 176 of record NZ_CAJXIV010000084.1, read on the forward strand.
GCCATGACCTTTTACAACCGCTTTCTGCCGCCAAACTCTACATGGCCTCTCTGGAAACAGATCTATCCGAACCTGACCAACGTGAACGTCTATCCAAAGCCACTTCCGCCCTGCAAAGCGTCGAACACATCCTCGGGGCGCTCTTGGACATCTCAAGGCTGGACAGCGGTCGCGCCGCTGTCCACAACACGCAAATCCCTCTCGGCGCCCTGCTTCGACAATTGCAAGACGAGTTTGCCCCAGTTGCTCGCGAAAAGGGCCTGCGCTTTGATTTGCGCACCACGGATTACACCGTGCATTCCGACGCAACCTATCTTCGCCGCATTCTACAAAACTTGATCGCCAACGCCCTGCGCTATACCGAGCGCGGGCGTGTCCTCGTCGCCGCTCGACGACGCGACAACAATATAGTGGTCGAAATCTGGGACACCGGTCCTGGCATTCCGATTGAACAGCAAGCCAAAGTGTTTGACGAATTTCACCGCGTGAATGCGGCCGCCAGCCCCGCCGAAGGTCTCGGCCTTGGCTTGGCCATTGTAGAACGCGCCTGCCGGTTGCTGGCCCATCCGATGCACATGCAGTCGGACCCTGGGCGCGGCACGCGATTTTGCATCACGCTACCTATTCACACAGACCAAGCCGCACCCTCCCTGCCCTCGCGGGCAGCGCCCGAGGCCGCCAATCCTCTGGCGCACCGCATTGTGCTCCTGGTGGAAAACGACGCCGAGCTGCGCACCGCAATTTCCATGACGCTGGAAAACTGGGGGGCGGATGTGCTCGCCTGCGGCAGTGACATCGAAGCGCTCGACCTGCTACGCGAAATCGACATCGCTCCAGATATGGTTCTGGCAGATTATCAGCTCGATCATGCCGCGACAGGAACAGACCTGATTGTGCAGTTGCGCAAAACCTACGGACCGCTTCCGGCCTGCGTGATTAGCGCCAACCGCGACCCAGAGTTAAAAGTGCTCTGTCACGGTCTCAACGCCCCGCTGTTACACAAACCGCTGGACCTGAATCTGCTGCGTTCAGTGCTTACCCGCTCGTAAACATATGCGCAAAACCGCAGAATTTGCACCTCCGCAAAACAGTCGCGATGCAGACGTGATACCGACGTGGCTTTTGCCTCTTCCCGCGGACCGCACCAACACCTAAAAACGATGATAGAAAAGCAGCTCGGAGCCACACTATGACCCGTCTTCAAACCGCATTGGACGCCATCGACACCGCCAACTCAAAAGACCCCAAAATAGATGACGGGCAGCCCGAAGCCCTGCTCTACGGCCAACGCATGACCGAAGAATGTAATCGGCTTTTTCCCAATGCTTCCGAAGCGTTACAAGTTGCGTCCAGAGGCCAACACATTGAACGCTGGGTGCTCAAACGGGCCAATTATCCTGAGGGCCGTGCTGGGTATTTGAAGTGGCGCCGCGACCTCGGTGCACACCATGCAAACCGTGTCTCGGAGATCATGGCGGATGCAGGTTATTCTGAAGAAGACGTGACTGCTGCCGGCGCCATGTTGCGCAAAGAAGGCATCAAGCGCAACGATCAGGTGCAAGCCCTTGAGGACATTATATGTTTTGTCTTCATCAAGTACTACTTTTCGCCATTCGCGGCCAAGCACAGCCCCGAAAAAGTGCTGAGTATCGTCGTAAAAACCGCCCGAAAAATGTCCGCCGACGCGCGATCTCGGGCTTTGCAAGAATTTGACTTACCCGATGATCTCGCGGCTGCATTTGAGGCCCCGGCTGCATGAGCCAAACACCCCGTGAAGCGCTGATTGTAGCTCACGGCCAACCGTCGGCCCCCGTCCGCCGGAGCAGTGGCTACAGGGCTTTGCAGCGGCTGTGAACCAGCAGCTCCCCAACTGGACTATTCGAGCTGCCACCCTTGCAATGCCAAACGCATTGGAGCGCCAAGTATCTGAAATCACTTCAGGGTCTTTGGTATTCCCGATGTTCATGGGGATGGTTTTTTTGTTTCAAAGATGCTGCTAAATCGGCTAGGCGACGCAGACCTGCGTGTTCTACCCCCGTTGGGATTTCATCCAAAGTTGCCTGATGTAGCGGCTCAAGGTGTCAACGCCGCGCTTGCAAACCGCGCCTGGAAACAGGGCGAGAGCCACCTCCTGTTGGCGGCGCATGGCTCAGCAAAAGGTTCCAAAGCGGCCGAATCCGCTTACGCTTTCCAAAGCGCACTTTCTAAGCGGTTTGATGCTCTAGAAATTTCCGTCGGATTTGTCGAAGAGCCCCCTTTTATGGCTGACGCCGCTCGCGCATTGCCAAAACAAAGCCTCTGCCTGCCTTTCTTCGCTTTGGGAGGCGACCATTGCCGCCACGATATCCCCGAAGCCTTTGAAAAAGCAATGTTTTCAGGCGATACGATGCCACCACTTGGGACATGGCCGGAGATTGCAAAATTGGCTGCAGAAGCGATCCAAAACGCGCGTTAAAGCGACTGACCTGTTGTGACAACTGGCTCCAACTTCATCACCTGCGCCGGGCTGTCCGGGCTCTGCGCTGCGAGGATAATTTCAGCTGCTTTCTGCCCGATTTCAAACCGATGCGCATCCGTGGTTGCCAGAGGCAAAGGCAGACCTTTAAGCAAATTCAGATTGTTAAAGCCGGCAATAGCCAAATCCTTGGGCACTGAAAGCCCTCTGGAGAGACAATACATATAAGCGCCAATCGAGAGCACATCGCTGGAAAAATAGATGCAATCAAGCTGCGGCGAACGCTGCGTTAACAGCTCCGTCAATTTGTTGCCGGTCTCAATAGACGACACCCCGGAGTAGAGCTCTTGATCACACAACGACAAGCCAGCTTCTTTGAGCTCCAACTCAAAACCCTGCATACGCTTTTCGGCACGGTAATCCTGCGGCATCTTGGTGCCGACAAAACCGATTTTCTTATACCCGGCCTTCAAAATGGTACGGGCCATTTTGCGCCCGGCTTCGAGATGTGAAATCCCTACACAGTGCTTGATTGGCTGTCCGTCAACATCCATGACTTCGACAACCGGGCAATCCGCGTTGGCCAGCATTTTGCGTGCGGCGTCATTGTGCTCTAGTCCAGCAATGACAACACCCGTAGGCCGCCAGCTCAGCATCTCACGGATAACCTCTTCTTCCTCCTGCAAATCATAACCGGTGACGCCAATCACAGGCTTCAAAGCGGTGGCCTTTAAAGTCGAGCTGATGCCCGACAACACCTCAGGAAACACTGAAGAATTCAGACTGGGCACAACCACGCCAACCAAGTTCACTGTCTTGGACGCAAGTGCGCCAGCTATGCGATTCGGCACGTATCCAACGTCCCGCGCGATCTGCTCAACCTTTTTGCGGGTCGATTCCGAAACGTCCTGCGCCCCCCGCATAGCGCGTGAGGCCGTCATTTCACTTACACCAGCCAATTTGGCGATGTCCTTGAGAAGAAGCTTTTTTCCCATGGCCGGATGGTCTGACACAACCCAGACCAAAGCAACCCCGAAAGCGCGTCGTCCAGAAGTTAATTCCTCCCCTTGATTCCCGTTGCATTTCCTTGTAGCGATAGCGCTAACGGTGGCGCTACCGAAAGCGCTGATTTGCATGTTTGGAGAATGACATGAGCATCAAGATTGCCATCAACGGGTTTGGCCGCATCGGCCGCGGCGTCCTACGCGCCCTCATCGAAAGCGGCACCAACGACATCCAAGTCGTTGCCATCAATGACCTTTCCCCTAACGACCACTTGGTGCACCTGCTCAAATACGACAGCGTCCACGGCCGCTTAAACGCCGAGGTTTCGCTGGACGGCGCCTCCATGAAAGTTGGCAATCAAACGATCCGCCTGACAGCCATCCGCGACCCACAAGAGTTGCCATGGTCGGATGTTGATATTGCCTACGAATGTACGGGTATTTTCACGGCAAAAGACAAGGCGGAGCTGCTTCTAAAGTCCGGAGCCAAGCGGGTGTTGGTCTCAGCCCCCGGCGCAAACGCAGACAAGACAATAGTGTTTGGGGTCAATGACGACACGCTGACCGCCGACGACATCATCGTCTCCAATGCCTCCTGCACCACCAACTGTCTCGCCCCCGTTGCCAAGGTTCTGGACGACGCGTTTGGCATCAAAACTGGCTACATGACCACGATTCACGCCTATACCGGTGATCAGCCAACACATGACACTAACCACAAAGACCTCTACCGTGCCCGCGCCGCAGCCTTGTCGATGATCCCGACCTCTACCGGTGCCGCACGCGCAATTTCTCTGGTTCTCCCGCACCTTAAGGGCAAACTCGAAGGCTCGGCCATCCGCGTTCCAACCGCCAACGTTTCTATGGTGGATCTGGTAATCAACACCAATAAGCCAGCCACCGTTGAGGCCATCAACGACGCGGTCAAAGCTGCCGCTGAAGGCCCGCTGAAAGGCGTGCTTGGCTATGAAGAGGCACCCTTGGTTTCCGCTGATTTCAACCACGACCCGCATTCCTCAATCTTTGCGCCCGCTCAGACCAGCGTGACAGAAGAAGGTCTGGTTCGTGTGGTAAGCTGGTATGATAATGAGTGGGGGTTCTCCAACCGCATGCTCGACACAGGCCGCCGTATGGGCGCCCTTCTGAAAGGCTAAGTTGTTATGGTTGCGCGCGTAATTCCGGTTGAACCGTTTGACCTTGTGATCTTTGGCGCAACGGGCGATCTCGCTCGCCGCAAAATCCTGCCTGGTCTCTTCCACCGGTTTCGCGCGGGCCAAATGCCAGAAGACGCAAAAATCATTGGCTCGGCGCGCTCTGACATGGACAGCGCAGGGTTTCGCGAGCTTATAGGCGCCGCTCTCACGGAGTTTGTCGAGGAAAGTTTGCGTCCCGTTGAAATGGTTGCAGAGTTTCTCGCACACCTGAGCTACGTACACATCGATGCGATGGGTGATACCGGATGGCCGGACCTAAAGGGTGTATTGCGGGAGGGAACGGTTCGCACGTTCTATCTCTCAGTCTCTCCCTCCCTTTTTGGCGCCATTGCGGAGCGTTTGAACCTAAATGGTATCGCCACTCCGGAAAGCCGAATTGTGGTGGAAAAGCCTTTTGGGCACGATCTGGAAAGCGCTCAAGCGCTTAACAAGGATCTGCTGCGTCACTTTGATGAGCAGCAAATTTACAGGATTGATCACTACCTCGGTAAAGAAACCGTTCAAAACCTGATGGCACTGCGTTTCGCCAATTCGCTGTTTGAACCCCTTTGGAACTCCACACATATCGATCATGTGCAGATCACGGTTGCCGAAAGCATCGGAGTTGCTGGCCGCGGCGGGTATTACGATCAATCGGGCGCCATGCGGGATATGGTGCAAAACCACTTGATGCAGCTGCTCTGTCTGATCGCAATGGAGCCTCCCAGTAAATTCACGTCTAATTCTGTGCGCGACGAAAAAGTCAAAGTCATTGAGGCTCTGGAACCGGTTGTACTGGACGACATCGTGCGCGGCCAATACAGATCAGGTCGTGACAACCAGAGCTATTTTGAGGACGTCGAGAACGCAAGCAGCCGCACTGAAAGCTATATTGCGCTGAAACTCGCGGTGGGCAACTGGCGATGGGCTGGTACGCCATTCTATCTGCGCACCGGCAAGCAATTGCGGGATCGAGCATCCGAAATCGCTGTTGTATTCAAAGACCCTCCTCACAATATCTTTCCAAATAAAATGGAAGGTCGCAAAGGCAATGCTTTGATCATTCGTCTACAACCGGACGAAGGCATCACCCTGCGAACAACCATCAAAGAACCGGGCCCTGGTGGCATGCGGCTCACAGAAGTTGATATGGACATGTCCTTCGCCGACGCCCTCGGTGACAGCCTAATGTCTCAGGATGCCTACGAACGTTTGATCATGGATGTGATCCGAGGCGACCAAACGCTGTTTATGCGCGGCGATGAAGTTGAGGCCGCTTGGGCTTGGGCAGACCCTTTGATCGCAGCATGGGAAGACGCGAACCAACGCCCCGTCCCTTATGACCCAGGCAGTTCCGGCCCTGAAGAAGCCCTTATGCTGATGCACCGAGGCGGACGCCGCTGGCGCCCCATCGGCGACTAAGCCCCACAAACACGTCCCAATTAGGAAGGATGGTACTTATGCCACTCCACCCAACCCTAGAAAAAGTCACAGACCGTATCATCACGCGCTCCAAACCGCATCGTGACACCTATTTGGAGCGGATGACGCAGGCTGCAAGCCAAGGTCCAGCCCGGGCCCATTTAAGTTGCTCAGGGCAAGCCCATGCCTATGCCGGGGCTGGCGATGACCAATCTGCTCTATCCACAGGCTCCGCCGGGAACCTCGGTATTGTGACCGCTTACAACGATATGCTCTCCGCGCACCAACCGTTTGAACGGTATCCGTCGCTGATTCGAGATGCCGCCCGCGCAGCCGGTGGTACTGCACAAGTTGCAGGTGGTGTTCCGGCCATGTGTGACGGCGTAACCCAAGGCGAGGCCGGAATGGAGCTGTCGCTGTTTTCGCGTGACGTTATTGCTCTGGCGGCAGGGGTGGCGCTCAGTCACAACACTTTCGATGCATCCGTTTATCTTGGCGTGTGCGACAAGATCGTCCCTGGCTTGGTGATCGCAGCGCAGAGTTTCGGACACCTACCTGCGGTCTTTTTGCCCGCAGGTCCGATGAGCACGGGCATTTCCAACGATGAAAAGGCCATGGTACGTCAACGGTTTGCCGCGGGTGAAGCAGGTCGCGCTGAACTGATGGCTTCGGAAATGGCCGCTTACCACGGTCCGGGCACCTGCACGTTCTACGGCACAGCGAACACCAATCAAATGCTGATGGAATTTATGGGGCTGCACTTGCCAGGCTCCAGTTTTGTTTCACCTAACACAGACCTGCGTGACGCCTTGACCGAAGAAGGCGCCCGCCGCGCTCTTTCGCTATCGGCACTTGGCAACAACTACACACCAACCTGTGACATCTTGGATGAAAAAGCCTTTGTGAACGGTATTGTCGGCCTCAATGCCACAGGTGGATCCACCAACCTGTTAATTCACCTGATTGCCATGGCTCGCGCGGGAGGCATCGTGTTGACCTGGGAAGACTTCGCTGAGCTTTCCGACGTGACCCCACTCCTGGCGCGTGTCTATCCAAATGGTCTGGCAGATGTGAACCACTTCCACGCGGCAGGTGGCCTAGGCTACATGATTGGCGAACTGCTCTCTGCAGGGCTTTTGCATCCAGACACAAAAACCGTCGCTGGCGAAGGACTTGAAAACTACACTCACGAACCAAAACTTCTCAACGGTGCCCTTACTTGGAAGCCCGGAACCAAAACCTCGCTCAACGACAAGATTGTGCGGCCAGCAACAGATCCGTTTGCTCCCACCGGCGGTCTCGCCCGCCTCTCAGGCAACCTAGGCACGTCGGTTATGAAAATCTCCGCAGTGGCAGAGAAACATCGCCTGGTCGAAGCTCCCGCGCGTGTGTTCCATGATCAGGACGAGGTCAAGGCCGCGTTCAAAGCGGGCGAACTAACCGAAGACGCAGTGATAGTAGTGCGATTTCAAGGCCCCAGAGCCAATGGCATGCCGGAGTTGCACAGCCTGACTCCGCTAATGTCGATCATGCAAGGCAAAGGGCTCAAAGTTGCCTTTGTCACAGACGGTCGCATGTCGGGTGCCTCTGGCAAAATTCCGGCAGCGATCCATGTCTCTCCGGAGGCGTTGGATGGTGGACCAATTGCCAAACTGCGTGACGGAGATTTGGTACGCGTGGATGCAGAGGCAGGCACACTGGAAGTCCTTGTTGAAGACTTCGAAGACCGTCCACTGGCCACGGCCGATCTGGATTCGTACCAACACGGCACTGGCCGTGAACTTTTTGCTGCTTTCCGCAACTCGGTGGGGCCAGCCACCACCGGCGCGTCCATTTTTGAAGGGTAACTCTTGATGTCAATCTCTCCACAAACTGCCAGCGAAAAAGCGCGCGAGATCTGCAACGCTGCTCCGATTGTTCCGGTACTGGTGGTCGAAGATGTCGCCCATGCGAAACCACTCGCCGAAGCCTTAGTTGCAGGCGGCCTGCCCGCTCTTGAGGTGACCTTGCGGACACCTGCTGCACTGGACGTCATACGGGCAATGGCAGATGTCCCTGGCGGAATGGTTGGTGCGGGCACATTGCTGACACCTGAAGACGTAAGAGCGGCAAAAGACGCGGGCGCCACCTTCGGTGTCTCGCCGGGTGCAACCGACACATTGTTGGACGCCTGTGAGGCAGAAGGCCTACCACTTCTCCCAGGGGCCGCCTCCGCTTCTGAGGCCATGGCGCTGCTGGAGCGCGGCTACAACATGCTTAAATTCTTCCCGGCCGAAGCCGCGGGCGGAGCCAAGTTTATTGGGTCCCTTGCCAGCCCTCTGCCCCAGATCAGTTTTTGCCCAACAGGTGGCGTGAGCCCTCAGAACGCCACTGACTATCTGTCATTGCCTAACGTGGTTTGTGCGGGCGGAAGTTGGGTCGCTCCGTCCAAATTAGTCAAACAAGGCGCTTGGGACCAAATTGAGGTCCTGGCCCGTGAGGCCTCTCAACTGCCACGCTAAGCTACCAATTGCGACGCCCGCTGATGTGATGCAGCGTGCTCTCTTCGGCAAACGGATCAACCGGTTCAGGGCGACTGAGCCGGCTGATTGTTTTTACGGCCATAACCACAGCAAGCGCGGCAAAGAACGCCCCTCCGATGGCTTGCCCCAGCAACACACCAGACGCGCCCCAATAAACACCGCCCAAAAGCGCGAGAGGCAGGGTTCCAACGGTGTGCCGCCCCCAATTCACATAGGTTGAGTAAATCGGGTGACCGAGATTGTTGAAGCAGGCGTTGCACACAAATATGACGCCGTTGAAAAACTGCAAAAGCGCAATTGGGCCACAAAACAGATAGATTAAGGTTCGCATCTCACCTTCGGCATCAAACGCGTCAGCAATCAGCCCACGCGCTAGAAACAAAATCAATGCCGACAGCAGTGTGTAGGCGAGCAGGAACCGTAGCCCAGCTTTGAGGGTGCCGCGCACGCGATCAAACAGCCCTGCCCCGAAATTCTGTCCTACAATTGGACCAATTGCCCCAGACAGTGCAAAAACCACTGCAAACGCCACCGGCATCAATCGACCAATCACAGCCATTGCAGCTACCGCGTCAGTACCATATCGCGCCATTTCACGCGTAACAATTGCCGCGCCAACAGGCGAGGCCACATTTGTCAGAATGGCTGGTCCTGCAATGCCACTGATCGCCTTTGCGTCCCGTTTGAGTTGCCCCATTGAAGGTGCAGCATATCCTTTGTGAATCCTGACGACACAAAAGACCGCATAGGCGCACATGACAACCCGCGCAGTAACGGACGCATACGCCGCACCGTCCAATCCCAAGCCCAAGCCAAAAATCAACACCGGATCCAGTGCAGCATTGACCGCACCGCCAAACACCGTGCCCATCATGGACCTTCGTGCATCGCCATGCGCTCTCAGTACCGCCATGCTCACCATGGCAAGGGACATAAATGGCATGGTTGGGATCACAATCGTCACATATCGTTTGGCCAATGCCAGTGTGTCGCCTTCAGCGCCCAACCATGACAAAATCGGATCAAGAAACACCAAAACGATCAACGGGATTGCCAGCCCAGTTAGCCCTCCCAAGATAGCAACAGACGTCGCATTCTCACGCGCCTTTTGCAGGTTTTCAGCGCCAATTGAACGCGCGGCCAACGATCCCGCCGAGATCGACAAGCCGATGTTAACTGCATTGGTGAAGAACAGCAGCGTCCCCGCATAGCCAACGGCGGCTGCAAGCGCCTTGTTGCCAAGCATTGAGATGAAGATCATGTCGACAAAATCAACCGCAAAGATCGCCATCAACCCGACGGACGAGGTCAGGGACATAACCGCCACATGGCGCATCAACGCCCCTTGTAAAAACACCGCTTTGGCCATCAGGCTCCCTGTTCGCTATCTGGTATCCAGAGGCACACACCCTGCCACCGCGTCACTTTTAAGGCCAACCCGGTTTCATGCGCCCTCAAAAGAAAACGCCGCTCCAAAAGAGCGGCGTTTCATATTTCTAGGCGCTTCAGTTACCCGCCAAAGTCATCCAACATGATATCTTCACGATCCACGCCAAGATCAAGCAGCATGTTGATCACAGACTGGTTCATGATGGGCGGACCACACATGTAGAATTCACAGTCTTCCGGCGCAGGGTGGCTCTTGAGGTATTCTTCAAAAAGCACGTTGTGAATGAAGCCAGTATAGCCGTTCCAGTCATCTTCCGGCAGCGCATCAGACAACGCCACGTGCCAGTCAAAGTTGTCAAACTCTGCCGCCAGTCCATCAAAGTCCTCGACAAAAAACATCTCACGTTTGGACCGGGCGCCGTACCAGAACGAAATCTTTCGATCTCGGTTTTGCAAGCGTTTGAGCTGGTCAAAGATATGGCTGCGCATTGGCGCCATGCCAGCTCCGCCACCAATAAAGACCATCTCTTTTTGGGTGTCGCGCGCAAAAAACTCGCCAAATGGGCCTGAGATAGTAACTTTGTCACCAGGTTTCAGATTGAAAATGTACGACGACATTAGACCCGGAGGAATGCCCTGACTGCCTGGTGGCGGCGAGGCCACACGCACGTTTAGCATGATCAAACCTTTTTCATCCGGGTAGTTCGCCATCGAATACGCACGTTCAACCGGCTCACTCACATTCGATTCATACTGCCACAGGTTAAACTTATCCCAGTCTTCCTGATACTCTTCCTCGATCGCAAAGTCTTTGTAGCTCAGCTTGTGCGCAGGCGCCTCAATCTGAATATAGCCACCGGCACGGAAGTTAACGTCCTCGCCTTCGGGCAGTTCCAGAACCAAGTTCTTGATGAAAGTTGCGACGTTTTCGTTGGAGCGCACTGTGCACTCCCACTTCTTAACGCCAAACACCTCTTCAGGCACTTCGATGTCCATGTCCTGCTTCACGGCAACCTGACAAGACAGACGGTCGCCACAAGCGGCATCACGCTTGGTGATGTGTCCTTCCTCAGTTGGCAAAATTGAACCGCCGCCGGAATGGACCCGCACCTTGCATTGCGCACATGTTCCGCCACCGCCACAGGCAGACGGGACAAATAGTTTTTGTTCCGCAAGTGTTTGCAGAAGCTTACCACCTGCGGGCACAGATATGGTTTTCTCGCCGTTGATGGTGATTTCAACGTTGCCGGTGCTCACCAGTCGCGAGCGTGCCGCCAAAATGATGGTGACCAGCGCCAGAACGATCAGGGTGAAGAGAACAACCCCTAGAGTAAATGTTTCCATCTCGCCTACCCCTTAAAGTTTCACGCCGGAGAAGGACATGAAGGCCAAAGCCATCAGACCTGCGGTAATAAAGGTGATGCCTAGGCCCTGCAGACCATCGGGAATGTCGGAATATTTCAGCTTTTCACGCACCCCCGCCATGGCGGTGATCGCCAGCGCCCAACCAAAGCCGGAGCTCAGACCATAGGTCACGCTTTCGGCGATGTTGTAGTCACGTTCCACCATAAACAGCGAGCCACCCAGGATGGCGCAGTTCACGGTGATCAGTGGCAAGAACACACCCAGCGCGTTGTAAAGCGGCGGGAAGAACTTATCGAGCACCATCTCAAGGATCTGAACCATCGCCGCGATCACGCCGATGTAGCAAATCAGACCAAGGAAAGTCAGATCCACATTTGGGAAACCCGCCCACGCCAGCGCTCCAGGCGCCAGCAGATAGGTGAGAAGCAGGTTGTTGGTTGGAACCGTAATGGCCTGGACCAGCATCACAGAGATACCCAATCCAAGCGCAGTCGAGATCTTCTTGGACACGGCGATGAACGTACACATGCCGAGGAAGAAGGAGAGCGCGAGGTTCTCAACAAAGACAGCCTTTACGGCTAAAGAGAGAAGCCCTTCCATTAGTGGCCCTCCACAACTTGAATTTTATATTCACGCTCTTCCACCTGCTCAGGTTTCCAGGCACGCACAGCCCAGATCAGCAAGCCGATGATGAAGAACGCCGAAGGTGGCAAAAGCAACATGCCGTTTGGCACATACCAGCCACCGTTGTTCACGGTGGGCAGGATTGTGATGCCAAACAGGCTGCCTGCACCGAACAGTTCACGAATGAAGCCCACAACCAGCAACAGCGCACCATAACCAAGGCCGTTGCCGACCCCGTCAATGAAGCTGTCGATTGGTGGGTTCTTCATCGCGAATGCTTCCGCGCGCCCCATCACGATACAGTTCGTGATGATCAGGCCTACAAACACCGAAAGGGTCTTGGAGACGTCATATGCGTAAGCTTTCAGAACCTGGTCCACGATGATCACCAGTGAAGCGATGATCACCATTTGCACGATAATACGGATGGAGCCGGGGATTTGGTTGCGCAGCACCGAAATGAACATCGAGCTGAACCCGGTCACGGCGGTCACGGCAAGCGCCATCACGAAGGCCACTTGCAGCGAGGAGGTCACCGCCAGCGCAGAACAAATGCCCAGAACCTGCAGCGTGATCGGGTTGTTGTCGACAAGCGGGTCGACCAGAAGGTCTCTTTTTGTCTGAGCCATCAGATCTCTCCTGCTTTGAGGTTTTCAAGGAACGGGCCAAAGCCAGCTTCGCCCATCCAGAACCGCACAAGGTTGTCGACACCAACAGACGTCAACGTTGCCCCAGCAAGCGCATCAACATGGTAATCAACTCCGGCAGGCGGCACGGACTTGGCAACTGTGATCTGCAAGCTGCCGTCTTCATCTGCCAGCTTTTTACCACCCCACAGCGTTTTCCAACGTGGGTTATCCACCTCGGCACCAAGACCCGGTGTCTCGCCATGGTCGTAGAACTGTAGACCAAAAATGTCGTTGCCGTTTTCTTCAAGCGCGATGAACCCATAGAGCGTTGACCAAAGGCCATAGCCATGGATCGGCAGGATCACCTTATCCAGAGACCCGTCGTCATTGCGCAGCATGTAGACCGTTGCGAATTTCGTCTGACGACCAATGCCTGCCGGATCGTCACTCAGGCGAATAGAAAGCTCAGGGTCAGCCGCCGCGGCTCGGTCATCAAAGGTGGGGGCGTCAAAAGCGTCGGTGATCGTACCTGTTTCCAGTTCCACCACCTGTGGCTCAAACACACTGAAGCCTTCCAGCACGTCCATGCCCGGTTCATAAAGGCCGGCCACCTGAAGAACGTTGGCTTGTTTGTCCTTGAGCTTGTTCTGCTCCTGCAGCGGACGAAGCGCCACAGACACAGCAGACACAATCATCGAGGCCACAAGGCACAGGCTGACAGCGATGAAGACCGTCTTGCCAACACTGTCTGGCGGAGCCGCCAGAAAGCGGGCAATAGGCCCTTTGTTTTGGTTGGGAGCGTCAGACATTACGACGGGCCCTCCGTTTGATATTTGCTTGCACAACAAAGTAGTCGATCAGCGGTGCAAAGACGTTGCCGAAGAGGATCGCGAGCATCATGCCTTCTGGGAAAGCTGGATTGATCACGCGGATCATGACAACCATGAATCCGATCAGCGCACCGTAGATGTAGCGGCCCATGTTGGTGTGTGATGCAGACACTGGCTCGGTGACCATGAACACCATGCCAAACGCAAAGCCGCCCACTACAAAGTGCCAATACCAAGGCATAGCAAACATTGGATTCGTGTCGGACCCAATCAGGTTGAGCAGTAGCGAGAAGCCAATCATGCCAGCCATACAGCCAACTACAAGGCGCCAATTGGCGATTTTTGTGATCAGAAGGAAGGCCAGACCAATCAGACAGGCCAATGCGGACACTTCGCCGATCGACCCTTGGACAGTTCCCACAAAGGAATTCATCCAGTTCATACCGTTTGCGGCCAGCTCCTGGTAACCCTGGGACGCACCAACCGACAGCGCGGTTGCGCCAGAAAAGCCGTCCACTGGTGTCCAGATCGTGTCACCAGACATATTTGCGGGATACGCGAAGTAGAGGAACGCACGTCCAGTCAGCGCTGGGTTGAGGAAGTTTTTGCCGGTGCCGCCAAAGACTTCTTTACCAATCACCACACCAAAGCTGATACCAAGCGCGACCTGCCACAATGGCGCGGCTGGAGGCATGATCAGTGCGAAGAGCATGGAAGTAACAAGGAAGCCTTCGTTGACTTCGTGGCCGCGTACTGTGGCAAACAGCACTTCCCAAATACCACCTACCACAAGTGTGGTGATGTAGATGGGTAAGAAATATAGCAACCCATGTGCAAAGTTTGCCAGCGGGTTTGAGGCGTCAAAGCCTATGCCTAGCATGGAGATGATCCACGCACGCCACCCGGATGGGTCGATAGTCTCGTAAGCCGAGTTGACTTGAAGACCGACGTTATACAGCCCCATGATAATACAGGGGATGGTCGCGATCACGACGTAAGTCATGATCCGCTTCATATCGACGTAAGAACGCGCGTGTGGCGCGGCTTTGGTCACAGTCTTTGGTGTATAGATGAAGCTCTCGACCATTTCATAGATCGGGAACAGTTTTTCGTATTTGCCGCCTTTTACAAAGTGCGGCTCAATACGATCAAAGAAGTTGCGCAACCCCATGGTTAACCCTCCCTCTCAATCTTGGTCAGGCTATCGCGGAGTGCTTCGCCATATTCATATTTTGCGGGGCAAGAGAAGCCCACGAGACCGAGGTCTTCTTCGTCCAGTTCCAGCGCTCCCAGCTTTTGTGCTTCATCGGTGTCCATCACCAACAAGGCCCGCAGCAGTTGCGTCGGCAGGAAGTCCTGCGGCATCAGGTTTTCGAAGGTGCCCAGCGGCACCATCGCACGGCGACCACCGTTCAAATTGGTGCTCAGTGGGTAAAGCTTCTTGGAGAAAGCGGACCCCAGGACAGGCAGGAGGCTGTATTTCGACGGCATCGGACGAATCCAACCCATCGGGATCTGTTTGTGATCCTCTTCCATGATCGTCACTTGACGCGCATAACGCCCTAGGAACGTCACAACGTCTTCGCCAGCCTGACCGCTCAAAACCGAACCAGACACCAAACGTACCGGAAGGTCAGAGGAAATCTCGCCTTTGGTCAGTTCGAGGAGAGAAGCCCCTTCCACGGTACGCACCAAACGCGGTTTGTCGCAGAGCGGGCCGCTCAAAGCGATTACCCGGCTGGCGTCAATCTTGCCGGTCTCCAGCAAGCGACCAATGGCGATTACGTCTTGGTATCCAACGGTCCATACGGTTTTGGAGGCCGATGGCGGCTCCAGGAAATGCATGTGTGTGCCAGCCAGGCCAGCAGGATGTGGCCCAGCGAAGGTCGCCACAGTCACACCATCAGCACTTGGCACTTTGGCACCCTGCGCGTGGCACAGATACGTCGCGCCGTCGGTTAGTTTTGCAATTGCAGCTAAACCATCAGCAAAGGCACCACCAGCATCTGCAATCACAACCGCGGGATCACCAGCCAAAGGCTCTGTGTCCATCGCGTTTACATAGATCGCAGCGGCCGCAGCATCCGGTGTCGGAACCTTCGAATAAGGCCGCGTACGGAACGAGGTCCAGAGGCCTGCGGCACAAAGCCGCTCCACCAGACCTGCCCGGGTAGACACATCGCCAATAGCTGCAAAGTCTTTTGGTTCGGTGGCCGAAGAATCAACTTCGATTTCCACACTGAGCAAAACGCGCCGTGCTCCGCGGTTAATCGCCTTCACACGCCCGGACACTGGAGAGACGACTTTCACGTCCATCGTGTCTTTGTGTGCAAGAAGCGGATCACCTGCGGCCACCACATCTCCTTCTGACACGGAGATACGCGGCTTCAGTCCTATATAGTCGCCCCCCAACACGGCAACGGTGTTTACCGGAGCAGCATCGTGTATCTCTCCCGAGGCCGGCGCGCCGGTGATCGGAAGATTCAGGCCTTTTTTGAGCGCAAAATGCTGCACGTCAATCACATCCCGTCGTTTCTGTTCGTCTTCGATTTTTCTGATCTGTCGCGCATGCCTATACGTGTTCCATGCGCGCGCAGCCAGCCCTTAAACTGCCACTTTTCTATTGTTTCTCCCCTTTGAGAGCAATAAAGATCGTCAACAATAGCGCGGATACCCCGCAGCCTTGGAATTCCGGGCCGTGGCGTTGTATCGTTCCCGCAATGCACAGAGAACCTCTTAAAATGACAGCTCTCTCTCGACGCAGCTTTATCTTCATGACCTTGGCGCTTGCTGCCTGCAAACGCGGTGCAGCGGATATTTTGTTAAGCGGTCAGACAATGGGCACCTCCTACACGGTGGTGGCCGTTGAGCCACGCGGCGGCTTGGATGAAGATGCCCTCAAGACCGCCATTGATGCTGTGTTGGTGGATATTGATCAAAAGATGTCCAACTGGAATCCGGCCTCCGAGATTTCTCAGATCAACGATCTGAAGGCCGATACGCCTTTCACGTTGAGCCCGGACATGGCGTCGCTTTTGCAATCGGCCAATGACGTGCACCAAGCAAGCGACGGCCAGTTTGACCTCACACTTGGTCCGTTAATTGACCTCTGGGGGTTTGGTGCCCAAAAGCCAACTGGTCGCATTCCAAAAAATTTCGATGTTGCCACTGCCATGCACTCCGTTGGCCAATCTGGCGTCCTCTCGATGGAGTCAAGCATACTCACGAAAACCCACGACAGCACCCAAATGTACCTTTCCGCTATCGGAAAGGGTTTTGGCGTCGATAGATTGGGTGACACGGTGAGAAGCTTTGGTGTCACCGACTTCATGGTGGAAATTGGCGGCGACATCATCACATCGGGTCAGAATGCTGAAGGGATGCCTTGGCAGATCGCCATTGAAACACCTGACGCGCGACAGCGCAGCTATCTCAAGGTGCTGGGCGTTTCCGGTCTCGGCATGGCCACTTCAGGTGATTACCGGAATTACTTCGAACAAAATGGCATTCGCTACAGCCACATTCTGGACGCGACCACCGGTCGACCAGTGACGCACGCATCAGCCTCCGTCACAGTCTTAACCCAAAACGCCATGCTGGCTGACGCCTGGGCCACTGCGCTTCTGGCGCTCGGCCGACAACGTGGCATCGAAATTGCTAAGCGGCAAAATCTCGCGGCCTTGTTTATCGACCGCGAGGTCACATCTGGTAAGATGCACTTCAAAACCTACGCCACCGATCAATTCGACAGCATTCAACACAGCTAACCTCTTCAAAGGACACCAAGCGATGGAAACCTTTATGCTCACATTCGTTTTGTTACTTCTCGTAACGCTGGGAATGGCCGTCGGCGTGATGTTTCGCGGACGCACCATCAAAGGATCATGTGGCGGACTCAACGCAATCAGCGGTGCGGACAAATGCGTGGTCTGCAGCAAAGACATTGACCCGGACAGCCCTTTGCACGAACGCCTGCAATGCCCCCGTGCCAAGAAAATGCTGGAGCAGATGGAAGAAGAAGACCGCACTTAGCTAAGATAGTATCTACTACGCATAAAAACACCCGCTGTTTGGCATCTTATCCATTTGTAGAAAGCGGCATCAAGCCCACGATCAAAAGACAGAGCGCGGCCGTCAACCCAAACAGCCAGAGCTGCCAGCGTGGCCCCTCCTCTTTCCACGCACGACGATAGCGATGGCCCGCCAAGCAAGCCAAAACAAATAGCACGGTGGCGAGCCACGGCGAAAGCACAACGTCAGGCAAAAGAAAATTCCCCAAAAGCAGATTCAGCAGTTAGGCTGGACACATAAAGACAGTGTATTTTCTACGCAAGGAGCCCTAAATGCCCAGTTCCTATCAAGCCCCAAACCGCAAGTCGGAGGGTAAGGCTAAAACCACAAGCCAATCCACGGACACGAATACATCGTCTGACGTGGCTACGGTGCAAAGAGTTTTGGATCACAAAGGCGGAAGTGTTTTCTCAATTCGTCCGCAAGACACGCTTGGGGACGCTGTCAAAGTGCTTAGAGACCGTCGCATTGGCGCCCTCCTGGTCACCGATGCAAATGGCTCGTTGCAAGGTATTTTGTCAGAGCGCGACATTGTTCGCAAACTCGCAGAAACTCCTGGACAAACACTTCCTCAACAGGTTTCGGACGTCATGACCACCGCGGTGCAGACTTGTACGCCCGACGAGCCGATGGTGTCAGTGTTACGCCGTATGACCGAAGGCCGCTTCCGGCACATGCCAATCGCTGATGGAACAGGTCTTGTCGGAATGATTACAATTGGGGATTTGGTCAATTATCGCCTTATGGAACTTGAACATGAGGCCCTGCAACTTAAGCAACTGATAGTTGGCTGAACCTTAAACGCTTCCTAAAAAGACAAAGGGCCGAGTGATCGGCCTTTGAAAATCAAATCCTCAGAGAGATTTGGTGCGGTCGAGAAG
>NZ_CAJXIV010000085.1 GCF_913054185.1 uncultured Shimia sp.
CGGCGCCCTCCAGGTCTCGTGGCCCGCCCAACGCCTCCAAAAGAACGCGACCATAGCGGAACTGGACCAAAGGTTGGTCTGTTTCTTCCACATGCCGGCGCAGGCCATCACGCACAAAGACATAGTTTTTTTCCGCCCATGCGGCCTCAATCTCCGCCATTGTGGGACGTAGTGCTGTTTGCTCAGCCGCTGACAACTCCGCATCGTCGGCAACGGGCTTGAAGGTGGGTGCCTGCTGAGACATTGCAGCAGGTGTCATCATTGCAAAACTGAGCAGCAACGGGGGTAAAACGCGGAGCGGGAAATGCATATGGCCATCCAGATTAGTGTCTTCGCGACCAATGGGTTGCCGCGACTGAGAACGCCCTTTGCACCCTAGCTTCGCAGCGCTAGTTCAGCAATCCCGTAACCCGACTGAGCCACAGAAGGGCTGCGGCAAGACACAGGGCCGTACCAAAAGGAATGGATTGTTGGCCGAGGGTGTCACCGCGCCGGTGCCGGATCGCCCCCCATAAGATGCCAAAAATGGCCCCGCCGAGAACCAAAAGAGGCAAGTCAAAAGGCCCCGTAAAAGCCCCCAGACCCGCCATCAATTTTACGTCACCCAGCCCCAATCCCTCTCTCCCCCGCAGAGCACGGTAGATGATGCGCAGCACCAAGAAGCTGCCGGCACCCAACGCCGCCCCCAGCAAGGCCATCTCCACCCCGGATCCATCCGAACCCATTGCCGCAATCAATCCAGAGGCAAACAAAAGCGCGGTCAGCAGGTCAGGCAAGCGCATCCAGAGTAGGTCCGACACTGCCAATCCCAGAAGGAGCCAGAGAAAGACCGCTGTGATCAGCATGGTGGCCGCGGTGTCACTGGCAATAATAGCAAACCCAGCCGCTGCAATCGCTGCAATTTCCAAATAGAGCACCCAAGGGGGAATGCGGCTGTCACAGCGGCGACACCGCCCTTTTGACCACGCAAAGCTCAAAATGGGCACAAGGTCGCCGATATGCAGCTGTGTCCCACAGGAGCGGCAGAAAGATCGGCGAGACACCACATTTTCGCCGCGCGGGAGACGATCAACCAAAACGGCAAGAAAAGAGCCAATAGCCGGGCTGACAAGCAAAAGAAACAATGCGGTTGGATCGGTCACAGGCAAGCTCAGACAGTTTGGACAGCTCAGTTTTGCGCGCTTCGGGCTGTATTGTCCATTGCTTGCCCGTGACAGGCTCGCGTATGGGGAGAATGGACAAACCGTCCCGGCTGCCATTACCATGGCCTCCGAACAGAGCGAGCCAGTTTATGTCATCCACTTCTTTCCCAAACACCAAACAAGCCAAGAACGACGCCGGGTTTTCCCTGCTGGAATTGATGGTGGTTGTGGTGATCCTATCGGTTTTGGCCCTGGTGATTGTGCCGCGCGTGATTGACCGCCCGGATCAGGCGCGGGCCGCGCGAGCGCAGGCTGATATTGCCGCAGTTGTCAGCGCCGTGAATTTGTACCGGCTCGACAATTTCCGCTACCCAACAACGGAACAGGGGCTGAACGCATTGGTCACTCAGCCCACCAGTGATCCTGTCCCAACAAACTGGGCCACCAATGGGTATATGGACCGCCTGCCGATCGATCCATGGGGGCAGCCATACCAATATTTGTCACCCGGTGTGCACGGCGATTTTGATGTGTTCAGCTATGGCGCAAACGCCGTTTCTGGTGGCACAGGGGCGGACGCGGATATCGGGTCATGGGCCGCGCAATAACCTCAGACAATTCTGCCGGTTTCTCATTGATCGAGCTTCTGATTGCCGTGGCGGTCATGGCTGTCTTGGCTGTGGGTGCAAGTTTGTCCATTGGTCGGATGCAATCTGGTATCCCGCAAGATCAGGCTCTGTTTCAGCGTAACTTTGACCGTTTGAAAGAGCTGGCCATCACCAGCGGACAACGCCGAGGCATGAAAATCACGCCCAAGGGCATGCAATTGGCCACGCGAACCCCGCAAGGCTGGCAGGTGTCCGAGCAGATTTTGAACTGGCGCGATAAAGTGACAATCACGTCCCGTCCGGTGCCCGCTAATGCGCCCGATTTGGAGTTCCTTGCCAATGGAGAAACCACTGCGTTCACGATTGCGTTTAGTAGAAAAGACAATGTGGGCCGATGCCAGTCAGACGGCTTTCTGGGGCTGACATGCGAGTGATCAGACATCAAGGATCGCCAAACGACACGGGCCTGACACTGATCGAGCTGGCCATTGCGATTTTTGTGCTCGCGATTGGCACCATTGCCGCCACCCGTGCGGCGGATCAGTCGCGCGTGGCAATTGGGGGGGAGACACCCCGGTTGCTGGCACGAATTGTGGCGCACAATCGGGTGGAAGAGCGCAAATTATATGGGACTTCCGCGCCCTTACCTGCCTCGGTTTTGATGGGGTCACAGGATTTTGCGATTGAAGAAGATGTTGCCGTAACCGAAGCGGGGTTGGTCCGTGTCCAAGTGACAGCAAGAGGCCAATCTGGCGAGGGGGCACAATTGAGTGCTTACCTGAAAGGCGGGTTGTGATGCGCCATTTTCAGGCTCCGCCCAATTCCGCGCACAACGATCACGGACTTAGCTTGATCGAGCTTGTGGTGGCCATGGCGCTGTTTGCTTTGGTGGCGGTCATGGGGGCGCAGGGCCTGTCTGGGATGCTGCGGTTGCGCGACAATTTGCATGAACGCAGTGAAACATCCGCTGAGCTGGCACAAGCAATCAGCCTTTTGCGGCGAGATATGTCCTCGGCGGTTCCAATGCCGTTCTTTTCGCCCGACGACGGGCCGATATTGTCCGCTCTCATCGAAGACACCCAAGGGTTTTCCGTATCGGTTGGAGGACAACCAACGTTGCACACATCCGGTCGGCTTCAACCGGTTTTCCATCGCATTTCTTGGCGGGTTCAGCCGCGTTTGGGTCTATTCACGCGGCAAAGATGGTCGACGCTCACGCCACTCAACAGTACGGCGCTTGGCCCGGAAGTCTTGGTGCTGGACGGCGTCACAGACATGCGGCTGCGCAGTTATTGGGGGGAAATTGGCTGGGTCAACGGGCTGCGCCCGCCGTTGCAAGCGGTGCAAAGCGCATCCAACCAGGATGAAGACAGCGGCTCAATTGCCACAGTTGCCTACTCCAGTGGCTTGCCGGACGGGGTGGAGATCACGTTGGTCACCGAGAAATACGGTGAATTGGTGCTGTTGGAGTCGCTGAAATGAGCGGGCATCGGAGCCCTGAAAGTGGCTATGTGCTGGTAAATGCCCTGGTACTGGTGGCAGCGTTGTCCGCGGTGGCGGTTTTTCTTTTGGCGCGGGCGGATGCAGGCCGCAACCGATTGGACGCAGGCCTGACGGCAGCACAGGTGTCTTTGAACTTGGATGCGTATGAAGCGCTTGCCAAAACTCTGCTGGAGCGGGATACGGGCGCGGTTGATCACAGTGGTGAAAACTGGGCCAAGCCAGTAATTGACATGCCGCTGGAGCGAGGCCGTGTGACCGGGCGTGTTGTGGATCAACAGGGACTGTTTAACCTGAACTGGCTGTCCAATCCAGACTATGAGACAGCGCATCGGGCGTTTGATCGCCTGTTGACTCAACAAGGCGTACCACAGCGGGTGGGGCAGCAAATTCAAGCACTGCTAAGCGCAGATGGTCCAACAGACCCAGCCGCCTGGCATAGAAAAACGCCCGCAGAAGCGCCTGTCTCTGGGCCAATGTTAATGGCGGATCAGCTGGCGCATGTGCCCGGGGTTTCCGAGCGTCACCTGTCGCGGTTACAGCCATTTGTGACGGCGCTTCCCGGCGACAGCACCTTGAACGTCAACACGGTGTCGGAAGAAGTGCTGCGCGCGTTTTTGCCAAACCTGTCAGCCGCGGCCTATAACCAAGTTTTCCGTGACCGTACCGCTCAGCCATTTTCATCGGTTGATGCTTTTTTGGCGGCGGTTGGTGTTTCGATCGCAGATGCAGATAATCCTGAAGGGCCGCCACCCCTGTTATTGCCAGAGCATTTTTCAGTTGGGTCGCAATGGTTTCGTGCTGAGATATCAGCTTCCATTAACGGCCACTTCGCCCAGCGCAATGTTGTGTTTCAGAGACAAAGCTTTCCCGTTGGTGTAACGACACACTGGCGGATCACGACAAGGCCATGAAACAAAAGCAGGATTGCACTCTGTGCCAGAGGCCTGCATTTTGCTGATACGTGCATTTAACAGGAGCGCCGGTGCTACAAGTCGCAAAAACTGCCAACCCTGCCAAGACCGGAGAGACCTCCGAAGTTTTTGCGCGCGCTGGTGACGGAACGCTGACGGCCCGACATATTGTATTGGCACCTGGTCATGCTGTGCCACTTTTCCATCTGGACCTCCCCAAGTCGTTGCGTGGGCAAGCCAGAGAACAGGTCGCACGGCGGCAGTTGACGGACCGAATGGGGCTGAATGACACGGTGGAAATGCGGCCCTGTGTTCTTGGCGCCAAGGGAGAAGATTGGTCTCGTGTGTTTGTTGCAGAACACACCCAAATGGCGGAGTGGCGAAGCTATGACTGCCGCGCGGTGCTCCCGGACTACCTGTCATTGCCCATATCAGAGGGTCTTTGGACGCTTTCACAAGCCAAGGTGGACGGTTCGGCCATTGTCATGATGCGGTTTGGTCCCAACGATGGGGTCAGCACATCTGTTGAAATGGCTGAGGCCGTGTTGACCCAGTCGCTAAACACCGGTCCCAAACCCAAAGCGGTACTTTGGCAAGGCGACAGCCTCCCAAACATTGACACCTTGATGAGCGCGCATCAGGTGCCCGTTGTCACCGATCCAGACTTGCTAAAGGAGTTGGGGCTGGACCAACCTTCGGTTTTGACCCACGGCGAGCTGGCATGTGATTTACGCACGGACCCAATGGCGGCACGCACACGGTTGGCGCAACGGGTTTTGCCGTGGCGATGGACAATATTGGCTGCTGCGTTGGCTGTCACCTTGTGGACGACCAGTCAACTTGTCGCCATAGGGCGCATTGAGGAGCAGACCGCCAAAATCAGCTTCCAGACCCAAGAGATTGTCAAAGAGCATTTTGTGCCAACCGGGCCCATTTTGGATGTGCGATCCCAAGTTAGCCGTGTGCTGTTGGATTTGCGGCAATCCCATAGTGGCGGAAGCGCAATGCTGGATGTTTTGGACTTGACGGCAGAGGTGGGTGCGGTGCTGGATGCTGCAGACGCGGTGCCGGAGATGGTCAACTATTCAAAGGACAGCGGGCTTCTGATTGTTGTGCGGATGCCGGATTTTGGCAGTGCCGAACGGCTCACGGCAGCGCTACAGACGGATCACATGAGTGCAGAGTTGGAAGAAAGCCGGGTTAGCGACGGTCAGGTTGGCGTGCGCACCGAAATTCGAATTTTGCCCAAGGAGCCATCACAATGAGTGCCCGGTTCCTAGATTTTCTACTGCAGCTGACCCGCCGGGAAAGAGTATTGTTGGCCGGAATGGCTGTCATTGTGGTGCCATTGGCCGTGATTTTTGGCCTGATCCTTCCGCTTCAGGATCAACGAAACACGGCTGAACAGGCGCAGAAAGAAGCAGTTGCATTGCAACGCTGGGTGTCCAGTCAAGCCAGAGAACAAACGGTTTTGTCGCAAACCGCACCTCAAGCTGAGATTGGAGACCCGATAGGGTCCGGCGGGATCGAACAGGGATTGATCGAGGCGCAACTGCGCCAGTCCGTCACTGTGTTGGACGCGGATGGCGAAGATGGGATCGAACTTCAGTTTGAGCGCGTGGATTTCCTCAAACTGGCATCTTGGCTCAGATCGACACATCCCGAATGGGGCTATGACATCGTCGCCTTCCGGCTTGAAGAGACAAATGAGCCAGGTGTGGTGTCAACCTGGCTCGATCTTCGACCACCTAAGAACTAGGCGTTTTGTGCTGTGTTAGAGACGTTTTAGTCGCGAAGAAATCTTTGCCTGGCGTCCCGCCATTGCACCAAGAGGATCCAAATCAGGGTTTGATTTGAGAACCTCTTCAAGCGCGGCATTTGCGGCGCTGAGATTCTGACGGCCTGCAGCGGTGTTGCCTTCAGACAGCTGTTTCATACCCAATTCATGTTGTGCAGTGCCTTGAACCGACAAGGCAGCGCCACGCGCCAAGCCGGTTTGGCTGCCCGCCAGTGCAGAGGCAATTTTTGCGGCTTGTTCGAAGTTGCCTGCCCGCAGCTCAGTATGGGCGTATTCAAGCTGAAGACGAGGGGCCAGAGGACCTGCCTGCTGCAACATTTTCTGATAACTGCGGCGCGCGCGGTCATATTGCCCGCCTTCAAGCGCGTTTCTGGCCACGGCATATTGGCTTTCAAAGCTGTTGCGCGACACCATTTCATCGCCGCAACTGCCTACCCCAATAAGCACCAGACCGGCGAGACCGGTTCGGAGAATGGAAGACATGGTTTGTACCTGCTCAAGATTGTCGTTTTTTCTTATTTGTAATAACTTAGCATAATCGCGACCCTGCGTCTATCTTGCAGCGGTTTGGTCAAGGGAGAGTGGGCATTTATGCGACTAATCGCTGGGTTCTGCACGTTGGTGTGTCTTGGGGGAGCTGTCTGGGCGGGATGGCAACTGGCCGAGGAACTGCGCGCGCCGCAGGATTCACTGACGTTGCCAAACAGTGCGACGCTCTCCGATGAAGCCACGCCGCCACAAGCTGTGCGACAACCGCGCCGATGGACCGCTTTGTTTGGCGAACGCCAACCGCCAACACCCCAAACTGCGCCGCCCCAACAAAAAGAAGAGCCTCAACCCCCAAAAGCCGCAAAGCCTCCTCTGTCCAGTCTTGGATACACCCTAAAAGGCATGGTGCGCGATGGGGCTTCCTCTTGGGCAATTGTAGGCCACCCCACAGGGGATCGCCTGTTGCGCGTTGGCGATATGTTGGAACCAAACGTGCGGGTTGCCATCATTGACGCGCAGGGGCTTTGGGTGTCTCGGGATGATGATGACCCCGAACTGATGGCTTTCCCCGAATAGGGTCTGCCAGGATAATTACCCAGCGACCACCGCTTGCAAATCGAAGATCGGCAGCAACACGGCCAGCACAATTGTGAGCACCAAGGCGCCAACCAACATCATCAACAACGGCTCCAACAAGGCGGCGATGCGCTTGCGCTCGGTTGAAAGGCGATGTTCCACCAGGGTCGCCGCACGATCTGTCATGCGGGCAAGCCGGGCGGAGGCTTCCCCTGCGGCAATCAGTTGACGGGCGACCGGGGGCAAGAACGACAGTTGGGACAGGGCGGATGAGAGGCTCTCACCCTGTCGCACGGCTGTCGCAACGGCGTCCCCTTCGGATTGAAACTGCGCCACCACCAAAACATCTTTGGCGTTGACCGCAGCGCTGAGGACAGCGTGGCGCGCGCCAAGTACCAAGGCCAATGTGCGCATGTATTGCACGGAGGCGGACAGGCGCAGGAGACGTCCTGTCACGGGCAACCGCAGAAGCGTCCGGTCTCGCAGGTCACGCAAGGCAGGGACACGCGGCGTGATCACAGCCAAAACGACAAGCAGGCCCAAGATCACGGCAAGGGGGAGCACATTGGCCTGAATCCAATCGCTGATCGATAGCACATACAGTGTAAGTGGCGGCAGAGGGCGTCCGGAAAGTTCAAACATCGAGACAATTTCGGGGGCAACGCTGGTCATCAGGATGCCACAGACCAAGAGTGCCACGGCAGCCACAAAACCGGGATAAATCAAGGCAGTGGCAATGTCTGCTTTTTCCGTGCCGAGTTGCTCCAGGTGATCCGCCAACTCTTGAAACACAGAAGCCAATTCGCCGGCATCTTCGCCGGCTCTGAGCGCAGCAAGGTAGTATGGTGGAAACCCTGCACCGGTTTCGGCAAGCGCATCTGATAAGGTGACACCTTCCATAAGTGCTGCGCGCGCTTGCGCTGCAACGGTGTCCAGGGCGGTTTGGCTCTCACTGCGCACAGCCTCCAACGCGGCTTCTGCGGTGAGTTCTGCGCCAAGTAATACCGCCATTTGCCGGGTGAACACCGATTGCAGATCCGCGTTGAGGCGGGACCGGCGTGAAAGACGCACGTTGCCCTTAGTTGGGTGCGTTACGGTCTCTTGGACCTCAGAGACAAACAGATCTTGCTGCGCCAGTTGTGCGGCGACATCTGCCTCAGTTTCGGCAACAATAGTGCCTGTTTTGCGCCGACCATTGCCGGTGTAAGCGATATAGGCGTAGGCCTTCACGCCACGTCTCCGACAACACGCAGGGTTTCAGACAAGCTCACATCACCTGCGGAGGCCGCGAGCAAACCCTGACCAATCAGGGTCTCCCCAGCCGACAGCGACATGGAGGCCATTTCCGTTTCGGTGGCTCCACGATCGATGGCAGCGCGGAGGGTCTCGCCAATTTCCACCATCTCAAAGATACCCATCCGCCCGGAATGCCCTGTGCCAGAACAGGCATCACAGCCCACTGGCTCAAAGAGCTTTTCAGGGATTGGCAAGCCATGGCGGGTGAAATGGGAAATCGCGTCACTTGTGGGCGCGTGTTCCGCACAACAGTTTTGGCACAACCGGCGCAAAAGACGTTGGGCAATTACGCCGCGCACTGTGGCAGCAATGAGAAAGTTATCCACACCCAGATCACGCAGACGCACAATGGCGCCAACGGAGCTATTTGCGTGCAATGAGGAAAACACCAAATGCCCAGTGAGAGCTGCCTGGGCCGCGGTTGACGCGGTTTCCGGATCGCGGATTTCGCCAACAAGAATAACGTCCGGGTCTTGGCGCAACGTGGCCCGCAGCCCCGCGGCAAAGGTCATGCCAATGTCCGCGTTGATTTGAGATTGGCTCACGCCGGGCAGATCATATTCGATCGGATCTTCGACGGTGACGATGTTGTGCTCGTCGCGGTCTGCCAGTTGCAGCAGGGAGTAGAGCGTGGTGGTTTTGCCCGCCCCAGTGGGGCCGGTGGCCAGAATGATACCGTTCGGCAGAGACGCAAGCCGCTGCAACAAAGCTTGCTGCGCCGCGGACAAGCCAAGGTCCATGAGCGGCATCAGACCGGCGGAGCGGTCCAGAATACGCAATACAATGCGCTCGCCGTAGTGGCCGGGCAGCGAGGACACACGGGTGTCAATCATGCGCCCGCCCAAAGACAGCGCGATACGGCCATCTTGTGGCAGGCGGGTTTCGGAAATGTCCAAACCGGCCATGACCTTGAGACGCGACACAATGCGTTTTACTGGCACGTCAGCACGGTCCATGACTTCCTGCAAAAAGCCATCTACCCGCATCCGCGCTCGAAGGCCGTACTCGTGCGGCTCAACATGCAGGTCTGATGCATTGGCCAGCACAGCCTTACGCAGCAGGCGGTTGACCAACTGGATCACCGGGGCGTCCCCTGGCTCGTCCAGCAAATCGCGCTGACGAGAGGCAAAAGCCGCTTCTTCGAGATCAAAGCTCAATTCTTTGTCGTTTGTCGAGCCTTCACCGGTGTCTGATCCGTCGTAGAGTTTCGCCAACTGTGCTTCAAACTCCGGCTGTGTCAGCTGAGTGAAAACCACATCTGTCAGACCCGCCCGCCTTTGTGCCTCGCGCAGCCCCACCGCGGTCACGGCGGGCCCTGCGGACACGTGGGTGCCGTGCAAGAGCACTTGGTTGTCGCGGGCAAAAGCAAACGGCAGGCGGTTTAGAAGATCACCCATAATAGTCTTGCCCCGACCCCAGCATCACACGCATGCACACGCCTGGATCAGTTGCCGTTGAACCGCAGGCGGCTTGGAAGCGGTGGGAAATTGCGGCTTTGCGCAAGCGCATCGATAAATCCAGCATCAAAAGGTTGGTTCAAGTCCGCCCCATCATAAGGCAGCAGGCGTTGGTCAGCCCGAGGGTAGCCTCCCTCATCCAGCGGCTGAATGGAAGCACTGGTTGCGTAGGCTTTATCTGTCAGGTTTTTGGTGATGCGACGCGCCTCAGCGTCATTGGAGACAACTTGTGGACGGAGCAACACCAGCAGCACACGCTGGTTTTTGGTGGAATTCTTACCGCGGAACAACCCACCAATCACAGGTAGATTGGAGATACCTGGCACCCGCTGATTGACCGCACCTGACCCGTCTTCAAGTAAACCACCAAGCATAATCACGTTGCCATCGCGCACCAATGCTGTGGTTGAGAGTGCACGGCGGGCGGTGATTTCCCCGCCGGATGTTGAGGTGGAGTTTGTCAGATTTGACACCTCCTGTTTGATCACCATGCGCACAGTTCGGTCGGCGTTGATCTGAGGTGTGACGTTTAGAGTCAAACCCACGTCTTGCCGCTCGATGGTCTGGAAGGGGTTTTCCGGGTTTGAACCGTCCCCTGTGGAGGTGTAACTGCCAGTCACAAAGGGCACGTTTTGGGCAACAACAATCTCTGCCTCTTGATTGTTGAGCGTCAAAATCGATGGGGTTGATAGCAGGCGCGTAGAGTTGACGGAGGCAATGGCGGTGATCAAACCAGCAATGCCGTTGCCAGTGCTTGAGTTGTAGGTGCTGCCTCCCAACACGCCGGCAGGTCCCAAATTTGGTGCGTCGCCATTTGACACAGCCGACACCAGATTGATCAAGCTGGTGCGTCCCGGGAGCGCAAATTGGACGCCCCCGACCAGCGCATCATTGAGAACGGCAGCAAATTGGACAGAGAGGTCAGAAAACCCATCCACGGTCATCTCAAAAATTACCGCCTCAACAAGGACTTGCGTGGGGCGTTGATCCAGATACTTCACGATCCGGACAATATCGGACATGCGGTCCTGCGGCGCAAAAACCAACAACGTGTTGGTTTGAGGTTCTGGCACAATCCGCACTTTAGCCTGCGCAGCTTCCCCGCTGGCATTGACGGTCCGCAAAACAACATCGGCAATTGCAGCAGCGTCAGCGTAGTTCAAAGGGATTGTCCGGCTGCTTACACTTTCACGTTGCGTATCCAGGCGGCTGGCCAAAAGTCGCACGCGCTGCCGCATTTCATCTGGACCAGACACCAGAAGTGCGTTGGAACGGCGGTCAATGCTCACTGAAGCCCCGTTTGGCACAATGCCCATGGATTGCACCACTTGCAGAACATCCCCAGCCTGGGCGTTTTGCAGTTGAATCATCTCGATTGGGTCCGCCTGTCGAGGTTGATCCAAGCGCTTGATCAAGCGGGTGATACGGGCGTGGTTTGCACCACGATCCGACAGAATTAGCAGATTTGCGCCTGGCACGGGTGTGATCACCGCTTCTGATGGCAGAAGGGGGCGCACCACCTCTATCACCTCTTGCAACGGCACGTGGCGCACAGGAATGACCCGGGTTTCATAACCCGAAGACACGCCAGATGAATCGCCAGACGACAGCTCTCGGGCAGTGTTCATCTGCACAATACGGTCCGCGCCAGCGCCTTCGATGACTGTCAGGCGATTGAGCTCCAGAACAGACAGGAAAACTTCATAAAGCTCATCCGCTGTAAGTTGATTGGGTGCCAGGACGGTCACATTGCCTCGGACAGCGGGGTCCACGACAAAGCTGCGGCCGGTGTTCTCTGATACGATCTCGACAAAACTACGCAGATCAGCGTCGCGCAGATCAAGTGATACTTGTGCCTGGGCCGTGCCAACCCCAATAGCAAAACATGCAAAAACACTGACAACCGCACCGACCATCGCCGATGCCACAGCCCGACGGGGGCTTAGGCGTGCAAATAGTTTCATGACCTGCTCTCTTGTCACGGGCTGTCGCCTGATCCGTTGATCGAACCTAAGCCGCCTTGCCTCTTTGGGGCTTTATAGCGGATGTGCCGACGGATTGCACTCTTTTCCACACAGTTTTCCACAGGCTGTTGGCCGTGTAGTCCATAAGTGTGGCAACATCGCTACGCGCCATTGCGGGCCGTCTAATAGAGTCTCCACTCCAAGTGAACTCAAGTATTCTCCCACAACAGGCTCTAATTAGGCTTAAGACTGCATTTTCCACAGCCCCCAGGCTGCCACGTGGTGCATCACACCAACCTCACCCGACAGGATTGCCGCCTCAATTTGACTGGGCAGAAGCGCTTCGTAGGCAAACTCTTCCAAATCGCCTGGATTGGGCTCGGTGACACGGCGGCAGTGCGGCGCGACAAAGTAATGACCTTGGCACACACGTTGATTGCCGTGATCCACAAACGAGCCCAGATGCACCAACGTGTCCGCTTGCAGGCCGGTTTCCTCCAAGAGCTCGCGCCGTGCAGCGGTTTCAGGATCCTCGCCTGGATCCACATGCCCAGCTGGAAATCCCAAAACTTCGCGGGCCGGGCCATGTTTGTACTGCCGGATCATTTCCACACGCCCATCATCCAAAAATGGAATAACCACCGCAAAATCCATCAACCGTATCTGGTAGAAGTCATCCACCACTTGCCCGGGTTTGATCTCAACTTGCTCTTGCAGCACTTCCAGAAAGGGCGGCCGGTTAAGCAGGCTTTTTGTCGACAGCGTTTTCCAAGTCATAAGATGTCGCCTTTCCGGTGACTTAGGCCAATTCCGTCAGCGGGTGGTTAGACATCCATGCGTGAAAACCCAGCCCGCCCAATGCTGTCATACGCTTCAAAACCAGCCCGTTTGGCATCCCGGACAGAATAGATATTGCGCAAATCTGCCAGTCGCGGTGTTGCCATTTTGCGGGCGATTTTCTTCAGGTCCAGCGCCCGGAACTCATTCCACTCGGTCATGATCACCAAGACATCGGCGTTCTGTGCAGCTTTGTAGGCATCTTCCACCCAGATCACTCCCGGCAAGAGCGCTTCGCCCTCGTGACGCCCCTGTGGATCGGTCACACGCACCTTGGCACCACCACCAACCAAGGCGGGGATCACGGTCAAACTGGGCGCATCCCGCATGTCGTCGGTGTTTGGCTTAAAGGTCACACCCAGAACACCGATAGTCTTGCCATTGAAGCTGCCGCCACAGAGATCAAGCAGCTTGTCGATCATGCGCCGTTTCATCTCTTCATTCACCTGAATGACAGTCTCGGTGATTTGCATTGGAATGGCGTTGTCCTGGCCAATGCGGGCCAAAGCCTTGGTGTCTTTAGGGAAACAGGAGCCACCGTACCCGGGACCTGCATGCAGAAACTTATTCCCAATGCGGCCATCCATGCCCATGCCTTTGGAGACCTGTTTCACATCTGCGCCAACACGCTCACACAGGGCGGCAATTTCATTGATAAAAGTGATCTTGGTGGCCAGGAAAGCATTGGCGGCGTATTTGATCATCTCGGCGCTTTCCAAATCCGTTGTGACAATCGGGAAGTCCCGCAGATAGAGGGGGCGGTAGATGTCGTTCATCACTTCGCCAGCCCGATCATTGTGCACGCCAATCACAACACGATCCGGCTTCATGAAGTCTTCAATGGCGGCGCCTTCGCGCAAGAATTCTGGATTGCTGGCCACGTCAAAATCCAGATCGGGATTGGCCTTGCGCACAACTTGCTTGACCTGTCGATTGGTGCCCACAGGCACAGTGGATTTGGTGACAATCACCAAGTAATCTTTGGCCGTCCGGGCAATTTCTTCGGCTGCCGCCATCACATACGACAAATCCGCATGGCCGTCGCCGCGACGTGTTGGGGTGCCAACCGCAATAAACACTGCCTGGGCACCGTCCATGGCTTGCTCGAGATCGAGCGTGAAGCTGAGACGGCCAGCTTCAACGTTTTTTTCCATCAACGCATGTAAGCCGGGCTCGTAGATTGGGACTTCGCCACGTTCGAGCATTTCGATTTTGGCAGGGTCTTTGTCAACACACACAACCTCATGTCCAAAATCGGAGAAACAGACACCGGAAACCAATCCAACATACCCCGTGCCGATCATCGCAATTTTCATTTGTGCCACCCATTTTTACTGCCCGTTTGGCCCTTTAATGAGCTTGCCAGATGTGTCTGTCAACGCAGCAACAGTTGCCGCTGACGCCACACCCTAGCAAACCTGCTTTTTTTCTTTTTGAGGGAAGGACCGTTTGACAACAAACCAGCGGTGCAAACACCGCTGGCTGTGTTTTCATCTCAAGGTGCCGTTCAAATAATATCAATCATACTTGCGTCAAACTGTGCGGCCCAGCCTGTAATCGTGATCACATCTGCGCCAAACGTTAGAACGTAGTTGCCAGCCGAGTCAGCGCCATAGGTGTTGAGAACATCTGCAGCGGACAGCACGGCCCCACCCCACAACGCATCATCCAATGACAGCATATCGCCTTCTGTAGAGCTGAAGTTGTTTACAGTGTTCCTGGAACCGACGCCTGTTGAGAAGACAAATGTATCAGCGCCCAATCCGCCGTCTCCGACATCATTACCTGCGCCAAAATCCAAGACGTCATTGCCGCCGCCGCCGAAGAGTTCATCTTTTCCGGAACCACCTATAAGTGTGTCAAATCCGTTTCCGCCAAGTAAAATGTCACTACCGGTAGACCCCGACAGGAAGTCTGCGCCATTGCCGCCGTCCAGAAAATCTACACCCGACCCACCATACAAGCTGTCGTTCCCGCTTCCGCCAACAAGACTATCATTGTGATCTTCACCGTATAATTTGTCGTCGCCAGACTGCCCCCAAAGACTGTCGTTCCCGCTTTTGCCCAGAAGGATGTCGGCACCATCGGAACCTTTCAACCAGTCCTTTCCTTTTCCGCCGTTCAAAGTATCGTTGCCATCGCCGGCAACCAGGCTATCGTGGCCAACTCCGCCGCTGATAAGATCATTACCACTACCGCCGAAAACGTGGTCATCACCAAATCCGCCAAGCAATCGATCTTCACCATCGCCGCCAAAAAGGGAGTCATCTCCAAAAGCACCGGAAACGGTGTCGTTACCGAGACCGCCAACAACTAAATCATTGCCGCCTCCAGCATTTACCCAATCGTTTCCATCATTGGACTTGATCACATTCGCAACGCTGTTTCCGATAATGTGATCATTGCCGGACCCAGTGTTCAAGTTCTCGATAACCGTGCCTACGGCGATGCCAAGGTTCCCAATTTGACCGCCGAAGTCCGAAAATTTCCCATCTCTCATGTCAATCCGCGTATCTTGCGCAAACATCCGCATGTCCAACAAATCCGTGCCACCCTGATCGTAGATGGTCATTGCAACTGGAGAATTTATCGGAATGACACCGTTAAAAACGTCACCGAGGTAACCGCCGAGATTTGAATTCATCCCCCAGACCGTGTTGCCCGCAGTTGCACTTCCAGCACCGGCGGCACCATAGATGTCCTGAATCGCCACAATATCCACCATCATGGCGGACATATTAGTGGCCCAGCTCGCGTTTGTGCCCAAGCTGTCAACTTGGTTGAAATATGACATGACAGACATTTGCCAACTGTCGTTGCCAAAGTTTTCGTCTGTACCATATTCAGCCGAACCGTTGTAATGACCCTGGTGGCCCAAACCCAACGCATGGCCAACTTCATGGATATAAGTTCGGAACGAATAGCTGTCCAATGTTGTGCCATTTGTCGTCAACCAATCCGTAGACACATTCACAACCGCACTGAGAGTGGTCCCACCCGACACGGTGGAACCAGCCCATGCGCCAGAATCCGTGTCCTGGAAACTGATATCGGCAACCCCAGCTACTTCCTGAAATACAATGTCGGCGACAAGCTCCCAGGCTTCAAAAGCCCAACGCGCCAATTGCTGACCTTCTGCGGATAGGGTCGAGATGTTCACCGTGATGATATTGCTGACCGATGTGTCAAAAGAGCGCGCGGCCCTTCCAGTATCGGTCCAATACCCAGAAGTGAGATAGTCAGCCATGTCTTGAACTGAACCGTCTGCAATTGGCGTGAACGTATCAACCGAAAGGCTATAGCTGGAGGCAACAGTGTTGTGGCCGTTGACCGCGAAATAGTAAGTCCCGCTGTAGGTGGCCTCAAACGTCAGGAAGGAGTCAAAATTGCCGCCGCTGGAGTCAATATTGTCGTTGAAGTCAATAACGTCCCCGTTAGAATCAGCGGCCCAAAGTCTAGGATCATCGCCGCTCACGGCCACTTGATAGAACTCACCAGCGACCAAAGTGATCGCAATGAGGTCCACATCGGTGCTATCAATTGTTCCCTGGAAGGTGTCACCAACGGAGATGGAGTAGGGCGTGGTGAGGTCGCCTGGAGCATCAACGGTTTCAGATACTATTGCGCCATCTGGATCGCCAACAACAGGAGTTGTGATTGGGTCGCCTTCATGGCCACCCCCATGGCTGTCATGGTAAATGGGGGTATCAACAGTCGCAAAAAGCGCGTTCTGAACTGGCATTCTGAAAATCTCCTATCTCTCCGCACTGGTGTTGGCTTCACAACACAAAACAGAGCAGAAACTCTAAAATTACTTTTCCCAAGGCGGCGTGCTGACTTTTATCAGGCCGTCAGCAAACCCTTCGTGCAGATGCTGCCGTGGCGCACCATCCATTCCATCCACCTGGATAGGTGGACCTTCGTAGTTTTGTCCCGTTTCGAGGTTTCGCCATATCAAAAACCCACTCACATGATCAGATCGAAGCGCTTGAACAACCAGTTCTCCGGACGCCCCCACACTTGCAAGACTGGGCGTTTCCTCAACTTGTTTTATGGCGTGGTGAGGGAAATGACTTTGCAGCTTCTTTTGAAGCACATCACACAGATCGCGCACGCCCATCTCAGACATGCCGGTCTCCGACGTTTCGCAGATTAGAAAGAGGGGGGGCATTTTGCTTTGAGTGCTACCCATTGCTGTCGAAACCATCAACAGCACAGCACTCAGAAACAAACATGTCGAAGACCAAGACCACACCAAAACCCCTCCGATCAAATCGTTACGAGTATTCACCATTCACCGCTATTTTATGCACCAAATGCATACCGCTGGTAAGTCTGGGAAACCAGAAGAAGTTTTAACGAAACCTTAAGTAATCTGGAAATCTTCCTTTTGTCGCAGCATCCTCACGGTGCAGAAAATATATCAACCCACAGAAGTGAAAACGAAAAAGGCTCCCGCAATTCGGGAGCCTCTCATACGATCGCCGAGAACATTGTTATCCAGGATTGGAGCTCACGCCCACTTGGGCTGGACGCAGGAGACGGTCGTGCAGCATGAAACCCTGGGCAGAAACCTGAATGATTTCGCCAGATTTGGTGCCAGGCACCGGGGCTTCAAACATAGCCTCATGCACATTGGGATCAAACTTGTCGCCAACTTCTGGTGAAATGACCTCCATACCGTGTTTGGCGAAGGTTTTGAGCAAGCCACGCATGGTGAGCTCAATGCCTTCGATTAGGGCAGCGGAGGCTTCTTTTTGCTCATCCGTGATGGTTTCCACAGCACGTTTCATGTTGTCAAACACCGGCAGCATGTCACGGGCCAGTTTGGAGCCACCATATTGCTCGGCTTCGCGACGGGCTTTGTCGCCACGTTTGCGGGCGTTTTCGGCATCTGCCAGCGCGCGCATCCAGCGGTCTTTTAATGCGTCGCGCTCAGCCCGCAGCTCGTCAATTTCAATTGCCTCATCATCCAGCTCATCCAAGCTTTGGGCAAATTCTTCGGCCTCGGCATCTGCGATGTCGTCCAGAAACTCGTTTTCTTTCGGCTCAGCCATTTGTCACCTCTAACCGCGGTCGGTGATCAACTTCCCGACCAGCTGTGCCGTGTAATCCACAATCGGCACGATGCGTCCATAGTTCAGGCGCTTGGGTCCGATGACCCCGACAGCACCCACGATCTTACGATCAGCGTTCATATAGGGAGACACCACCAAAGAGGAACCCGAAAGTGAAAAAAGTTTGTTCTCAGAGCCAATAAAAATGCGCAC
>NZ_CAJXIV010000086.1 GCF_913054185.1 uncultured Shimia sp.
CACACGCCGACGTCCTTTGGTGAGGCGCAAGCCCTGCGCTGCGCAGACGTCTTCGGCGGCTTTCATGCCACCACCCACACAGGCCGAATGATCGTGCTGTCCGAAGCCAACTGTTTGCATGGCGCCTCTCCGTTCAAAGGATGACTTGATATAGTATAACATTTCGAATAGAGCCAGCACAAATCTTCAACTCAGAGGCTTCCCTCATGCGAATCATCAGTACGGCCATCGCGGCCTCCCTTGTAGCACTTTCCGCACAGGCCGACGTGCCAAAGGTCGTGACAGATATTGCGCCGATTCAAGCGCTTGTGGCCAAGGTGATGGAAGGGGTGGGCACGTCCAAACAGCTTTTGCCAGCCAATGTTTCCCCACATGATTACGCCATGCGCCCTTCTGAGGCACGTGCCCTGCAAAATGCAGATTTGGTGGTTTGGGTTGGGACCGATCTGACACCCATGCTCAAGGATTCGATTGAGTCGCTGGCTGGCAAGGCGCAGGCGCTGGAGCTGTTGCACCTAAATGGTACCCGTGAGTTGGAATTCCGCGAGAGTGAGACATTCATTGAGTTGTCCTTGGGCGGTAAAGATGCCCATGACCATGGCAAGCACGATGAAGATCACCATGACGATCACGATGATCATGCGGATCACAATGACCATGAAACGCACGATGAGCATGCCGAGCACAAAGACGGCCATGAAAATCATGAGGAAAAAAACGAGCACGATGAGGAGTCTGACGCACACGCCTCCCATGACGGTCACAGCCACGAAGGCGTAGACCCGCACGCGTGGCTCGACCCTGAAAACGCGCGTTACTGGGCAAATGCGATCGCTTTGACGCTGTCAGAAATGGACCCGGACAACGCCGCAGCCTATCGCGCCAATGCCACAGACTTGGACGCAGAGTTGGCTGCACTTACGGTCTCCATCTCTGAACAGCTGGCGCCGTTGAATGACACAGGCTTTGTGGTGTTTCACGATGCGTATCAGTATTTTGAGACCCGGTTTGATCTGGCGGCATCCGGCGCGTTTCTCAATGGCGATGGGGCCTCTCCAAGTGCTGCGCGTTTGAAAGCTATTCAGGACGTTCTAACCGACAACCACATCACCTGTGTCTTCACAGAACCGCAGTTTAACGATGACATCGTGGCTGCAATTAGTGAAGGATTGGACCTACATTCCGAAGAGCTGGACCCAACCGGTGCAAAACAAGACACGCCAAACTATCCTGAACTGATCCAGACGTTGGCAAACCAGTTTGAGGCCTGCCTGTCGCACTAAGCGGTTAGGTCCAATGCAACTCTGCGGGGCGGATTTCAAACGAAATGTGATGCGCCCCGCCTTGCAACCCGTCAACCGTGTGGTTTGCCAAAGCCCGCCAATACGGTTGAATGGTGACGGCGTCATCCTGAAGGATTTTCTCGCCACGTGCGACCAATGCGCGACGTTTTTCGATGTCTAACGTGCCAAGCGCCTCGTCTAGAAGCGCATCAAATTCCGGATTGGCATAACCAAACTCGTTCCACGCTTCGCCACTGCGATAGGCCAAGGCCCAGATTTGCACCCCCAGTGGCCGGTGGTTCCAATCAGTCGCGCTGAACGGGAAAGTGTTCCAGTTCTCCCAATAGGTGTTGCCCGGCACAACCCGCGTCTTGGCTTTGAAACCGGCATCACGCAGTTGCGCCACCACCGCATCAGTGGTGTTTTTGCGCCAGGCATCGTCGATGGTGTGCAGCTCCATTTCAAACGCCTCCGCCCCAACCTCTTTGAGCAGGTCCAAGGCGCCGGCAGGATCATGGTCTGGCAAACCGATGTCGGTGTATTCCGGGTGGGCGGGACCTATGTGGTGGTTTTGCGCCACTGCGCCACGCCCGTCATTGCCAAGTTCCAGTAAGATTGTGTTGTCGACTGCCTTCATAATGGCTTGGCGCACCCGTACGTCTGCATAAGGTTTGATCCCGCCGACGTCTGCCTTTTGATTGGGCCGGACAACCACAGTGGCCATGGAGATCACATTATGTTTGGTCCAGCCGTCAAAATTCGCGATCAGGTCGGCGTATTCGCCATCAACCGAATAAGTCATATCAATCGCCCCATCCCGTGCGGCGCGCGCCCAGGCGGCAGGGTCAGTGCCGAAATCAAGAAACTCAATCCGATCCATCCAGGCCCCATTGTTGGCGTTCCACCATGTGTGTGCTGGGTTGCGCACAAGAATGCCGCGCTCACCCGGAACCAGTGATTCTGGCAGGTAAGGCCCGGTGCCAACAGGATTGGAGAGCATCGTTTCTGGGTCAAAGCCTTCCGGCACAATGGCGGCTGGGTAATCTGCCATGCCAGGGATCAGGGAGACGTCGGGTTTGGGTAGGTTGAGCTGCACCGTGTGGGCGTCAACCACCTCGACGGCGCCGTCCAATACCTGATTGGTGTCTGAATCGATCAATGTTGCAAAGCGCCCGGCCATCGAGTTTCCAGTCAAATCGCGATCGCACCAGCCACGAATGTTGCGCGCCACGTCCTCTGCGGTGAAAGCGGTTCCGTTGTTCCAAGTTACCCCTTGGCGCACATATAGCGTGTAGGTTTTGGCGTCGTCGGAAATATCCCAACTTTCGAGCAAAGCGGGCTTGAAGGTGCCGTCGGTTTCATAGGTGACAAGCGTTTCCAACCACCCACGCGTGAAGTTGGCAATCTGTGGCCAATCAAACAGGCGTGGATCTTTCAGCGCGCGCACCTCCTGTTGAATGCGCACAGTGCCGCCTTGTTTGGGCAATGTCTGTGCCGCCGCAGGAGATGGCAACCCTAGCATCCCGTAAGCTGTGGCGCCGGTTGCGCCAAACGCGCAAGCCAGTGCCAAGAATTCCCGTCGATCTAGCTCACCCTGCCGCGCGGCCTCCGCATTTTGGAGGAGGGCGGTTGGCATCGGGCGTCCGTTGCGTTTGAAGAAGGGCATGGCGTCCTCTTTGGCGTCCAGAGATCGGAGGGGGCTAACAGTCATTCTTCACCGGCTTCATCTCTGGGGCAAGACATAAGCCTGTGATCTGTCAG
Source organism: uncultured Shimia sp. (assembly GCF_913054185.1). Lineage (GTDB taxonomy): Bacteria > Pseudomonadota > Alphaproteobacteria > Rhodobacterales > Rhodobacteraceae > Shimia. The sequence continues at coordinate 3,045 of NZ_CAJXIV010000086.1, forward strand.
GTGTTTCCGGCAGGACTCAGCTTAAGATGTTTTTCTTTAGAGCGGTTTAGCGGCGCCCACTCGCTGTGGTATGTACAGTTCAAACAAACTTTGAGGCCAGTTACTTGCGCATACTCAGCGTCACATCGGTGCGAAATGAAGCGCCATACCTATTGGAGTGGATTGCGCACCATCGTGCGGCGGGGGTGACGGACTTCCTGATTTACTCCAATGACTGTGATGATGGCACCGAAACGATGTTGTCTTTGTTGGCTGAGGCTGGCGAGGTTGTGCATGTTCCGCATGTGCCAGAGCCAGGCAAAAGCATTCAGTGGCAGGCGCTGCGTCAGGCGTGGAAACATCCGCTGCGCAAACAGGCCGATTGGATCCTGGTCACGGACGTAGATGAGTTTGTGAACATCCACGTGCCGGGTCATCAGCTCACGGATTTGATTGCCAATGTCCCCTCTGAAACCGATGCAATTGTTCTGCCGTGGCGGCTTTTTGGCAATAATGACCGTGTCGCAATCGACGATCTGCCTGTGACGGAACAGTTTACGCGGTGCATTCCAGCGTCCGCCCAATATCCCGTGGCGGCGAGCCTGTTCAAAACCCTGTTTCGCGCCAAAGGGCCGTTTAACCAATTGGGGGTGCATCGCCCCAAACAAAAAGACCCTGACAAGGCCGGCGAGCCCAAGATCGTGGATGGGTCGGGCAAGCCTGTACAACCGTTCTTGGTCCAAAATCCTCAGCGACTGTCGCTCTACGATTTGGGCGTGGCGCGTGACCTTGTGGAATTGAACCACTACGCGGTGCGCTCTGCGGCGGCCTTTGCCGTGAAGCGGGATCGTGGGTTGCCCAACCGGGCCACCAAAAAGGTTGATTTGGCCTATTGGGTGGAGCGCAATTTCAACACCGAGGACAATACCTCCATTGCGAAGATGCGCGCCGGGACCGATCGGGAATTGCAGCGGTTGCTGGCAGTTGAGGGCGTTGCCGAGGTGCATGCGGCAGGCGTCCAATGGCACCGCGAACGGTTTGATCATTTGATCCAGCAGCCTGAGGTGCAGGAGTTGATGTCGCAAATCTTGTGTGCCGGTAGCAGTCAGGTGCCATCTCGCGATTTGCAGCGTCAGCTGGTAAAGTGGTATCAACAGGCCAACTATAAGAATTCCTGACACAAACGTGCGGGCAGGCAGTGTAAAACAAGGGCCAGAGTATGGGCAAAGCGGCGTTTCACTATCGTGAACTGATACCAACAGATGTGCCGGGTGGCGCGGTGCTGTCTTGTGTGGCGTTGGATGCGTCTGATACCTTTGAAAGCCTCGCATTTTTTAAGACGGGTCTTGGCAAAGACGAGGTCAAAGCGGGTGGTAACACCAAAGTTCTCGATCGCCGGAGCGTAGGCAACGGGCTCATCTTGAAGCTGTCCCACGCAGAGGATGCGCCTGTCATTCTGGTGGAGGGTGCGGAGCACGTACTTCCTGTGCAGCCGCAAGAGTTGGATGTGTTTGCGACGCTCAACGTGATGTTGGCGGTGCGCAATGGGGAGACAGTGCAATCCACGTTGGATTGGTTGGCCTACCACGCGCAGGCCCACAACTTGCAAGGGGCCGTGATCCTGGATCGGGCCAAGCCGGGGACAGATGCGGCTTATTTGGCAGAGCTTGAGACCGGGGTTTCATCAATCAAAGGCCTGAAACAGGTCATGGTGTTGCGTGTTGACGCACCTTTGGGCGCGCCGGATTTGCCGGCAGAGGCACACCCCTACAACGCGCCGGATGCGCCGGGCAAAGACCGGATGCAGATCCCGGAGCCATCGCCGTGGGATTCCCCATTGGCGGAATTGCAACTGATTGAGATGATCCGCTATCGCTGGCTCAATACCGCGCGGGCTGTGGCGTTGCTTGATATCTCTGATTTGGTCACACAGACCAAAGGCAAAGCCACCAAAGGTCGCACGATTTTCGATATGGCGGTGAAGTCGTCGTCAGGCGTGGTGACGCTGGTTGGGCAGCATTGTTATCCGTGGCGGGTGCGCAATGATGATGAGGTCAGCCACGGCGATCATATTTGCGTGCAGTTTGATGCTACCAAAATGCGCCGACGCTGGGTGGTGGCACCGCAGAAAACCGGGCCCAACGTGGTTTGGCGATTGATCCGTGTGGTGGCGGCGCGTCCTGAGCCGGACGAGTGGGTGAAGTTCTACCGCTGTATGGGGTTGCGCCATCCAACTGACTCTGCCGGGCAGATTGTGCCCAAAACCTCGCTGATCGAAGAGACCGACCTGATCAAACTCTCCAAGAAGAAGTTTGACCACAAACCCATCCGCATGCCGGAGATCACAGCTCCCAAAGTGGATCCTGCCGACAATGACGTGGCCATCATCACATGCATGAAAAACGAAGGTCCGTTTATTCTCGAATGGCTGGCCTACCACCGCGCCATTGGGGTGAAGGATGTGCTGGTCTACACCAATGATTGCAACGATGGCACAGACACATTTCTCGACCTGTTGCAGGAAAAAGGCTTTGTGCAGCACCGCGACAACCCGTTCAAAGGCACCAATCTGAAGCCGCAACACGCCGCGTTGCAGGCGGGGGAAAAAGAAGAAATCATCCAAAAGGCGGACTGGGTGATCTCTATGGATGTGGATGAGTTCATCAATGTAAAAGTGGGTGATGGAACGCTGCCCGCGCTGTTTGAAGCGGTGGGCGACGCCAATTTGATTTCCTGCACGTGGCGGCTGTTTGGCAATTCAGACGTGCATGAATTCGCGGATGCGCCGCTTATGGCGCAATTCACCCGCTGCGCCCGTGAAATGACCCGCAAACCGCACCAAGCCTGGGGCTTCAAGACACTCTATCGCAACATCGGTCTGTTCAAGAAACTCGGCGTGCACCGTCCCAAAGGCCTCAATCCACAGCTTTGGACCCATATCAATTGGGTGAATGGCTCCGGGCAGAACCTGCCGAAAGACATGTTCCGAAACGCGTGGCGCTCGACAACGGACACCATTGGCTATGATCTGGTACAGCTCAACCACTATGCGGTGCGTTCCGCAGAAAGCTTTTTGGTGAAGCGGGACCGCGGCCGTGTGAACCACGTCGATCGGGATCAGGGCATGGCCTATTGGTTCCGGATGAACAACAACACCGAAGAAGAAACCTCAATTCAGCGCATGATCCCCGCCATGCAGGCCGAAATGGACAAGTTTTTGTCAGACCCGGAGATTGCCGAAGCCCATGCCTTTTCCGTGGATCGTCACCGCGATAAAATCGATGCGCTTAAGGAAACGTCCAACTACAGCAAGTTCTATGAGGACCTGACCAGCGCACGTCAGGAACGGTTGGCCCGTTTGCATCCGCATTTTGGCGCCAACGTGTTTTTGGCTGGTCCAGAAGTGATCCCGGATTGGGTGGTTGAACGGGAATTGCCGGACGATTTCTTCTTCACAGTTGAGAAGCAAGACACGGCGCACTAACACAAATTGTCGTGGAATTTCCGAAGACAGCCCAATGGTTTCCGCGTAAACTGTTTCCAAAGTAAGAACAAAGGTTGAGGTAAAATGGCCAAACTTCCTGAAATCGCATCCCTATGGATCGGCGGGCAGCTTTCCTGGTTGGAGCAGTTGTGCCTGAAGTCCTTTGCCGACGCGGGCCATCACACCACGCTTTACAGCTACGAAGAGATCACCAACGTACCGGAAGGGGTGCACGCCGCGGATGCCGCAGAGATTTTCCCGGGCGAGCCCATGCACCGTCACGCGCGCACCGGCAGCCCGGCGATTCACGCCGATTTGTGGCGTCTCAACATGTTGAAGCAGACCGACAAAATCTGGGTGGACGCGGACGTGTATTGTTACCGTCCGTTCAACTACACCCGCAAATCGGTATTTGGCTGGGAGAAAGACGGGCTGGTGTGCAATGCCGTGCTGGGCCTTCCAAAAACCTCCAAGGCTTTGAACGCCATGCTGGAGTTCTTTGAAGACGAATACGCCATTGGACCTTGGTTGAAGCCGTGGCAGCAAAAAGAGCTGCAAGCGGAGAAAGACGCCGGTCGTCCGGTGCATATGACCGAGCAGAACTGGGGTTTTACCGGCCCGGCGGCCGTGACTTACTTCCTGCAACAATCCGGTGAGATCAAATACGCGGAGCCTGAGGCAGCGTTTTATCCAGTGTCGTTCAAAGACCGCAACAAAATGATCCAGAGCCGCTTTGACATTGAAAAGGACTGGCTGACCGAAGAAACCAAAGCAGTGCATTTCTGGGCGCGTCGCATGAAGCCGCGTTTGGAAGAGAAAGAGAACAACCGCCCGCGTCGCGGCTCGTTTATGCATAAGGTGATGCAGAAGCACGACATTGACCCGGATGCCGCGCTGATCGCGCCAAAGAAGAAAACAGACAAAGCCCCGGTCACCGATCCGGAGTTTCAGGCCAAGGTGGCGATTGAATCTCTCAAAGGGGAAGCCTCCGTGGAGAAGCTGTCGCGTGATTTTCTGGTGGAAACCGGGCAGATCAAGCAGTGGCGTACTCAGTTGATTGAGGGCGCTCCCAGCCTTTTTCGGGAGGGCTGAGCGTGGCGGACGGAGACATCACCGCTGACGCGCCCAGCCAAACGGATTGGCAAAGCAACTTGAAAGAGGTCGGCGCCGAGCGGGGTTTTTTTGAAGAACTGGGTGACGAGCACTCCGCGCTCTATATCAAACAGGGCAAAACCCTGATTGTGACCTTTGAAAACCTTGATCACGTTTATGAAGACAGCGCTGAGCGCATGCCGTGGGGGTACAACTTTGTCACATCCCGTGGTTGGTCCATGCTGGGCATGATGGCGCATGGCTGGTCCTGGTATCGCGACGAGGATGTGTTTGATTTCTTTGATCGCTTGCGGGACGAAGGCTTCTTTGAGCAGTTTGACAAAGTGGTGTTTTATGGCGCCTCCATGGGGGCTTATGCGGCCTCTGTGTTCTCTGCTGCCGCACCTGGAGCAACGGTCATTTGTATCTCACCTCAGGCCACATTGGACCGGGAGATCGCCAGCTGGGAAACCCGCTACCGCAAGGCCTGGCACCGCGACTTTGGCGGGCGGTACGCCTACGGCCCAGACATGATCGCGGACGCGGCGGCGGTGAATATTTTCTACGATCCGCGTATGGGGCTTGATGCCATGCACGCGGCGCTGTTCCGAGGCGCGAACGTGCGCAAATACCGCTGCCGTTACATGGGGCACCGGATTGCGTCCCTTTGGATCATGCTTGGGCTGCTAAAACCAGTTATTGAGAGCTGTGTTTCTGGCGATATGACCGCCAGCAAATTTTACGGCATGATGCGCGCGCGCCGTGAAGTCGGGCGGTATCAGAAAGAGATGCTCAACACCGTTCTTGCCGATGGGCGGCCGTGGTTGATTGCGAACTATTGTTCAGCTGTGCTCGCGCGGCGACGCGGGCCAAACTTCCGCAAGGCCCTAAACGCAGCTCGTGCCAAACTGGCTGGCTAAAACCCCTTAAGCGTCACGCAATGTGTCACCAAAGCTGATGGTTGGCGCGAGCGTGATTTGGCCGTCTTTTTCAACGTCATTCACGCGGGCGGCAATGATCTCTGCCGCCTTTGTGCCAATCTCGCGGCGGCAGGCGTCCATTGTGGCAAGTTGACGTGGCAAGCCTTGTAGCAGCTCCACGCCATTAAACCCGGCGAGGCCAATCTGCCCAGGCACGTCGATGCCTTTCTCCAACAGGTAGAGCAGACCGCCGGCGCCAATCATGTCGTTGCTGTAATAGATGAAATCCACGTCCGGGCTGCGCTCCAGAACGGCTTCGGTCATTTCGCGACCTTTCGCCAAGGCAGACCCACCGGAATAGAATTCCCGATCCACCACTTCAACGCCGGATTTGGCAAGCACCTCGGTGAAGCCTTCAAAGCGTTTGCGGGCGCGGTGATCGAGCGGCATTTTTGTGCCGAGGAAGGCAATTTTTTTGTAGCCCGCTTTCAGGATTTCCGCGGCCATTTCACGGCCAGCTCGGCGGTGTGAAATACCAACCATGGCATCAATTGGCTCTCCATCGGTGTCCATAATTTCGACAACTGGAATGCCGCTGGCGTGTAGCATGGCACGCGAGGCCTCGGTGTGCTCCAACCCTGCAATGATCACGCCAGATGGCCGCCAGGACAGCATTTCGTAGAGAACTTTCTCTTCTTTTTCAGGGAGATAATCAGTCACGCCGACAACCGGCTGCAATTCGGTGTCTTCCAACACCTGACTGATCCCGCTCAGAACTTCAGGGAACACCATGTTGGACAGCGACGGGATAATCACCGCAACAAGGTTCACCCGTTGGCTGGCAAGCGCACCGGCAATTTTGTTGGGCACATAGCCAAGCTCTTTGGCTGCCGTGAGCACCTTGTCACGTGTGGTCGCAGACACGTCCCCGCGGTTGCGCAATACGCGGCTGACCGTCATCTCGGACACCCCCGAAGCTTCTGAAACGTCACGAAGGGTCAAGGAACGGTTTTTCTGAGTCACTGATATTCTTCCCGATAAGACTATCGGAATGTTACCGCGATCAGTCGCGCCTATTCAAGCTTTGGCTGCTTGCGCATATGTGCTCAGATTTACATGTCCGCCGAAATCGCAAAACTCTCGACCGGCTCTTTCACGTTGTGTAGGGACACGGGCCCAAGCGGTTTGCTGTCAGGTGCGTGCTGCGCCACGCGTCCAGAGGCCACAATCCGGTGGCCTACGGTTTTGCCATAATCACCCAAGCGCGCGGCGATGTTTGCCGGGCGGCCAATGACTGTGAAGTCCAGCCGTTCTTGCGAGCCAACGTTGCCGTAGGTGACTTGCCCATAGCAAATGCCAATCGAGCACTCACAACACCGGTTTGGATCTTCCTCACGCAGTTCCGCCAGCTTGGCAACAATCTCGCGCGCGGCCTGTAGCGCCTCAGCCCCGGCATCGGTGCCGTCCTCGGTGTCTGGGAACACCGCCAGCACAGCGTCGCCAATGAACTTCAGCACTTCCCCCCCATGTGCATGCACAATTGAGGAGGCGGTATCAAAAAACGTGTTGAGCAGGTCGATGTAATCTTTGCGGCCCAGTTCTTCTTCCAGTCGGGTGGAGCCGCGCAGGTCGCAAAACATGATGGCGGCGTCGATGTCATCGCCATCCCCACGACGGATTTCGCCCCCCAGAACCCGTGCGCCGGTGCGCCGGCCTACATAGGTTTCCAACAGGGATTGCGCGTTTTCCTTTTGGGTGAACACCTCAAAGAACCGGCTGATCACGCTGGAGACTTCAAAGATCAGCCCCAAATTGGCCGTGGTGAACCCGTCCGGATGATCGCTGGTCAAGGTAAAGACGTTGATCTGACCGTCGGAGAAAAACAAAGGCATGGCGACATAGTCTGTCGCGCCGTCCTCTTTCAGCTCCTGCATAAACGGGAACTGCATATCTTTGCTCTCACATTCCAGCTTCTGACGCACCCCGCCAAGACCTTTGGACACGTAACTCAGTGGGCTGTTTTGGAACGCCGGATGATCATACAGCTCGTAGGACGGTGCAAAGGTGGTGATTTCATCCTCGTCCCGCTTCCAGATGTAATTCTTGCCAGCAATCAGCGGATGCAAAGACCAGATCATTGCGCTGACGCGGGAAACGGCGATGCCATGCTCGAGCATTTTTTTGCCAAGGGCACCGAGGAAATCTTCGGGGGTTTTTTCGAACGCCGCCCCACGCATCAGCCAATCCACCAAGGGGCCGGTGATATTGCCATCTGCCACCGGGTCCAGTTCCACGCCCCCCAAATCATAGTCAACTTGGGCCGCGGGCATAAATGCGATGTGGCCGTTGATGCCGCCACTTTCGGGCATGGCATCATCATAAGACCAAACGCCATTTGAAACGCTGTTGCCGTCCAGCAAGATATCGCGATAGCGGGCGGTGCCTTTGAAAGGGCAGAACGTCTTTAGGTCGGTTTGCTCAGACAGCGGTGCCGTTATGTCATCTTTGGGGATGTAGATCTGCGGTGTCAGCCGCGTTTCATACATGACTTTGGCATTGTTGCTTTGCGCCAAAACCTGTCCGTCGCGCAGAACTCGCACGGTGGAGGCGATGGGTTTGATCTCAATCCCGTAGCCCGCATTGGCGCCAAAACGTGAACCTTCCATGCCCTGATCCTTCCCTGATCGTCACCCGTGTCACGCGGTCTCCCCTATGTGGGGTGTGAACAAAAGGCAAACAAGAGGACGGACGGCACATCAATCAATTGTGTGCCGCACCCTCAGAGCACTTCTATCACATCTTTGTCGATCGAGAGCACATAGCCTTTGCGAGCGATGTTCTTGACCAAAAGCTGACTGACCATCTGGTTCCCCAGCGAGTCCCGCAGCCGTTTGATGCGTGTCGCGCCGGCCGCTTCCTCGCAGTCGGTTGAGGGTTTGCCGGAGATCACGCTTTCCAACTCCACACCGGACAGCACGTCGTCATCCATGCGCGCCTCCGCCAAAACGGAGAGTGTTTCCATGGCGGCATCCGTCAGTTTGAAGCCCATCTCGTTGAGGTAAACCGTCTTCTCTTCCCGGCTGACAATCAATGAGGTCACTTGAATCCCGGCCCGTTCAATCTGTGCCATACGGCGGTTCATGCTGATCAGGCCCACCAAGAACACTAAGGCCGCAATCATCATGCCGGTGGCAAACACCAACAGCACTAGGATCACCATGCGGTAGCTTGCCAATGTGTCCGCAAAAGCTGTGCCTGACTGGGCGAGGATTTCCAGCAGTTTGATCTCTGCCTGTCCTGTCAGCGTGTCGTTTTCCAGGAACAGTTGTTCAACACGAGAGTTAAACGCGTTGCCATCTGGCAGTGTCAAAAGAAGCCACGCGGCACAGGCCAGAAGGATGGCGACAATTGCCCCAATCCCCAGTGTCACGATCCGCCCACCGTTGCGCCGCGTTTCAATAACGGAGGTAGAATTGTCCTGCACTGTCTTCCTTTCCGGAGAGTTCTGAGGCGTCAAACACCGAAAGCACGTTTAACAAGGTCCACCCGTCTTTCCCAATGCGTGCGGCAACTTCTTGCTTTGCGGATTCGGCATCACAGCCGTTTTTGAGGTTGATCACACCGTAATGCAGACGCAATGGTGAATCCTTTTTGGCTTTGTAATCGGCGTAGCACTCGGCGGCGAGCGCAACACTGGGAGCTGCGAAGGTTGCGAGTAAGGCGCCAATGCAAAGGCTGTGTGTCATGAGCTGTTTCATGGGGCGACCTTGGCGCGAAAACTCCCTGTTATTCAATAACCAAGTTGGAGAGAACGGCTGATATCCCATAACAAGGTGCTGATATTGCGAGATTTTTGGGAAATCGGCGAAAACGAATGAGCAAACCGGCGCACAGCCCGGGCAACATTCAAAAACAGGACTTCGCCATGACTTCCAAATCGTTTATCGCCTCCGTACTGAGCATCGCCATCATTCTCACCGGTGCGACAGCCCCCCGGGCCAACGCAATGGATGAGGACGCCATCGCCGCGCTGCTGTTTGGTGTGACCGCGCTGGCGGTGATTGGCGCAGCTGTGGCGGATCATAAGAAATCCGACCCTGCACCGGTGGTGTCCAAGCAGGTGACAAAGCCGAAACCCAAAAAGAGCCACAAACCCAAGAAAAAGCACAAAGCTTGGCTGCCAAGTCACTGTGCTAAGCGGTTTGAAGCCAAAAATGGTCGCATTATCCAAGGCTACGGTCAGCGCTGCCTGTTCCGCGCGCAATACCCGGCCTACCGTCTGCCGGAGAAATGCTATTTCAAGCGCAAAGGCGTGAATGGCCGCATCGCTGGCTACAAAAGCCAGTGCCTGAGCAAGAACGGCTACAAAGTGGTTTGGCGCTAATCTGATCCCCGACATCGAGTGGTGTGCAAGCCGACAGCAAGATCGGCAACTGGCCGGGCAGACGAGGGGCTGCCCGGCTTTTTTCTTGCGCATAGGTCTCTGAGGTGGTTCTCAAGGCGGTATGACAAAAGAGAAAACAGTCCCCGACTTTTCATTAGAGACCGCAGCCTTTTCCCGTGGCTTTATGCGTGTGGCCGGCGTTGACGAAGTGGGGCGTGGCCCTTTGGCTGGCCCGGTGACCGCGGCGGCGGTGGTGCTGGATCCCAACAACATCCCAGATGGCCTCAACGACTCCAAAAAACTGACCGCAAAACGCCGCGAAGCACTGACCGAAGAAATTTTGAAAGTGGCGGATGTCTGCATCGCCCACTGCACGGTCGAAGAGATCGACGAACACAACATCCTGCGCGCCAGCCACATCGCCATGGAGCGGGCCGTCGCGGGGCTGTCATCGGCCCCGGATCATTTGTTGATCGACGGCAACTTGATCCCGCTTGGGTTGCGTGAAAGTTCCGAAGCAATCGTAAAGGGGGATGCGCGGTCACTCTCGATTTCCGCCGCATCCATCGTGGCCAAAACAGCGCGCGACACCATCATGATGGATTTGGCGCAACAGTTCCCTGGTTACGGATGGGAAACAAACGCCGGATACCCGTCCAAAAAGCACAGAGAGGCGCTGGTGAAACTGGGCGTGACCCCACATCATAGGCGTTCGTTTAAGCCTGTGCACAATATCTTGTATCAAGCGAAAAACTAACTCGCTGATTCAAAAAAGAAATTGACGCCGAATCGTGTTTGACTCAAACTTATCCACATAACGAGCGCACTAAAAAAACCGCGCCGTAATGAGGCAGAGAATGAAAACGATGACCAAAGCGAAGAGCGCGTCCGCGCTCCCGATCAATAGTATATTGTCCGGCGACTGTATCGAAGTGATGAACAGTCTGCCTGAAAACTCCATCGACCTAATCTTCGCAGACCCGCCCTATAACCTTCAGTTGAAAGGCGATCTGCACCGTCCAGATAACTCCAAAGTGGACGCGGTTGATGATGAGTGGGACCAGTTTTCGAGTTTCGCCGCGTATGACAAGTTCACACGCGAATGGCTGAAGGCGGCGCGCCGTCTTCTCAAACCCAACGGGGCAATCTGGGTGATCGGCTCCTACCACAACGTGTTCCGCATGGGCGCGGAATTGCAGAACCAGGGCTTCTGGATTCTCAATGATGTGGTCTGGCGCAAGTCCAACCCAATGCCAAATTTCCGTGGCAAACGCTTCACCAACGCGCATGAAACCATGATTTGGGCGTCCAAATCCGAAGGCGCCAAATACACCTTCAACTACGAAGCGCTCAAATCGCTCAACGAAGGCATTCAGATGCGTTCTGATTGGGTGCTGCCAATTTGCACTGGTCATGAACGTCTGAAAGATGACAACGGTGACAAGGCGCATCCAACACAGAAGCCGGAAAGCCTGTTGCATCGCGTGCTGGTTGGTTCCACTAATCCGGGTGATGTGATCCTCGATCCATTCTTTGGCACTGGCACCACCGGTGCTGTCGCCAAAATGCTGGGCCGTGAATACATCGGCATCGAGCGCGAAGCTGCGTATCGCAAAGTGGCTGAGAAGCGCCTCAAGCGGGTGCGTAAGTTTGACCGCGAAGCGCTGACCGTGACCGCCTCCAAACGATCCGAACCTCGCGTGCCGTTTGGCCAGCTTGTGGAACGTGGCATGTTGCGTCCGGGCGAAGAATTGTATTCCCTGAATGGCCGTCACAAAGCCAAAGTTCGTGCGGATGGCACGTTGATTGGCGACGATATCAAAGGCTCCATCCATCAGGTGGGGGCGCATTTGGAAGGCGCGCCAAGCTGTAACGGTTGGACCTATTGGTCTTACAAACACGAAGGCAAGAAGGTGCCAATTGACCTTCTGCGTCAGCAAATTCGTGCAGAAATGGCGGCGCGTCCCAACTAAAGCATTTTGCGGAACCCCAAGACCCGGGTCGCTTGTCGCGTTTGCCTGAAAGGCAGAGACGCGCACAGGCGATCCGGACCAAACGCAAAGTGCCGTGGGGCAAGCCAAATACCATACCACAGATAACTATACCGCCGGATGCCTGTAGCCGAACTGACTACGCAGGTATCCAGACTTCCCCGCCGCAACCCGGCGGGGTTTTTTTGTCGCGGTAGGGGTGTAAGCTTGCGCACAACACCTATCTCAGCCCGAGAGAACGGAGAGCCAGTTTATGGTCGAGCAGACGCAAACCAAATCGACCGCCTATCTGGATCGGTTTGAAGAGGGCGAAGAGCGCAGCGACAGCTACACAGAAGCCGTGTTGGAACGCCACAAGCGTGAAGGTCTTGATCTGGCGGTCAAGGCCCGCTGGGTCGCCATGTCTATCATCGGCGTGTTTCTTCTGTTCACCGTGCATTGGCCGGAAGTGTTCTACTATGAACTCATTCTGTTTTTGCTCTGCGTCAACGGCTGGCTCATTCGCCGTGCCGGTCGTGTGGGGCGTTCCAAAATGGAGCTGTTCCTGATCTTTGTGGACCTGCTGTTGATGGTTGTCGGAATCATTGGGCCTAACCCCATTGGCCTGGATGACTGGCCGCAAGCGATGCAATATCGCTTTGGCAACTTCCAGTATCTGTTCTTGATCCTCGCCATGGGTACATTGGCCTACTCGTGGCGCACGGTGATCGCCATTGGAACGTGGACAGCCACGATGTGGATGGTTGCGCTGGGCCTCTCAATTTGGCTGACAGATCCCCTGCCTGACATGAGTGAGGCGATCCGTGTGGCGCTGCCAGGATGGCCTGACCTCGCGTTTCTAATCGACCCAAACAGTTTCAACATCCGCCTGCGCATTCAGGAAGTTGTTGTCTTCCTTTTGGTGGCGATCACTTTGGGTCTCTCGATGCGGCGGTTTAACGGCCTGTTGCGTTCTAACGCGGCGTTGGAACGGGAACGGACCAACCTATCGCGATATTTCTCACCCAACGTCGTGGAAGAGCTGAGCCAGAACGACGAACCGCTCAAGCAAATTCGCTCTCATGATATTGCCGTTCTGTTTGTGGATATCGTTGGGTTTACCGAGTTTGCCGCCGCACGTCGGCCTGAAGAGGTGATTGAGACCTTACGCGACTTCCACGGGCTTATGGAACGTGCGGTGTTTGCCCACGAAGGCACGCTGGATAAATATCTCGGCGATGGGTTGATGGCGACGTTTGGCACGCCCAATCCATCAGATCACGATGCGCAAAACGCGCTGCGGTGTGTGCGCCAGATGATGGCGGACGTCGATGTGTGGAACGATGCTCGCATCGCCAGCGGCCAGCCGCCACTCCGCGTTGGATTTGGGGCGCACTACGGGCCGGCGGTTTTGGCGGATATTGGTGCCAACCGCTTGGAGTTTGCAGTTGTGGGCAACACCGTGAATGTTGCCTCGCGTCTGGAAAGTATGACCCGAGGCCTCAATGCCCGCCTGGTGATCAGCGACGGCATGCGCAATGAGGTCCTCAAAGAAGGGGGCGATGAGTGCCTCGACGGGCTGCAAAAATTCACCGACCAAGACATTCGTGGCGTGGCGGAAAAGCTGACGGTCTGGGCCTTTGAACGACCTGACGATCATGGGGTTTGACCGTCACCTCGGCAGTGGATTTTTGGCCTTGTTGTAGGGCTGCCAATTGGTGACCTCTGGATAATACATGTCCCGCCATTTGCGCACGCGCGGGTTCATCACCTTTTTCCAGACCGGCGGGATCATCGCTGCAATCGTCATGATCGGATAGCCAAACGGCAACTGCGGCGCTTCGTCATCGGTATAGTTCTGCAAGAGCGGGAAGCGGCGATCCGGCTTGTAGTGATGGTCCGAGTGCCGCTGCAAATTGATCAACAGCCAGTTGGAGGCTTTGTGGGCTGCATTCCAGCTGTGATGCGGTTTCACATGTTCATATTTGCCTTCGCCGAGATGTTTGCGCGTCAGACCGTAATGTTCCACGTAGTTGACCAGCTCCAGTTGCCAGATCGCGATCCACGCCTGCCAGATAAACAAAGCCACCCCGAGCCAGCCTCCGATGAGCAAGGCTAAAAGCAGCATGCCGCCCTGAAGCATCCAATAGCGGAAAAACGGGTTGGACAGATCCGTCCATGGCAAATCTTTGCGCGCCAACATGTCTTTTTCGGCCTTGAAAGAGGACTTTAGCGAGCCGAGCAGCACGCGAGGGAAAAACCGGTGGAAACCTTCGTTGTAGCGCGCTGTCACAGGATCACGCGGTGTGCCAACGTAGCGGTGATGCACCAGCAGGTGCTCACTGCGGAAATGAGAATAGAGCACCATCGCCAGCAGAATGTCCCCCATCCACCGTTCAGATTTGGGTTTCTGGTGCATCAATTCATGGCTGTAGTTTATGCCAATGGTGCCGCTGATAACGCCCACACCAAAGAACACGCCAATTAAGGCGCCGGTGCTGAGGTGGTCCGCCCGCGTAGCATAGAAAATCAGCCCAAAGATGGTGATAAATTGCAGCGCTGGCCAGATCAGTGTGACCATCCGGTACCATTTTAGTTGTTCATCCGTGGTGTCTAGGTCGGCGTTCTCAAGGTTTAATCCAGTGACCGCGTCCAAGGCCGCAAACAGATACCATGTGGTGAACGGCACCAACAGCACCCACCAGTTGCCCAACCCGGCGGTGATCCAGACCAATGGGATCAGAAGCAGGGAACACCAAAACGGCACCGCGTTGGCAAACTTGGCAACTTGGGAAGAGGCAATCATAACCACAGTCCTTTGAACTTGTTGCGCAAACTATGCGGCGAACCGCTCCTTTGCGCAATGAG
>NZ_CAJXIV010000087.1 GCF_913054185.1 uncultured Shimia sp.
CGAACCGCCCCCACGGGGCGGGCGCTTCGCTTCCTAGCCCCTCGGTTCGTGCGCGGTGATCGATAATCAAACGGGCTTCTAGACATACGCCTACGATTGCTTCCGACGCTCCGCTTGGCGCGCTTCATAGGCCTCCCAAACATGCAACCGCCCTTTTTGACGGGCATCAGCCAGCCATAGTTTTTTCCGAACGCCGTCCGGTTCCAAACTTGTGTAGGCCCCTTCAGAGAATTTTGGCCAGTCTAGCGCCAATCCTTGCTTGACCAGTTCTGCTGACAAATCTCGTCCATCCTCCAGAGTGCACTTCGCAACCGTTCGGCCGTATTCATCGTCGCCTGTTATCTCTGCATATACAGTTTTTCCTTTACACAGCGCCACCATGGCCCACTTAGCCTTTTGTCCATACGGGTGGTTCATTTCTGGTGCATCGACACCGAATAGGCGCACTTGCGTCTTTGAGATCGTCAAAGTGTCACCATCGACAACATAGGCCCGACCACTTATCAGTCTTGTTTGGCTTTCGGCCGTCGAAGACCCGGTCGCAGGCTTTTCGCTGGAAGCCCGCCCGCGATATTCTGACCTCAAAGAACGAGCCTGCAAATCTGAAACCGTCTTTGGCCTTCGATATACTTGAGAATTTGGGCGCGTGCGCCACACACGGTACGCGATCACCACTACCAACGTCAGTGCCAGAAAAATCAATATTTCCAAATCAAACTCCTCAAAACCGTACTCAGCCTTAGAAACCATATAGTTACCGTTCATCAAAGCGAAAGGCGGCTTCAAACACTATGCTCCCACCCAACCCACCTTGCGCCGCCCCCCCTTCATCCCCTACATAGTGCACAACAAACTAAGGGAGAGCGCACATGCGTCGCGTCGTCGTTACCGGACTGGGTATCGTATCCTCAATTGGCAACAATGCCGAAGAAGTCACCGCCTCACTGAAAGCGGGCAAATCCGGCATTTCCGCCAGCTCTGAAATGACCGAGCACGGCTTCCGCAGCCAGATCGCCGGTCACATCGACATTGACATCAAGGAGCAGGTCGACAAACGCACCCTGCGCTTCATGGGTCCCGGCGCGGCTTACGCCCATATCGCCATGCAGCAGGCGATTGCCGATGCAGGCCTGCCTGACGATCAAGTTGCAAACGAGCGCACCGGCCTTGTGGCCGGCTCCGGTGGTCCGTCCACCTCGGCCATGCTGGTCGCGCACCAAACAGTTGCCAAAACCGGCGCCACCAAGCGCATCGGGCCATTTGCCGTGCCAAAATGCATGAGCTCGACCATCTCCGCCAACCTGGCGACTGCCTTTAAAATCAAAGGCATCAACTACTCGATCACCTCGGCCTGCTCGACCTCCCTGCACTGCATCGGCAACGCTGCCGAACAGATCATGATGGGCAAGCAGGACGTAATGTTTGCGGGTGGTGGCGAAGAGCTCGACTGGACCCTCTCGTGTCTGTTTGATGCCATGGGCGCGATGAGCAGCAAATTTAACGACACCCCGGAAAAAGCCTCCCGCGCGTTTGATGAAAGCCGTGACGGCTTTGTGATTTCCGGCGGCGGCGGCATTGTGGTTCTGGAAGACCTCGAGCACGCGCTGGCCCGCGGTGCGAAAATCTACGCCGAAGTCACCGGCTTTGCCGCAACATCTGATGGCCACGACATGGTCGCGCCATCTGGTGAAGGCGGCGAGCGTGCCATGCGTCTGGCCACGGCCACACTGCCAGAAGACCGCAAGGTCAGCTACATCAACGCCCACGGCACCTCCACACCTGTTGGGGATGTTGGCGAAGTTGAAGCTGTGCGCCGCGTCTTTGGCGAAGGCACCACACCGCCAATCTCCTCCACCAAATCCATGACCGGCCACGCCCAAGGTGCCGCAGGTGCTTTGGAAGCGATCTTCTGCCTGCTGATGCTGGACGGGGACTTCATCACACCGTCGATCAACGTCGAGACCTTGGACCCAGCGATCAACCCAGGTGAAGTGGCCACGGATTTGGTCGAAAACGCCGGCCTGGACACGGTGATGACCAACAGCTTCGGTTTTGGCGGCACCAACGGCTCGATGCTACTGTCCAAGTACAAGGGCTAACAAGCTTTCAGAAATGCCCCCGCGTGGGGCATTTCGCATTTCTGGGACTAAGTCCGCGCTGCGTCTAGCTCCGCGCCAATGGCTTCCAATATCTCGGCAGCCCCACCAGAGCGCACCCGCGCCACGCCAGTGCCAGCCCACTGTGCACCAAAACCACCCTCGCCAGCTGCCTTTGCTGCCGCGTTGAGCGCCTTGCCTGCGTCATAGGTCACTGGATAATCCGGCACTTTGGCATGCAGGCTTTGACTCAACGTTATGAAATCATTGCGCATACAGCGTGCCGCCCGTCCGGATATGGAGGTGGTCAAAACTGGCGGCCCTTGCTCCGGATCTCGCAATGCAGCCCGAAAGGCGTCATCCGCCGCCGTTTCCGTGCAATCCAAAAACGCTGTGCCCAGCTGCGCCGCCGCAGCGCCCCGCGCCAAAGCCCGCGCCACATCACCCCCATCCATCAATCCACCAGCGGCAATCACCGGCACTTCACACGCCGCAACCAACCGTTCCACCAGCACCAAAGTTGACAGCGCCTCATCTTCCACATCCGGGTCAAACACCCCGCGATGGCCGCCGGCCTCAATGCCCTGTGCCACGATGGCATCTACACCAGCCGCAACGCAGGCCTGCGCCTCGTCCACCGTGGTGGCGCTGGCAAACACCAGATTGCCTGCCGCCTGCAGCTCGGCAATCCACGCTGTGTCCGGCAATCCAAAATGCAGGCTCACCACTCCCGGCGCTTCCTCAATCAGCATGTCACACATCGCTCGATCCACGACAAAACTGCGGTAAATCTCATGCAACGCTTCCGGTGGTTTTGCGCCAAATCGCGCAAACGTCGGCGCCAGTGCAGCCAGCCAATCCGCCTCCACGTCCGCATCCCGCAGCGCCGGTGCGTGGCAAAACACATTGGCATTTATCCGTCGGTCCGTCAGCGCCTGTGCTGCGCGCAACATCTCCTGCGCACCATCCACGCCTGCCGCGCCAAGACCCAGCGCGCCCAGCCCGCCGGCATTGCTGACCGCCGCCGCCATTTCCGGTGTCGACACCCCCGCCATCGGCGCCTGCAACAGCGGCCATTTCAATCCCAACACTGCAGTCAACTCCATGGAATTTCCTCCTTGCCCTCACGCTAGCGCAGCCCCGCAAAAAGAAAAGCCCGTCAAACTACGGGAACAAAATGAGCACATAACTCCTACAAAATTTCCAAGACAATCATATTGGTAACTTTTCCTCACCAATTCCGCACCTAAAATCAACCTTTTACCCGAGCCATTCCCAGAACGCATAGCTCACAGGCAATTTTGGCGCAGCTAAAGGCTTTGGAGATTGCGCAAGGGCCACAGTATAGACCCCTCAAGTTTTCTCGTTTTCATCAGTGTGGACCCTTTTACCAATGCCCATCCCCGCGATCATTCTGGCTGCCTCCGGCGTGGCGCTCTTGGTGATTTTAACCGCCAACGCTTTTACTGGCAGACCGTGGTTGCAACGGGCAGAACCCTATTTGGTGATCGTAAGCTTGGTCGTTGTCTTTGTTGCCTTGCAAAGCACAATAACCGACGGCGCAGAGAGCCCTCGCAACTTCCGCCCAAAATCCATTTTGCACGAATTTCAGTTCAGCCGGTATTGCGAAAGACGGCTGGGCGGAGAGGCGTCCTTCACAAACGATACAGCGTATTGCATGCGCCACGGCTTTGTCACTCATACGCAAACGCTGGGACACTAGCCCTGCCCGCAAAAAAGCCCGCCTAAAAGACGGGCTTCTCAATCTTCAAACCAACGTTGCGATCAGTTGATCGAGACCAGCTCAATCGCAAAGGTCAGGTCTTTACCTGCCAACATGTGGTTTGCGTCCAGTTTCACAATCTCATCGGAAATCTCGACAACCGTCACGGGCATAACCTGACCGGTAGGGGATTGCATCTGCAGCTGCAGGCCAATTTCGAGCGGGATTTCCGCAGGAATCTGCTCACGCGGCACTTCCTGAATGGCCTCTTCGTGACGGGGGCCATAAGCCTGATCCGCCGGGATTTCCGCCACTTTCTTGTCACCCACAGCCATGCCGTCCACTGCGGTGTCAAACCCTGGGATCACCTGACCCGAGCCAAGCGTAAACTCCAGCGGGTCACGGCCTTCGGAGCTGTCAAAAGTGGTGCCGTCATTCAAGGTGCCGGTGTAGTGGATGCGGACGGTATCGCCCGATTTTGCTGCGGTCATAAAATGTCTCATTTTTCAGCTTGCCCCGACCCTTCCAGCCGGCTTGATCGGCGCACCCTATAGGCCTCACGTCTATTTGTAAAACAGGCCTTTTCGCTTCGCTTCAAACCTGCCACTCTGCCCGCGAAACGGGAGGAAACCATGGCCATCACCACCTGCATTTTTGACGCGTACGGCACCCTTTTTGACGTGGCGGCTGCTGCCCGCGAAGCCGCCGCAGAGCCGGGTCGCGAGGCTTTTGCGCAGCACTGGCAACAAGTTGCAAATGACTGGCGTCTGAAACAGCTACAATACACCTGGCTGCGCGCTGTCGCCGATGCCCATTCCGATTTCTGGGAGGTCACCCAAAACGGCCTCGATTGGGCCCTGGAAGCCTCTGGTCTCGACGGCGACGCAGAGCTGCGCGAACGCCTCCTGGCACTCTACTGGGAGCTTTCCGCCTACCCCGAAGTCCCGGCCATGCTGGCCAAGCTGAAGGCCGCAGGTATGAACACCGGCATCCTGTCAAACGGCTCTCCGGACATGCTCAACGGCGCAGTTGCCTCCGCAGGTGTTCAAGACGTCCTTGACGACGTGCTCAGTGTCGAAGACGTGCAAATTTTCAAGCCCGCCGCTGTGGTTTACGATCTGGTTGGAAAACGCTTTGACTGCGCTAAAAGCGAAGTGCTCTTTGTGTCCTCCAACGGGTGGGACGCAGGCTGTGCCACCGGCTACGGTTTCACAACCGCGTGGGTGAACCGTGCGGGCGAGCCTGTCGATCGCCTTCCATGGACACCGCAGCATATCCTCACGGACCTCACCAGTATTCCCGACTTAGCGAGTTCTTAATGCCCCATTTCACCACCTCTGACGGCCTGTCGCTGTACTATGATGACACCGGCGGCTCCGGCCCGGTTGTGCTCTGCCTCTCCGGCTTGACCCGCAACGCCACCGATTTTGACTACGTGCGCCCCCACCTCAAAGACGCCCGCGTGATCCGCATGGACTATCGTGGACGCGGCCAATCAGACTGGGCCGAAGACTTCAGCACATATAGCCTCCCCCGAGAGGCTCAAGACGCGCTGGAGCTATTGGACCACTTGGGCCTTGAGAAAGCAGCAATCCTTGGCACCTCGCGTGGCGGCCTCATTGCCCTCACCCTGATGGACATGGCCCCCGACCGCATCACCGGGGTCTGTTTCAACGACGTTGGGCCGGTGATCGAAACCGTTGGGCTTGAAGTCATTCTTGTCTTTATCGGCCGCAACCCAATCTGGAGCACCCTTGCTGACGCCGCTGAGGCCCTCGCCACCCGCCTTCCCGGTTTTCACAACGTCCCCGACAGCCGATGGGCTGAGGAGGCCGTGCATCACTTTGTCAAAACCAACACAGGGTTGGAAATCAACTACGACCCCAAGCTGCGCAACGCGGTGTTGGCCGAGTTTGATCCCAAAGCCCCTGCAGGCGACATGTGGCCCCAATTCAACAAGCTCAAAGGTCGTCCACTTGCCGTGCTGCGCGGCGAAAACTCCGACATTCTCAGCCAAGAGACTTACACCGAGATGCAGTCCCGTGCGCCCATGCTTGCCGCCGAAGTCAAAGACCGCGCCCACGTGCCATTCCTCGATGAACCAGAAAGCCTGCACGTCCTGCACCAATGGATCGCCCAACTGCCCACCGGAGAGCCCGCATGAACATCGACATGATCCGCGCCGCCGCGCAACGCATCCAAGGCCACGCCCGCGTCACACCGATGCTCACCTCACCATTCTTGGATGAAATCGCCGGGCGCCGCGTCCTAGTGAAGGCGGAAAACCTGCAACACACCGGCTCTTTCAAATTCCGGGGCGGCTGGTCAGCGGTCTCCGCCATGGACGAAACCACCCGCAAACGCGGTGTGATCGCCTTCTCCTCCGGCAACCACGCACAAGGCGTCGCCGCTGCGGCCTCCGCGCATGGCGCGCCTTCGGTGATCATCATGCCGCAAAACGCACCCAAGCTAAAAATCGACAACACCCGCGCCCTCGGCGCCGAAGTGGTGCTCTATGACCGCGCTGGCGGCGAAAGCCGCGACGCCATAGGGGACAAAATAGCCAAAGATCGGGATTTGACCCTTGTCCGCCCTTATGACGAGCCACAGGTGATCGCCGGCCAAGGCACGGTTGGTCTTGAAATCGCAACCCAAGCCGCAAAGATGGGTGTAACGTCCGGTGACGTGATCGCCTGTTGCGGCGGCGGCGGCCTGACCTCCGGCATCGCGCTTGCGCTGGAGGCCGAGGCGCCCAACATGCGCGCGCGTCCTGCCGAGCCCGAAGGTTTTGACGACACCGCGCGCTCTTTGGAAACCGGCAGCATCCAGCGCAACGCCACA
This sequence comes from uncultured Shimia sp., assembly GCF_913054185.1. GTDB lineage: Bacteria > Pseudomonadota > Alphaproteobacteria > Rhodobacterales > Rhodobacteraceae > Shimia. The sequence continues at coordinate 6,661 of NZ_CAJXIV010000087.1, forward strand.
GAAACCGGCTCGATCTGCGACGCCATCATCACGCCCCAACCCGGCGACCTCACTTTCCCGATCCTGCAACGCTTGGTTGGTCCCGGCTTTGTTGTGAGTGAAGACGAGGTGCTGCAGGCCATGTCCCTCGCCTTCAAACGCCTGAAAATCGTCGCTGAGCCCGGCGGCGCCTGTGCTCTGGCCGCCGCGCTGTTTCACGGCGACAAAATCGAAGGCAACGCCGTGGTTGCCGTCTGCACTGGTGGCAACGTCGATGCCGATGTTTTTGCCGATGCTCTTAAAAGGTTCCCGTAAATGACCAACTTCACCATCGCATCCTTCAACGTGAAAAACCTGATTGGCCCGGATCAGGAGTACTACACCTACCAATCCTACACGCCTGAGGAACACGCCTGGAAAGAGGATTGGACCGCCAGTCAACTTTTCTCTATGGACGCCGACATCGTGGGCTTTCAGGAGATCTTTGACGAACCCTCCCTGCGTGCCGTGATCGCAGAGGCTGACCGTATTGGCGAAGAGTCCAACGCGGCCGTCATCCCCGACAAGTCCAAGCGCTACCACCGCAAGGCGATCTTCCGCAAACTGGGCTACACGCCCTATGGCGACGGCGGCTTGTTTGTTGCCCCCAACGTGAATGACACCGGCGAGCCAGGCCACCGTCGCCCCGGCGTGGCCATCCTCTCGCGCTACGGTTTTGCCGAGCCCCCCGAAATCATCCAAGACCTCGAAACACCCGTCGAAATCCCCTTCCAAGGTCTGGATGGCGACGAGTCCGGCGCCTTTGTGCTGCGCCGCACCTCCCGTCCAATCCTCAAAGCCCGTATCCCGGTTGGCGACCAAATCATCACTGTCTTCAACTGCCACCTCAAATCCAAACTGGGCGAATTCCCCCGCGATGCTGATGGCAAATCATCAGAATCCGATCTCACCAATTACGACCCACTTGGCCGCGCCATGGGCGCCATGCGCGCCGCCCTGCGCCGCATGGCCGAAGCCTGGGTGCTGCGCCGCGCCATTGTCGAAGAACTCAATCAAGGCCGCCCGGTCATGGTGCTGGGCGATTTCAACGACGGCGAACACGCGGTCAGCTCCGAAATCATCTCCGGCGAGGTGCCCTTCCGCAACTACAGCTGGATGCTGCGCCACGACGCCAAACACGCCAACGATCGGTACAAACGGGATGAGAACACAGCCATCCAAGAGGCCGTCACCTCCGTCCGCCTGACCTCCGCCGAGGCGCTTTTCACCCGCAAGTCCCTACGCGACATGGTCTACACCACGGCGTTTGGAGGGGTTTACGAAAGCATCGATCAAATCTATCTCAGCCAACACTTCCACCCGGACAACCCGGACCGCTTGGGCGACATGGAATACTTCAGCGTGCTCAACGACCATCTCACCGATGGCAGCCATTCTGAGGCGCCCTACAACAAACTCGCGTCTGACCACGGGCAAATCATGGCCCACATGCGCCTCAAAACAGACGAACAAGACTGACCATGCCAACTGCCACACTCAACCAGATCGAAACCCACTACCGCGACGAAGGTGACCCCAACGGCGCACCGGTGTTGTTTATCAACTCGCTGGGCACCACGCTGCATCTCTGGGATCCCATCCTGCCGCACCTGCCCGACGGGCTGCGCATCATCCGCTATGACATGCGCGGCCATGGCGAAACGGAGGTGCCGCCCGCCCCCTATTCGATGGGCACATTGGTTAAAGACGCCGAAGCGCTGCTGGAGCATTTTAACGTCAAAGACGCCTTGGTGGTCGGCCTCTCAATTGGTGGCATGGTCACCCAAGGCCTCGCGGTCAAACGCCTCGATCTGGTGCGCGCCATAGTGTTGTCCAACACCGCCGCGAAAATCGGCTCGCCCAAGATGTGGGAAGAACGTATCGACGCCCTGCGCACCAGAGGCCTGCCCGCCATGTCAGACGACATCATGATGCGCTGGTTCTCACGGGATTTCCAAACCCGCCCGGAGCTGTCCCATTGGAAAGCCATGCTGGAAAGCACGCCCGCCGAGGGCTACGCAGGCTGTTGTGCCGCCATCCAAGGCACCGACTTTTACACACCCACCTCCGGCCTGCGCCTGCCGACGCTTGGCATAGCTGGCTCGGAAGACGGCGCCACGCCCCCCGATCTGGTGCGCGAGACTGTCGAGCTGATCCCCGGCGCGCGTATGGAACTGCTGCGCCGCACCGGCCATCTGCCCTGCGTGGAAAACCCGGAAACCTACGCCGCGCTCCTCACGGACTTCATGAAAGAAACCGGCCATGTCTGACATTCTGCTTGTGCACGGTTCCTGCCATGGCGCGTGGTGCTATCGCGATCTCATCCCCGCGCTAGAAGCCTTGGGCCACACCGCCCGCGCCATCGATATGCCGTCACATGGCGCCGACACAACCCCAGTGGTTGACGTCACCCTGGACAGCTGCGCCCAATCCATCATCGACGCCCTTGGCACAGACACCGTCGTCTTGGGACACAGCTGGGGCGGCTTCCCGATCACCCGCGCCGCCGATCTTGCCCCCGGCCGCATCGCCCGCCTGATCCACCTTTGCGCCTATGTACCTTGGGACGGTTACTCTCTTGCCGACATGCGCCGCGCTGCCCCACGCCAACCATTGATGAAAGCGGTCCTGAAATCCGAGGACGGCGTCAGCTACACAATTGACCCCGCGCAGGTTCGCGACGCCTTCTACCATGACTGCCCCGAGGGTACCGCCGACTTCGCGCTCGCAAACCTCTCGCCGCAATCCATCGCCGCCCAAGAAACAAAAATCACACTCTCCGACGGCCACCAGCAAGCCCCGCGCAGCTACATCCGCTGCCTGGATGATCAAACCATCCCACCGGAGTTTCAGGTCACCATGACAGAAGACTGGCCAACCGCGGACGTTTATGAGATGCCCACAAGCCATTCTCCCTTTTTTGCCGATCCCACCGGCCTCGCTGCCCTGATTGATCGCATCCTGAAAGACTGACGATAGAAAGACCGCGCCCATGACCGCCTCCGTTTTTGACAGCCCGATGTTCACGAAACTTTACCCGGTGGGCGAAGCAGGCCGCCTGTTCACCCACAGCGCCGAAGTTCGCGCAGTGCTGCTGGTGCTTGGCACATTGGCTGAGGCGCAGGGCGCGCGTGGCGACATTCCACAGGACAGTGCTTACTTCATCCACCGAAGCGCGATGGAAGTGCAGATCGACCCGGCCGGATTGGCAAACAACTTGGCACAAGACGGCACATATATCCCAGGTTTGGTGGCCGCGTTTGAAAAGGCCATGGAAGCCCCCCCCCACAGCCAGCATCTGATGCACAACACCGATCCTCAGGACGTGGCCGATACCGCGTTGATGCTGCGCTTGCGCCAATTGCTTGTCCAAGCGGAAGCCTTGCTAAAATCGCTGCCGGAAACCACAGACACAAAAACACTACTGACCGACCTGCCGATGATCAAAAAATCATGTCTGCACGTCGCCTTTGTAGATGTGCCGGAAATTGGCGCTGAGCTCGCCGAGGCTCTGAAACTCGGCACACCGCAAGATCCGCGCGCGCCGATCCGTACCATCGCAAACTGGCTCACATTGGCCGGAGACACAGCAACAAAAACCGTGAATGCCTCCCAGGCCAATTCCGCACTCAGCGCACAGCTTCTTGGGCTCAACACGCTGTTTCAGGAAACCACAGACTCAGCCAGTGAGCCGCTCTACCTGCCGCAAATTGCGCTTAGTAGTCTGTCCCTGTTGCTCACGGCCTCCGCGACCTGAGCACATTCTGCCGTGACGGAAAGCTTGCAGCCCTTCTGAGGCCACGCCAGTTTGCACCCGACGCGCTGCCTATTGCAGCGTGCGCAATTTGCGTAAGCGCCCAAGTAATCAGTTGACCAACTTCCGTTTTCCTGCCCAAATACAACCATAGAGTTAAAGTCATTATGATGCGCAACCGCCTGCCAATATTTGTCATTCTGGCCACGGTGATGATTGATGCCATGGGCATTGGCCTGATCATCCCGGTGATGCCCGACCTCATTCAGGAGGTGGCTGGCGGCGATCTGGGCGCAGCGGCGGTTTGGGGCGGCATACTTGCAACCGTCTTTGCCTTCATGCAGTTCCTCTGCGGTCCACTTCTGGGCAACCTATCAGACCGCTTTGGCCGCCGTCCCGTACTGCTGGTGTCTTTGGCAGTTATGTCAGCCGATTATGTGATCATGGCCTTGGCCGATAACATCTGGATTTTGGTGATTGGCCGCATCGTGGCGGGGATCACCGCCGCCACCTACGCCACCGCCATGGCGTATATGGCCGATATGTCTGACGCTAAGGAAAAGGCCCGCGCCTTTGGCATGATTGGCGCTGCCATGGGCGTGGGCTTTGTCTTTGGCCCGGCGATGGGCGGGTTTATGGGCCAATACGGCACCCGTGCGCCGTTCTGGGCTGCTGCTGTTTTGGCCGGGGGAAATGCGATCCTTGGTTGGATGGTGCTCAAAGAAACCGTGACCGACGCCAACCGCCGCGCGTTTGAATGGCGTCGCTCCAATCCGCTGGGCGCGTTGCAAGCGCTTGGCAAATTGCCGTCGATGACCAACTTGCTGATTGTTTTCTTCTTTTACCAAATCGCAGCGGCGGTTTATCCGGCAATTTGGCCCTACTTCATCATCGAGCGCTTTGGCTGGGAAGAAGCCATGATCGGCCTCAGCCTCACGGCTTACGGTCTCTGCTTTGCCATTGTGCAGGCGACCCTGATTGGCCCGTTCACCAAATGGTTTGGCAACCGCCGCACGGTTGTGATTGGGCTTGGACTGGAAGTTGTGGCGCTGATCTATCTCGCAGTCATCTCCAACGGCATCCTCTTGTTTATCGGCATTCCCGTTGCCGCGCTCTCCTCGGTGGGCTTGCCGGCGCTGCAAAGCATCATGTCCCGCCGTGTCTCAGATGACGCCCAAGGCGAGCTGCAAGGCATCTCCGCCTCGCTCACCTCCTTGGCCCATATCGCGGCGCCTTTGGTGATGACACAGACTTTTGCCTATTTTTCCGACAAACACGCCATACTCTACCTGCCCGGCGCGCCATTCTTGCTCGCGGCTGGGCTGCTGGTGATTGCAATAGTGGTTTTTGCAAAGTCACGTCGCGCCACTTAGGCAAAAAACGACGCCCTGTGTCTGGATTGAACCGTCCACCCGTGCCTAAGCTGGCGCAAACTGGACGTGACACCAAACACAAGGGACTCCTCGCTCATGAGCACCATCAAAGCCGCCGTCTGCCATGAATTTGGCCAGCCCTTGACCGTCGAAGGCGTCACCCTACGCGCGCCGCAAATGGGCGAGATCGAGGTCAGCCTGTCTGCCGTGGCGATCTGCCACTCAGACATCTCTTTTGCCGACGGCGCTTGGGGCGGCAGCCTGCCGGCGGTCTACGGGCATGAAGCCGCCGGCCACATCACTTCCGTAGGTGACGGCGTGACCGGCCTGTCTGAAGGCGACCCTGTGATTGTCACGTTGATCCGCGCCTGCGGCACCTGCCCCACCTGTTCTGAGGGCAAACCGGTGATCTGCTCCACGCCCTATGACGGCGACAAAGGTCCGCTGACCACCGCCGACGGCGGTAAATTACACCAAGCCATGGCCTGCGGCGCGTTTGCGGAAAAGGTTGTGGTGGATCAGTCCCAAGTTGTGAAAATCTCCGAAGACATCCCAATGGAAGCTGCCAGCCTGATTGCCTGCGGCGTCATCACCGGCATTGGCGCAGTTGTGAACGCGGCTCAAATCCGCGCGGGTCAGGACGTGGTTGTCATCGGCGCTGGCGGCGTTGGCCTCAACGCCATCCAAGGTGCGCGCATCGCTGGCGCCCGCCGCATCGTCGCCGTGGACATGAGCGAAGAAAAACTCGCCATCGCCAAAGAGTTTGGTGCCACCGACGGTGTGCTCGCCACCGACAAAAAACCCTTCATCAAAGCCATGCGCGCCATGGGCCGTGGGGCGGACGCCGTGATTGTAACGGTTGGCGCGATCCCCGCCTATGACGAGGCCCCCCGCTACCTCGCGCCGGGCGGCAAAGTCATCATGGTGGGCATGCCGCATTCTGGCGCAAAATCTACTTACGAGCCGGTCATCCTCGCCGCCATCGGCCAGGGCATGCAAGGCTCCAAAATGGGTGACGTGGTGATCAAACGTGACATCCCTTGGATGGTCGACCTCTATAAGCAAGGCCGCCTCAAGCTGGACGAGCTGATCTCCGGCCGCTGGACCTTGGATCAAATCAACGAAGCCATTGCGGACACAAAGACGGGTAGCGCCAAACGCAATGTGATTGTATTTGACAGGTAACATCTCAATCCTGTCAGGAGGCGCCTAATGTTCCAACTCATGAGAGACCTGCTCAAGCCAGCAGCGCCCAAGCCCCTCCCACCTATGACGTCCCAGACCTCGATGAACTTCGCGTCCGACGAGGTCGCCCTCTTCCTCACCCAGCTGGCCAACAATCCGCGCCTGGATTTCCCGGAAGACATCGCAAAGGAAGTCCGTCGTAACCTCGCTGGAATGGCCGTGGAAGACACCCGTCGCTGGCGGGTCACTGGTGCAATTGACGATCAACCAATCCAAATGGAAATCGAAGCCTTCATGGATGACGTCGACGCCCCTGACCTCTATTTCTTCAGCACCCAAGGCGCGATCAGCGAAATCGAGCGTGAGCTGGAAGTCTTTGCCGAGGCGGAAGGCAACGCCTAACCCCGCTCCGGCCCTTCCGATCCATCCACCAAACACCCCGACAATTGCCGCCACTGCCGCCGCGACAGCCGCTCTTTGGCGCCAAGCAGCCAATAGGTCTCGTGGTGACGGAGTACTTCATCCGTCACCCGCAGCAACCGCCCGGCGTCCAACTCCGCCTGCACCAACGGCAAGGACGCCATCAAAATACCCTGCCCGGCCCGCGCCGCCGCCAAAGCTGCGCAAAAACTGTCAAACCGCAGATGGGAAACCGGCGTTGTTGCGGTGCCTGTCTCCGCACACCACCGCCGCCAACTTGGGCGTGGCCCTGACACCGACAGGCGCGGCAAGCTCTGCCACTCCCCTTGCGCCAACAAGTTCGGCGCCACCACCGGGCTCAACCGCTCCTCATACAGAGGCGCCGCATAAGCCACCGGCCAATCGCCACTGCCATAGCGAATGCGCACCGCCGCATCGTCTTTGGTATCCCCCGACGCCACCACCATTGTGCTCAGCGTGATCTGCGCCCCACTGACCTCCGCCAATTGCCCCAAACGCGGCACCAGCCATAGCTCATTGATCGAGCCGCTGGCCGAAATTGTGAGCCGATTGCGCGACACGCCAAACAGCGCCTCCGTGCTGTCGCGCAATCCCACCAGCGCCACCTGCACATGCGGCAGCCAAGCCTCGCCATCCGCCGTCAAAATGATCCGCCGCGCTTGGCGCACAAACAGCTGCGTCCCAAGCCGCGCTTCCAGATGTCCAATCCGCTGACTGATCGCTGATTGCGTCAAACTGGTTTCCTGCGCTGCTGCCGTAAAGCTGCCCAGCCGTGCCGCCGCCTCAAACGCCCGCACCCACTCCAGGGGCAGATGATCAAACCCAGTTTTATCCATTAGCAAAACTCCCTCTCAGGATGAAAAAGGATAATTTGAATTTATGCCTGCGCATCCCCAGTTTGTCGACAAGACATCTCAGCTTCCTTCAATCGCCCTCGCCCAACCCAAGGACATCTTATGACCCAGGTGCAGCTCTCTCCCGACAACCAAGTTCTCACCCTCACAACCGCGTCCGGCAGTCACCGCTTCCATGGCGTCTGGCTGCGCCACAACGCGCTGGATGCGGACACCCGCGATCCCGGTAATGGCCAGCGGCTGATCACCTTGGCCGACCTGCCTGACAACTGTGCTCTCGCCACTGCTGAAGCCTCCGACGGTTCGGTCGCAGTCACCTTTGCAAATGACAACAAAACTGTTTCCTACCCTACCGAGTGGCTCCTCTCCAACGCCTATGACCGCGCACAGGACGACACGCCGGGCCACTTGCCCGAGCACGCGGAAACTTGGGGCGAGGCGCTCAACGACAACGTGCCCACCGGCCACTACCCTGACCTCACCAACAATTCTGGTGCCAAACGTGACTGGCTCGCCGCCATCCGTCGCTATGGCTTTGCCAAAGTTTCCGGCTTGCCCACCGAATCCGGCGCCCTGTTCAAAGTGGTCGACCTCTTTGGCTTTGTGCGCGAGACCAACTACGGCCGCCATTTTGAAGTTCGCACAGAGGTCAATCCAACCAACCTCGCCTTCACCGGCCTTGGGCTGCAAGCCCACACCGACAACCCCTACCGCGATCCGGTGCCAACCCTGCAAATCCTCTCTTGCCTCGAAAATTCCGCTGAAGGTGGCGACAACATGGTGGTCGATGGCTTTGCCGCCGCGCTGAAACTGCGCGCGCAAAACCCCGAAGGCTTTGCACTTTTGCACAGCTATTCGGCCCGTTTCGAATACGCAGGTGAAGCAGGTGTGAAACTCACCTCCCGCCGTCCGGTGATTGGCCTCACCCCCGAAGGCACCATGCAAAATATCCGCTTCAATGCCCGTTCCGCCGCCGCACCGGTCGACGTGCCCTTTGACAAAATGCCCGCCTACTATGCCGCGATGCGCCAACTCTCTGACATCATCGATGATCCAGCCTCGGAGGTCCGTTTCAAACTGGCCCCCGGTGAAGCGTTCATCGTCGACAACACCCGTGTTCTACACGCCCGCAAAGGCTACTCCGGCGCTGGCAAACGTTGGCTGCAAGGCTGCTACGCTGACAAAGACGGGCTGCTCTCCACTTTGGCCGCGCTGGAGGCAGGCGCATGACAAAACCAGATTTCACAACATTGGCCCAAGACAACATCGTCGCCTTCTTGGGCGACATCTTTGATCGGCGCGGCGGCGAGGAATACCTCGGCGAGCCGGTCACCATGGCCGAGCATATGTTACAAGGCGCCACGATTGCTGAGCAAAACGACATGCCCGAAGACGTGATTGTCTCCGCCCTGCTGCATGACATTGGCCACTTCACCTCCGAGTTTGGCACGTACCATCCCGACGACACCGAAGACCGCCACCACGAAGACGCCGGCGCCGAAGTGCTTGCGCCGTTTTTCCCAACCATAGTCACCGACTGCGTGCTCTACCATGTGGCCGCCAAACGCTACCTTTGCGCCACCAAACCGGAATACTTCAAACGCCTCTCTGCCGCCTCCGTGCACACCTTGGAACTACAAGGCGGCCCAATGTCAGCAGACGAAGTCACCACTTTTGAAGCCAATCCAAATCTGGAGAAGATCATTCAGGTGCGCTATCTGGATGAGGCCGGTAAACGCGCCGATATGGTCACGCCCGACTATTGGCATTTTGCGCCAATGGTGCAGCGTGTGGTGGATGCACATCTTAACATGTCTTCAGATTAACAAACCCACAGCGCAAATACGCACCACCGCAAAACAGTCGTGATACAGACAAAATACCGACGTTGATTTTGCGGTCAAAAAGGCCCCTTACTTCATCGAACGCTGTTGTAAGGAACACACCGATGAAGCTCACCGATCTGGATATCATCGTCACCGCGCCCCCCGCCCCCGGTTGGGGCGGGCGCTACTGGATTCTGGTGAAACTTCAAACGGATACCGGCATCACCGGCTGGGGTGAGTGTTACGCCTCCTCCATTGGCCCTGACGCCATGGAAGCGGTGATACGCGACGTGTTTGACCGGTATTTTGAGGGCGAAAACCCTGAAAACATTGAACGAATGTTTCGCCGCACCTATTCGTCCGGCTTCACGCAACGCCCCGATTTAACGGTTATGGGGGCTTTCTCAGGCCTGGAAATTGCCTGCTGGGACATCTTGGGCAAAGACCGAGACCGCCCCGTCTATGCGCTTCTGGGCGGTTTAATGAACGAACGCCTGCGCGCCTACACCTACCTCTACCCCCTTGATCATCATGACCTTTCCGAGTTCTGGACCTCGCCGGAAATGGCCGCTGAAAGCGCTCTTGCTGCCGTTGAAAAAGGCTATACGGCAGTGAAATTCGACCCCGCCGGCCCCTACACCATGCGCGGCGGCCACATGCCCGCGATAAGCGACATCTCCATGTCCGTCGCCTTCTGTGCTGCCATCCGAGAAGCCGTTGGAAACAAAGCGGATTTGCTGTTTGGAACCCATGGTCAATTCACCACTGCAGGTGCCATTCGATTGGGTCAAGCTTTGGAGCCCTACAGCCCGCTCTGGTACGAAGAACCCACCCCGCCGGACAACATCGAAGACATGGCGCGCGTTGCCAGAAACGTAAGGATTCCAGTGGCTACCGGCGAGCGCATGACCACCAAATCCGAATTTGCCACCGTCCTGCGCGCCGGTGCCGCCGAAATCCTGCAACCGGCCTTGGGGCGCGCGGGCGGCATCTGGGAAATGAAAAAAGTCGCGGCAATTGCAGAGTGTTACAACGCTCAAATCGCCCCGCACCTCTACGCCGGCCCCATCGAGTGGGCCGCCAACATCCACCTCGCGGCCTCCATTCCCAATCTGCTGATGATCGAAACCATCGAGACCGAATACCACGACGCCCTGATCAGTTCTTCGCTCAAAATTGAAAACGGCTTTGTCACCCCACCAACAGCCCCAGGCCTCGGCATAGAGGTCAACGAAGCCCTTGCCAGGCAACACAAATTTGACGGAGATGGCCTGCACCTGCAAATGCAGGACGCCCCTTGTGACTACGTGAACGGCAATTCTTTTGCTGGTGGCGCCCCCCTAAAATCGTAAGACATCTCGAAAACCGGGGCAGTCGATGTTATATGAGGCGCAGTCAGGAGTAACTGGGTCCAATATCGTGAATATCCAAACCCCGCCACCGCCACCCTCCGAGATGGAGAAAAACGCCGAAACCGCAGCGGCTTACCTTAAAACGC
>NZ_CAJXIV010000088.1 GCF_913054185.1 uncultured Shimia sp.
CGGAAGAAATAGATGGTGAAGAGGATCGACAGCAGGATGGACACGTACCCCATCGCGTTGGCCAGTCCCATGCGGGCGTCCACATAACCAGTGCGGCTCATCAAGGTCCAAAGCAGTTCTGTGCGGCGCGCGGGGCCACCGCCGGTCATGATCTGCACAATGTCATAGGCACGGGCAACATCCAGACTGCGGATGGTCATCGCGATGTAGATAAACGGCATCAGGAACGGCAGGGTGATGTGGCGAAAGCTTTGCCACGGTGTACACCCGTCCACTTTGGCGGCCTCCAGCGGATCACGTGGCATCGCGAACAGGCCAGCCAGGATCAGGATCGCAAACACCGAGGTGCTCATCCAGATTTCGGCAAACATAATCGAGAACATCGCCAGCTTGCCATCCACAAGCCACGGCAGCGCCGCGTTAAAGCCCATGGACTGAAGGACGTTGTTCACCAGACCGATGTTGTCGTTGAAGATGAATTTGAACTGAAAGCCCACGAGGATCGGCGAAAACATCATCGGGAACATCAGAATGGTGCGCAGGGTGCGTTGTCCCCATGTGACCTTGTTCATCATCAAGGCGATGCCAAGACCAAGAAGCAATTCCAGGTTCAAAACGATGGTCAGGAACAGCACGGTGCGGCCAAAAGCAGCCCAGAACTTCGCGTCGCTCAGGATCTTTTCGTAGTTGTAGGTGCCCACCCATTTCCAAAGGGTCGACGGGCGGGTCAGCTTATAGGGCGTAAAGCTGGAATAGAGCGAGAAGAGGAGTGGGATCAGCACCACTGCGGCAATCACAATGATTGCAGGCAACAGCAAAACTAACCACTCAGGCAAGCGGCGACGGGTCATTTCGCACCTTTGTTTGAATTGAGGGTGGTTCAAAGGCAGTTTAACCCTGCCTTTGAACCTGGGAGAAGGCTTAGTAGTAGCCGGACTCACGCATCAGCTCATCCACGGCTTCCGCCGCATCGTCCAATGCTTCTTTTACGGTCTTGTCACCCACAATCGCGGCTTGCAGCTCCGGGAAGACAATGTTTGTACTTTCGCCCCATTCCGGGATCGGAGGCACGGCAAAGGCGTACTTGGCACCTTCCGCAAAGGCCGCGAGCGCCTCAGCACGGAACGGGTCGTCACCAGCTTTGGCAGCCGCGACATTGGCCTCCCAGACGGCAGTGCGTGTTGGCAGCGAGCCCCCTGCGCTTTCCGCAAGCTGGCTTTCTTCGCTGGTCAGGAACATCGCCAGAGAGGCGGCGGCCTCTTTGTTCGCACAGTCGTTGGTGACAGAGAAGCCGTGATGGCCAGACCAACCCGTGCGGGTCACGGAGCCCATTGGCTGAACAGCAACACCCACGTTACCAGCCGCCTTAGATGAGTCAGGGTCATTGAAGAACCCTGCCCAGCCCGGCCAATCCAGATTCAGCGCCACGGTGCCAGAGGCAAAGCCCTGCCCCAGATCATCCCAAACGTAGCTGGTGGTGCCTGCCGGGACAGCTTTGGCCTCGTAGAGGTCAACAAACCACTGCAAAGCGCGTTGACCTGCATCGGAATTAAAGATCGGCTTTTTGTTTTCATCCAGATAGTTGCCACCCTCGGCCACAACCATCTCATAGAATCGGCCCACAATGGCTTCATCTTTGCCCGCGTACTGTGTTCCATAGAAGTTTGGTGGATCAGCGAAGAAGATCGACTGATCTTTCACCTGCTCCCAGGTTTCTGGAACAGCTAGGTCATAGCCATACTCCGCCTTAAAAGCAGCGGCTCTGTCAGCGTCTTCATAGTTGGATTTCAGGTAGTACAGCACAGAGACGTCAAACTGTGCGCGCGGCAGCATCAACAGCTCGCCACCCACCGTGGAGGCTCCGATGTTGCCTGGAACAAACCCAGCCACCACATCCTCAGACACCAAGTCATTCAGGTTCGCATAAAGCCCTTCGTATTGCGGGGCAAAAGAAGAGTGGTTGGAGCCAACACACCAGTCTGTGGTGCCGGCCGCCATGTCCGACTTGATCTCTTTGTCGATCTCAAAATGGCTCTTCTTGGAAATGATGTTCACAGTTGCGCCGGTGGCCGCTTCCCACTCTGCAATGCGGCCGTAAAGCCCTTCATATTGCTGACCACCAATCAGTTTGGCCTCGATGGTCACGCCAGAGTGATCGCCCCAGTCCGCTGCCAGCGCCGATTCGGCGGCGGCGACCAAAGCGGAGCACGCCATCAAACCCTTTAATGCATTAGATTTTCGCATCATATCCTCCCTAAGATGCTTGCCTTTGCGATCACCCTCCCAGCGATCTATATTCGTATGTAAAACATTTATTCAGATACAAATCAAGCTTGACTTGCGCCCCCTTCACAGCAAAACTCCCCTATAAGGCCCCCCAAGGCCTCTGCTATGGGACGTAAAAGACTGTAAAAATTGGACAGGGTATGGCCGAAAAAGATGACAAATACCGCGCACCGGCGCTTGAAAAAGGGTTGGACATTATTGAATTACTCGCCAGCCACGGAGAGGGACTGACCCAAGGCGAAGTGGCCAAAGCACTGGAACGCTCCCCCAGCGAAATCTATCGGATGCTGTCTACACTGGTCCGGCGTGGATACGTGATCCGCTCCCTGTCCGGCGACCGCTACGCGTTAAGCCTCAAGATGTTTTCGATCAGCCAACGCCACCCGCCGATTGGGCGCGTAATAGAGGCCGCCCTGCCCCGTATGCGCGCCATCACCCGTCAAGCCTGGCAATCGTGCCATATGGGCATGGAAAGCAACGGTGACGTGGTGATTGTGGCCTCCGCAGAATCTCCGGGCAACTGGGGATTGGCGCTAAAGACTGGCACGGTTGTTGGCTTGTGGAATACGGGCACCGGGCGGGTGCTGGCAGCGTTTCGCTCCGATGACGAGGTCGAAGACCTGATTTCCCAGCACCGGCAGGCGATTGGGGAACCAGCCTTGGAGCGCGCAGAGTTTGTCGCCCATATCAAGCGCATTCGCGCGGTCGGCTACGAGAAGATGCCGTCAGCAACCGCCATTGGCGTGACCAATATCGCATTTCCAATCTTTGGCCCTTCCGGCCATGCGGCCGCAGTACTGTCGTGCCCATATCTGGAACGGGTGGATGATCTAGAGGTGCCAAGCCTGGACGACATTGTTGAAATGTATGGCGCTTTGGCACGGGAGTTGACCGAGATTTACGGAGGCAACGCGCCAGAGTTCGCAAAGACACTCTGAGCCAGTTTGCGCGCCACCCACAGGAGGCCAGCACATGAAAATCGACGCCCATCAGCACTTCTGGAAGCTCGCGCGCGGCGATTACAGCTGGCTGACCCCCGAGCTGGAGCCTTTGTATCGGGACTTTGCTCCCGAAGACTTAAAGCCAATTCTGGCGGAAGCGGGCATAGACGCCACTATTGCCGTGCAGGCCGCGGACACAGAGGCCGAAACAGAATACCTCCTGTCCCTGGCCGACAAGCATGACTGGATCCTGGGTGTTGTGGGCTGGACCGATCTTGAGGCGCCAGATGCCCCCGAAAAAATTGCACTGATGGCCCAGCACCCCAAGCTTGTCGGTTTCCGCCCCATGATTCAGGACCTGGAAGAGGATGCCTGGATGCTCCAAAACACGCTGCGCCCCGCACTAGCGGCGATGGAGAAACACAACCTGACCTTTGACGCATTGGTGCTGCCACGGCATTTGCAATATCTGCTGAGGTTTCTCGAGACCTACCCCGACCTACGGGTGGTAATCGACCACGGCGCCAAGCCAGAAATTCGAAACGGGCAGTTTGAAGCCTGGGCATCTGATATGCGCCAGATAGCGTCAACAAGTCAGGCGTTTTGCAAATTGTCAGGCCTTGCGACCGAAGCCGCCCCCAATTGGCAGCCAAAAGACCTCTCGCCCTACATCGTGGAGATTTTGCAAGCCTTCCCACCTGGACGCGTTTTGTTTGGCTCAGATTGGCCTGTCCTGAACCTAGCCTCGACATATGGAGCTTGGTTAGCCGTTGCACAGGAAGCAGCCGAAAACCTCGGTCGGGACATCTTTGAGACCCCATCACAAAAGGCGTATCCGCGTCTCAACCAAACGACGAAGCAAGAGGTTCAGTTGTAGCTCTTTCGACCCAACATAAAAAGAAAGCTTAGCACAAAGTCCAAAACAGCCGACAATGTTCGGCACAGATGGCCATACCATGTGCAGTCAGGCTTTCGAAGACGTCGGCGAATAGTATGCTACTAGGCAGAAAGGCCAATTCGGATCAAGGTCCGATTTGGGCCGTTCACTACATTTTGGGATCGTGAAGTGGCCCAGTTACGCATGTTTTCTGCGCCTTGCGGTCGCTCGAGCCTCCGGCAGATTGGGCTGGAGCCAAGTGCGTATGGAACCCATTCCATGCGACGGACGAAGATCGCGCAGATCTACCGGAAGACCCGCAACTTGTGCGCTGCTCAGCTCCTATTTGAACACAACAAGATGGACAGCACAGTCCGATACCTCGGTGTCGAGTTAGAAGACGCTGTGGTGATCTTCGAGGCGGTAGAAACCTGAAGACATGGGCCGTCTTCACGGGCGGCCCACTGCCGATATTGGCCACATGCCCAAATGCTGCGCTGTCGGTCGCCTTCAACCGCCTTTGGACATCGGACATAGCATGTAGTGTAGCCGAAGAACGAGGCAAAGGATCCAGGCTGCCATTCGCTCAACCTTCGATAGAACTATTTACCTCGTGCCGGTCGAGGACCGCCTTTGCCATGTACAAATCCTGCAGTGAGATGCCCGAGCTGTCGAATATCGTGATCTCTCCGTCAGCCTTTCGGCCCGGTGCATCTCCGGTGAGCACCGCTCCTATTGCAGTCGGGGTAGCCTCGGGGCTAGCGTGCTGGAACTCTCCGATGCGCATTGACTGTTCCGGCAAATCGCAAACGAGGTAGGCGCGTTGAAAGAGTTCGGTAGGTAGTTCCTGTTTGCCTTGGCTATCCGATCCCATGGAGGAGATATGCGCTCCCAGCTGGACCCAGGCCGCGTCAAAAAGAGGCGCGGTGGCAGTTGTCGCCGTCACGATGATATCAGCAGCACGGACAGCAGATTCCGCAGCGGCCGCCTCTGCCGGCAAGCCGGTGCTTCGCAGGTTTCTGACAAAGGTTTCTGTGCGGGAGGGATCTCTGCCAACCACCAAAAGACGGGACAGCTTTCGAACCCGAGCAATGGCTTGCGCCTCATAGGCAGCTTGGTGGCCCGTCCCAAATAAGGTCAACACCTCGGAATTCGAACGCGCAAGAGCATTTGTGGCCACAGCATTCGCTGCGGCGGTGCGATAACAATTCACCGTCGATCCCTCTACCACTGCACCAATGCGTCCTGTGGTCTGGTCGATCAGTACGATGGTTGAGGCATGCCTTGGTAAGCCGAGGGCATCATTGGTCGGGAAGTACGCCCCAACTTTCAACCCAGCCAGTTCTGAACCCGAAGCCGATTTGATCGTAAAGCGGTTCTGCGGATCGCTGCCATGGGCGATCACAACCGGGAAACTCGCAGCCCCCGGCGCAACAGCGGCAATGAAAGCCTCTCGCACCGCATCGAAAGCGAGCTCAGGCGTTATGATTGCGCAGGACTGAGCCTCTGTAATTAAAATCATGTCGGTCTCCTTACCAGCCGCCGAAGCGGTTCCAGGTCAGCAATGGGCCACCGTCCCGCGGCAAAACGTGGTAACGGCCATGCTGCGCAGCTGTCGCGCAGGCGTGGTTCGGCAAAATACGCAGGCGGGTTCCTACTGGCAGCTCCGGCACCTGACCACCTGCGTCAGGCCGAAGGGATACGATGCCATGTTCCTGGTTGGCGCTGCTCACGATGAGGTCCGGGAGAATGCACCCGTCCTCGTCACAAACCAGGCCATACCCCTGGTCCACATCCTGCGCCGCTGTTCCTCGATCTCGCGACAGCGCCATCCAGCCGGCGTCGATCATCATCCAACCCTTGGCGGGTTGGTGCCCGATGACAGTTGTCAGCACGCTGAGTGCGATGTCGTCGACAGCGCAGACGTCAATGCCAGCCATGACCAGATCGAAGAACATGTAAACCCCGGCACGAAGTTCCGTCACGCCGGTCAGATCGCGCGCAGCGTGGGCTGTCGGTGTCGATCCGACGCTCACGACGGAGCACGGCAGACCAGCTTTGCGCAGCGCCTCTGCCGATGAGACTGCAGCGTGTCTCTCCAGTTCTGCGAACTCGGCATGGGCCGCGTTGCCGCGCACGTTGTAGCTTTCCCCCGCATGAGTCATGACGCCACGCAGACCCCCGCTTTCGTGCAATATGCGGCCGATTTGGATCAACGCCGGGTCATTCTGGCGAAGCCCACCACGGTGGCCGTCGCTGTCGATCTCTATAAGGGCCGGAATGTTTGCCTGCGCCACTGCCTGCGCTTGCGTCGCGCTATCGAGGATAACAACCAGATCGCAGCCGCGATCTCGCAATGCTTGCACACGCTCCAGTTTTTGCGGGGCAATCCCAACAGCATAAAGGATATCCTTGTAACCTGCTTTGTGGAACACGTCGGCTTCAGCCAGAGTAGAAACGGTAATGGGGCCTGGTCCCCCGCCAGTCAGGCTGCGCGCGACTTCGACGGATTTGGCCGTCTTCAGATGGGGGCGCAACGCGACACCAAGGTGCGCCGCATGCCCAGCGAGCCGTGCGATGTTTCGCATCATCCGCTGCTCATCCAACAGCAATGCGGGGGTTGATAGGTCTTTTGGGGTCAAAAGATCGGGTTTGTTCATTGCGGTCGCCCTCCAGTAGCGCCCAAGATCTATCACGGCTGAAGTTGGATCGACATTTACATAAGCTGAAGCCTAAATTAAGCTGCACCTTAATGCTTGATGTGTCCGATCTCCGCTTTCTAACTGCTTTAGCCGCCGCACCGAGTCTTGCAGCGGCAGCGCGCAATCTCGGCGTGACGCCACCTGCGGTTTCTCAACGGTTGGCACTGCTGGAGGACCGGTTACGTTTGCGCCTCATGGAGCGCGGCCGCGGACAGCTCCGGCTGACAACAGAAGGGGCGTATCTTGTCGACCGTGCAAAGGACATCTTGGACGACGTTGCATGCCTAACGGATGACATGTCAGCCCGCGCCGGGCGGATCGAGGGCCCACTCCATATTATTGCACCTTTCGGCTTCGGCCGTTTGCGCGTGGCCCCGGTTCTAGCGCGATTTGGCGACGAGAACCCAGAGCTGCACCCAGTCCTCAGTCTCAGTGAAGATCCCGTAGGCGCGATGAGTGATGGGCTCTGGGACGTTCTGATCCATGTCGGGCGCTTGCCAAACTTACGGATTACGCAGCGCAAGCTGGCGCCAAATCGTCGGGTGCTGGTGGCATCGGCGCATTACGTCAGCCGAGTTGGCCGCCCGCAGAGCCCTGAAGACCTATCGGCCCACAGAATAGGTGTGGTGCGCGAAAACCGCGCTGACGCCTCACTTTGGCCCCTGACCGGTCGGGATGGCATTGAAACGAACCTGCGCGTACATCCTGTTTTTGATTGCAATGACGGCGAGGTCTTGCGTGCCTGGGCTTTGGCGGGGTTTGGCATCGTGGAGAGGTCCGAATGGAGCGTTGCCGATGATCTGCACGCCGGCAGGCTGGTGCGTGTGTTGCCAGGCTGGTCGCTCCCGGATGCTGACATCGTGGCTCTGCTGAACCCTCGATCTGTGCGATCTCTACGAATAGACAAGTTTGTTGAGAAACTGGCGTCGGAAATCGGCACGCCACTCTGAAAGAAACTCAATCTTTTGAGCCTAAGTGATTGGCCGGTATTGTGGTTTGGTTCAGGGCAAAAAGAAAATTTGTTCCATTCCGGCCCACCACTCTTCGTCGTTGCGCGTGTCCAGAGGACGCTGCATCGGGCCGCAAACTTGCCACCACTTTTGAGTGACCTCATGCTTCGAAACTGCCGCCATGTCCGCTTCAAAATCAGAGCCGGTGTATTCCCAGTAGCTGAACATCAAGTTCTCAGGTTCGCGCAGGAAAATTGAATAATTGGAGATATTGGACTGCTTTAGCCGAGCCAAAACCTCCGGCCACACATCCGCATGAAGTCGTTTGTATTCTGCGATGTTTTCCGGAGCGATGCCAATCACCATGCCCATGCGTTGTACCATTGGTTTTCTCTTCTTGTTTGGGCCTTAGAGGCCGTAAAAAGCCTGGGCGTTGCCACCCATAATCTTGGCGCGATCTGCGGCGGTGAACGTGGTCAAAAGCGTATCGACTGTCTCCCGCCAGCCAGTGTAAGTGCCGGCAAGCGTGACCACAGGCCAATCGCTTCCAAACAGAGTTTTGTCAGGGCCAAATACCTGCAGTACATGCGCTGCAAATGGTGCCAGATCTGTCATTGTCCAAGTTGGCCCAATTTCAGTGATGAGCCCGGATAGTTTGCAGTGGACATTCGGCAAGTCAGCCAGACGGCGCATGCCTTGCAGCCATTCTGCATCCGGCGTCTGCCCCCCGCCCATCTTCGGTTTGGCAATGTGATCTATCACAATTGGCAACGCTGGATGCAGCCTTGCAACTTGCGCGATGGCATCAAGGTGACGTGGTTGGATCAGGGCGTCAAAACACAGACCCAAATCAGCCATGTGAGACAAAGCCGGAGCAACCGCTTCCCGCGAAATCCAATCGGTGTCTTCGATGTTTTGCAGCATCGGTCGGAGGCCCTTGAGGGCTGGCTGCTGGTGGAGCCTGTCAATCACCTTTACTGCATCTGGCGCACCAAGATCGACCCACCCAACCACACCGGCCACCCAAGCCACATCTTTGGCGATTTGCAAAAGAAACTCGGTCTCAGCAACTGTGTCGGTGGCTTGCACAAGCACCGTGCGATCAACCCCGGCTGCTGCAAGAAGTGGCGCCAAATCGGCTGGCTCAAAATCGCGGAAAATGTCTGCGACGGTTTCATTCGGCCACGGGTAGTCCCCCCGTTCGAGCTTCCAAAAATGCTGATGGGCGTCAATGATCATTGGTCAGCTGCAATCATGCCATGGGTGATGAGGTCGCCCCACAGCGCGGCCGGCACAGACGCATTGAACTGGGCGATGTTGCGCTTCAGAGAAGTCGCTTTGCTTGTCCCGATCAAAGTGGACGCCACAAGCGGATGCTGGTCCGGATATTGAAGGGCCGCGGCGGGCAACGCGGTGTCATGCTGCGCGCACACGGCTTCAATATTGGCGACTTTTTCCAAAATTTCAGGGGACGCAGGCGCATAGTTGAAATGTGCTCCGGGATGGGGGCCTGTGGCCAAAATTCCAGAGTTAAAGACCCCACCAATCACCAGCCGCACGTTGTGTTGGCGCAGTAATGGGAAGAGCCGAACCCGGGCCGACTGGTCCAATAAGGTGTAACGTCCGGCCAACAAGATCAGATCCATCTCGAACTGCCCCAGCAACTCCTCACAGATTTCCACCGTATTGACGCCCAGGCCAACGGCCTTCACGGTGCCATCAGATTTGAGTTCTTCCAGCGCCTTTACGCCGGAGTCGAGCAATTGAGCACGGTGATGTTTGGTGTCTGTGCCCGCGTCGGAATCTCCAATGTCATGAACAAACAGGATATCGATGCGGTTCAACCCAAGCCGCTGAAAACTGTCCTCGACCGACCGCATAATGCCGTCATAGGTGAAATCGAAATGTTGCTTGAGCGGCCAGGCGTTGTGAAAGCCATTAATGACCTCAGGCGGTTGGCTGTCGGGTGTCAGAACACGTCCAACTTTGGTGGAAAGCACCCAACCGTCTCGATCGCGTAAGAAATCCCCCAGCAGACCTTCAGACGCGCCATTTCCATAGTGGGGCGCGGTGTCATAGTAGCGAATGCCGTTGTCCCACGCGCAAGTGAGAACATCTTGCACAGCGGAATGGCTGACGGGGCGGTAGAGGCCTGCGAGGGCGGCTGTACCAAGAGCCAGGCGATGAGTGTCATTGAGCATTGATGTGGCCTCAGTTGGGATGACATCCGGGCTCCGCCGGAGCCGCGGTTTTATAGGTCAGGACAAATTCAACATGGCCCAGGTCTTCGGATGCGGTGGTTTGGCCCTGGCCAAGCGCCACCAGCTTTTCGACAATCTCCGCACCGACGTCTTGTAGCGTCGTTCCGCCATCCAGTATTCGCCCCGCATTTACGTCCATATCGCCGGACATACGGTCATAGGTTTCGGGGTTGGCGCAAACCTTGAGGACCGGTGAAATGGCCGACCCGACCACCGATCCCCGCCCGGTGACAAAGATCACAGCGTGTGCGCCGCAAGAAATCAATTCAATGATTTCGGCGTTGTCATTGATGTTGGGATAGCCGTACTTCGGTGGTCCGTCCGGCACGACGTCCAACAGGTATAGCCCGCCCGCGGGGGCGGTTTGAGCGGGGCGGAGGATACCGGCAATTTTGCTTTGACCCGACTTGGCATAGGCGCCCAGTGATTTCTCCTCGATGGTCGACAATCCGCCCGTCGCATTGCCGTTGGAAAACGACCCATAGCCCATTGCGTCGTAATACTTGGCCGCTTTGTCCACCGATGCGATGATCGCGGGGCGCAGCGCCTCGTCGGCAACCCGATCCGCCATGACATGTTCACAGCCGATCAGCTCACCGGTTTCCTCAAAAATGCAGGTTGCGCCCTCTTGGACCAACATATCAAAAGCCACGCCAGCGGCCGGGTTTCCGGTGATGCCGGATGTTGCGTCTGAGCCCCCACAAATGGTGCCAATCACTAGTTCAGACACCGCCATCTCGACCTTTGGTTGAGCCATGATGTGAGCATGGGTCTGTTTGATCCAGTCCCGTCCAGCCTTAACTGCAGGGCCTGTCCCCCCCACGTCTTGAATGGTGATGATATCCACCGGGCGACCAGAGGCGCGAATGACCTCTGCCAATTGGGTCTTTTTGAAGTTTTCACAGCCAAGCGACACAAGCTGAACGGCGCCAACATTTGGGTGCGTACACAGAGCAGCCATCATATCCTGACCGTAGTCTGATGGAAAACAGCCGGAAAAGCCCACAACCTGCACGTCCCCATCCGGAAAGGGGCGGGCGATCTGCTTGCAGACGTGGTGCGCGCATTCCACCAGATACGCGACCAACACAACGTTGCGAATACCTTTCCTGCCGTCTTTGCGCGGCCAAGCCATCATAGTGGTCATCGGTTACTCCATCACCTCAACTTGAGTGTATCGGCTGGTCAGGTTGTGGACATGCACATGTCCGCCGAGCGGGATGTCCGCCGCTGCAAAACCAATGGGAAAGCCGTATTTTATGATATCTTGCCCCGCAGGGATGTCCTCCGCGGCCAGCTTGTGACCAAGACCCAGGGTGTGCGGCACAAATACCTCCTGCCCGCAAAGAAGAATACGCTCGCCAGCCTGAATGGTCGATTTTAGCACGACGATATTGTCACCTTCCGCAAGCGTCAAAACACGGGGATCGTTGGTTGGCTGTCCAGTCATGTTTCATTGTCCCATGTCACACTGCGTAGAAGTGTTGTCCGTGCGGAATTCAAGTGCGTCTGAAAGAGGTCCAAGGCACTTTGTTTGTAGCCGGCCTCCAACGCACGTATCACCGCAAGGTGCTGCTGAGCGGCAACCAGGTTGCGCTCGTGTTCGTCCTGTTTGTTCCACCGGTAGTGGTAGTGGAAAATCACGGAAACCAGTTCAAAGAAGTCGTCGATAAATCTGTTGCTAAGACCGTCGAGCAGAATCCTGTGAAACTGCTCGTCCAGACGCGGAAAATTCAAAAACTCGGCGTCGATATTGCGAATGATGCTCTCGTGAGCCTTTTCCAGCGCAACCAGCTGGGTGAACCTTGTCGAGTCCGGTCCAGCATCAAGCAGGGCCTGAAAGGCGCGCAGCTCAAACATCTCCCGCACATCAAAAAGTTCGATGGCAAAATCCTGTGTAAAGCCCCGCAGCACCCAATGCCGGTTGGGTTCTTTCTCAATCAAGCCAAAACGGGAAAACTTAATCAGACACTCCCGGAGCACTGACGCACTTGCGCCAAACTCCCGCACCATCTCGCTCTCATGTAAAATTGTCCCCGGCTTAAGATCCCCCCCAAGGATGTATTCCATGAACTGAGTTTCGACGCGCTCGCTGGTCGACAGCGTCTCCTCCTTGGCAAAATAATCTGCCGCAACCGGTTTTCGCAGAACGGTTTTGGTGCGCCCGGACCATTGAATGATGCCGCTTTCATTCAATTGCGTCAGCACAGCGCGGACCGTGGTGCGGCTTATGCCGAGACGCTGAGTCAATTCAACTTCGGACGGCAATGTATCCTCGATTGGCAACGCCGCCACAAAATCCAAACTGCGGTTGAGGCTGTCTTTGTAAGTGGAATTGTCACGGGACATGAAATGGCTCTGTATGTTTTTAAAAGTTTAAGTGACTGTCTTACATCACGGCAAAAGTTGCAAAGGCGACTTCGACCAACCTGTCGTGAATGGTTGGTCATTCATTATTGAAAACAGCTTCTTAGGGGTCATTTTGCGCTCCTCAAAACCCTGTTGCCCCGCCGCCGTCCACAAGCAACACCTGCCCGGTGACATATTTTGCAGCGGGCGCGCACAGAAAAGCACAGGCCCATCCGATATCTTCCGGGTCGCCCAATGTACCCATGGGAATGCGCCCCATGATCTTTGCCTTACGCTCTGGGTCGCCTTTGGTGGCGGTGCGGAAAACGTCGGTGTCGATCCAACCTGGCGCGACTCCATTCACACGAATACCACTTTGAGCAAATTCTGCGGACAGAGCACGGATAACGCCGTTGATTGCAGTTTTGGAAATTGTGTAGCCGGACACATTGGGCTGTCCAATGTAGGCTGTCATGGAGGAAATGAAGAGAACAGACCCTTTGGTTCCCGCTTTCAACATGCTGTCCATTACGGCACGGCTCAATTCCAAAGCACCGCGCACATGCACATCAAACACGCTGTCAAAGTCGCGGAGATCAGACTCCATGAACGGCTTTTTGATGGTGTTGCCCGCGTTGTTCACCAAAATATCAAAAGGCCCGTGATCAGCATGCAATTGCGCTGCAGCGGCAGGAATGGCCGCAATATCCGTCAAATCCAGCACCTGATACCGCGTGCCCATGCAGATCTCAGCACAAGCGTCTTGCAGCACGTCCTCGCGCCGCCCGGCAATCACCACCTTGGCCCCACTTTGCGCAAGGCTTGTTGCGATGGCTTTGCCCAAGCCAGTGCCGCCGCCGGTCACCAGCGCGGTTTGCCCGCTCAAGCCGTATTGTTCTGTGAGGCGAGTTGCATCAGTCATGGCCATTGCCTTGCATGTCGATCATTACCTTAAAGATGTCTTGGCGGTTGGCTTCCCAGAACGGGAAGGCCTGCGCGGCGTCATCCCAAGAGAAGACGCGCGAAATGATTTTTTGAGCCAATCCGGGCGTCGCTTGGAGATGGTCGATAACCGCCTCAAAATCGGTGCGTGTCGCATTTCGCGAGCCCATGATGTCGAGCTCTTTCAGATTGAACAGCGACGTGTTGTAGCTCACTTCGGATTTTGCGTAGCCGACATAGACCACGCGCCCCCCAAAGCAGGCCAAATCCACCGCGCTGCGAAAGGTTTCGGGCAGGCCAACAGCTTCGATGACGACATCTGCGCCATGTCCGTCGGT
The DNA here is from genome assembly GCF_913054185.1 of uncultured Shimia sp. Taxonomy (GTDB): domain Bacteria; phylum Pseudomonadota; class Alphaproteobacteria; order Rhodobacterales; family Rhodobacteraceae; genus Shimia. Next base: position 13,647 of record NZ_CAJXIV010000088.1, read on the forward strand.
GAGTGCAGTCACGCGATCGGACAAAGACTCCGTGAGCGGGTTGATAACGTCTTGCACGCCGAGACTGCGCAGCGTCGCCTGTTTTGCGTCACTGATTTCAACGACAATCACCCGTGCTCCGCGCGCTAGCGCGCCAACAACGGCACCAACTCCGATCATGCCTGCGCCGAGAACAACCACGGTGTCGTTTTTGGTGACCGTGCCGCGTTGTACCGCGTGAAAACCGACTGACAAAGGCTCCACCAAGGCTTGCTCATGTAGGGAAAGCTGGTCGTTCAGGATCAAGCGATCATAAGGCACAACCAACTGAGACGCCATGCCGCCGTCACGTTGCACGCCAAGTGTTTCGTTGAATTTACAAGCATTTGGCCGCCCCGCACGGCAGGCTGAGCAGTGTTTGCAAGCCGTATAGGGGATCACAATGGCCATGGCGCCAGATGCATATTCAACTGGTACATCATCGCCGCATTGCACAATCGTTCCACCAATTTCATGGCCAGGAATACGGGGCAGTGTCGCCAGCGGATTCAAGCCGCGAAAGGTATTGAGATCGCTGCCGCACAGACCAACACACCCAACCTGCAAGAGGACGTCTTGCGGGCCCAGTGTTGGCGTTTCCACCGTGGTGAAGGCAGTTTCGCCAATAGAGGTGATGGCCATTGCTTGCATGGGGTTTAGCGTCTTTCGAATTGGATTGGGAACAGCCGCCTGCCACATGGCAGGCGGCTAGAGTGACATGGCTTACTTGAACTCACCAACGTTGTCGGAGGTGATCAGAATGCCATCAATTGGTGTGAAGCTCGGAACCTCTTCGCCTTTGATCAGGCCGATAAGGTTTGTCACCGCTTCGACCCCCATGCGCGCGTTGTCCTGTTTGATCGTCGCAGCCTGCTCACCTGCCTCGATGGACACAAGATTGGCTGGGTTGCCGTCAAAGCCCACGATGACCAAGTCATCAATTTTGCCAAGTTCAGTGGCCGCAGATACTGCAGCGAGAGCGCCCGGATCCCAGGCCGAGAAGATGGCTTTGATATCCGGATTGGACTGCAAGAAGTTCACTGTGGTTTCATAGGCGCAGGCATCCTGCCAATCGCAAATCTGGAAAATTACTTCGTGGCCGGCAGCCTCAGCAGCGTTTTTCACGCCGTCACGGCGCGCATTGCCGGTCTGGTGACCCGCAGATCCGCCAAGAATGAGGACAGAGCCGCTGTCCAGTTTGTCGACAATATAGCTTCCAGCAATCGAGGCCGCCGCGAGGTTGTCGGTTTGAACCAGGCTGGCAACATGCTCGTGTTCGATACCAGTGTCCACGGCGACAACCGGAATGCCTTTGCGCTTGGCGTTGTCCAGAGACGCATCGAACGCGCGGTTGTCCACAGACCCAATTATGATGCCATCAACACCCATGTTAATCGCACGATCAACAGCATCCTTTTGCGCCGCAGCGTCCGCAGAAGACGCTGTCAGATCAATGAGTTCGACACCCATTTCTTCCGCCTGAGCTGCCGCAGACTTCGCCACGCCAATCCAAAAAGTGTTGTCTGTTGAATAACCGGTATACGCGATGCGCAGATCATCTGCGAATGCGGCTCCTGCGGTCAATGCGGATACCGCGACAGATGCCACCATCCCCTTGAGTGCTTTAATTTTCATTGGTCTTCCTCCCTTTGGCTTCTATGAGTGCCCGAGTTTCGGGCGGTCATTTCCCGCGGGCGTTCCTCCACGCCCGTCAGAATTTTCAGATTTGATGTGCACTAGCGGCTTGGTCGGCGCCAAACGTCCCAGTAGACGGCGACAATGATGATGATGCCGATGGCGATGCGCTGAACCGAAGTTCCGACGCCGAGATACGACAAACCCACGATGATGGTCTGCATGATCAACATGCCAATCAGAGTTTTTCCAACCCCGCCGCGACCGCCAAACAGGCTTGTGCCACCAATCACCACAGCGGCGATTGCAAACAGCTCATAGCTTTGGCCGCGCGCCGGCATTGCGAAGTTTAATTTGGAGACCTCAAGAATGGCTGCTGTCGCTGCGAGAACGCCGCCCAACATGTAGTAGTAGATCCGGCTCTTACGCACGTTGACACCTGACAGGCGGGCCACCTCTTCATTGCCTCCGATGGCAAAAGCATGGTTGCCCAAGCGTGTCTTTGTGAGGAACAAACCAGTCAGAAGCGCCACACCAAACATGATGAGCATCGGCACCAGGTAGCCCGAGCCCAACATTTGAAAGCTCTCGGGAAACCGCGACAGGTCCCGCCCACTCGCAAGGATTTCGGCGATCCCCTTGTAGGCCGTCAGCCCACCCAACGTCACGATGAAGGCGGGCACTTTGGTGAACACCTGAATGGTGCCATTGAGTGCCCCCATTGCGGCGCCGGCCAGCAGTCCAATAAGGACCGCAACCACCACAGGTAGCTGATATTCGGCCAAAGCAATGCCTACAATTACGCCAACAACCGCAAAAATCGAGCCCACTGATAGATCCAACCCGCCGGATATCAGCACAACCGTGGTGCCGCAGGCGAGGATGGCAAGAATGGAGGCTTGGCCAAAAATCGACAACAGTGTGTCGAGACTTCTGAAAGGCTCAGACAAGACGAAGAACACCAGGTAAATCAAAACAAGCGCCGCCAACACCTGCCAAATCTGCAGGAACTGATGCTTCAACGCTGCAAAGCTGGAACCGTCGGCGGAAGGTGTGGAGATCTGGGTTGAAGAGTTTTGGGTCATGTCTGTCATCTCAAGCGGCCTTGTCTTCAGTGGCGCCGGTGATCAAACCGACAAGCGTATCACCATCCACGTCTTTCACGTCGCGCACCGCCGCCAGACGGCCAAGGCGTAAAACCATGACGCGGTCACAATAGTTCATGACATGCTGCATGTTGTGGGTGATCATAATCACAGACAGCCCGTGGTCCTTCAGGGAGCGCACCAGATCCATCGCCATTTTGCTTTCCCGGACTCCGAGCGCAGCGGTGGGCTCGTCCAAAATGGCAATGCGCTTGCCAAACATCACGGTCTTGGCCAACGCTACCGCCTGTCGCTGACCACCCGAGAAGGCTTCAGCCTCGCGATAGATGTCAGCAATGCGAATATCGAGTTTTTGAAACAGCGCGCGGATTTCAGCATCCATTTTGCCAAAGTCGAGAGTGCCAAAAAGGCGCCCTAAAATATCATCTCTGACAATTTCTCGCCCAAGAAACATGTTCTTGGTGATGGACAGCTCGTTGACCAAGGCCAAATCCTGATAGACTGTTTCGATACCTGCGGCTTTTGCTTCTGTTGGCGAATTGATCTGCACCACCTGGCCGTCCATCTCAATGGTTCCGGAGGTCTTGGAAATTGCGCCAGTGAGGGCTTTGATCAAAGTTGATTTGCCGGCGCCGTTGTCTCCCACAACCGCCAAGACTTCCCCCTCGCGCAGATCAAGATCCACATCTTCGAGCGCGACCACTCCGCCATAGTGTTTGCTGACGCCTCGAGCGCGAAGAATAATTTTGTCGCCGACTTGGCTGGCCATTTTTTGGTTCTCCCTGCAAAGCATTTCTCGAAAGCTTTGGTTTTCTATCTATTAAAAACACAACGTGAGTCGGTCAAATGTTTTTTTTGCATAAAAAACACTTTCTACTCGTAAGTTGTCTTCCCCTGGGGACTTTTACCTTAAAGTCAACTACTTAATGGTCCGTCAGCGCGCAGAAATTTAGGCAAGCAGAACGTGGAAAAACACATGCGCGCAATTTGAGTGGTTGTCGCCGCAGCATCGCGATGTCCGGTTACTCGCGCAAACCGGACCACAAAAAGACTCGCATCGAATGTCCGGTTCCGCCCAACATGTGAATTTGTCATGTCCGCTAAGGGCTGGGAGCCGACCTCCAGAGGCCAGGGCCCGCTCTACAGGGCGGCGAGCATACGTCAACGAATTGTGCCGATGACGGCTATGCGCAGT
>NZ_CAJXIV010000089.1 GCF_913054185.1 uncultured Shimia sp.
CGGCGTCGGTGGTGTTGCGCCAGAACTGCCAGAACTCATAGGGGCTGCGCATGTCAGCGTTGAGCCAGACCGCGCCGTCAGCGGATTTGCCCATTTTCTTGCCGTCTGAGGTGGTCAGCAGCGGGGAGGTCAGGCCAAAGATCTGGGTCTCATCCACGCGGCGGGTCAGGTCGATGCCGTTGACGATGTTGCCCCATTGGTCAGAGCCGCCAAATTGCACGAGACAGCCGTAGCGGCGGTTGATTTCCAGGAAGTCATAAGCCTGCAGGATCATGTAATTGAATTCGAGGAAGGACAGCGATTGTTCGCGGTCCAGGCGCGACTTTACGCTTTCAAACGCCAACATGCGGTTGACCGAGAAGTGGCGGCCAATGTCGCGCAGGAAGGTGAGGTAGTTCAGACCGTCGAGCCACTCGGCGTTGTTGAGCATCAGCGCATCGGTGTTGCCCTCGCCGTAGTCGAGGTATTTGGCAAACACCTGTTTGATGCCAGAGATATTGTCGTCAATCTGTGCATCCGTCAGCAATGGGCGCTCATCCGCGCGGAACGACGGGTCGCCGACTTTGGTGGTGCCGCCGCCCATCAGGGTGATGGGTTTGTGGCCGGTCTTTTGCAGCCAGCGCAGCATCATGATCTGGATCAGCGAGCCGACGTGCAGGGATTTGGCGGTGGCGTCAAAGCCGATATAGCCGGGCACCACACCGTCACAGAGCGCTTTGTCAAAAGCTTCATAGTCTGTGCAATCGGCCACAAAGCCGCGCTCTAGCATCACGGTGAGGAATTCCGATTTGGGCGTGTAGGTCATGGTGCCACTCATTGTCCGTTGTTGGTTGTCTGTGTCCCCGAGGGGCGTTTTGCCTTCTGTTAGCACCTTGGGCGCGTGTTTGTAAGCCGGGATTGTGCGGCGATGTGGGGGCAGGGTTTCCTCACTTTGTCCTGTGGGTGCGCGCTGCTAAGCTGAGCTTTTTTGAAGTAGTTTGAATGACCAGTCGTTTTGAGGAACTGACGCACCTCGTTTATGAGGCGTCTCTGGACAATTCCCTGTGGCCGGAGTTGATTTCTGAGTTGGTGGAAGAGGTGCATCGGGCGCGTGACAGCCGGTATTTGGAGAGTCCCAACCAGATGGAAGCTGAGACGCGCGGGTTTGAAAACCTGTCACGGCATTTCCGGCGGGCGTTTAGCATATCAGAGCGTGTGGTCGGGTTGCAGGAGCGCGAGGCGTATCTGTCTTCCATCCTGAACAGTTTTGCCTTTGGCGTGGCGCTGCTCAATGAGGAGGGGCAGGTGTTGATGGCCAACAGTGCGATGCATGAGGTGCTGCCTACCCCAGTCTCAATGGGCGGGGAGGTACAGGTGTTTTTGCCGAAGTCTGGCGAGGAAAGAGGTCTGTCGCGCTGTGCTGAAGAGGTGAACCGCACGGGAAAAGCGCTGGAATTTCAAAGCCAGAAAGACGGGGCTGCGGATATTATCATTTTGCCGCGTGAGGACGCTGCGCGGATTGGCTTCCCTTCGATTGCTGCCAGTGTGGTGATGTCCTCGGGGCAGCAATCCCACATGGGGGCAGATCATTTGGCCAAGCAACATGGGCTGACGCGGCGGGAGGCGGAAGTGTTGCGCCATATGGGGCAATCTTATGATCTGCGGGAAGCGGCGCGACGTATGGGAATATCGTATGAAAGTGTGCGCACCTACCTGAAGCGGGTATATGGCAAGACCAACACCAACAGCCGCAGTGAGGTGGCGGCGCTTTTGGCGCAATCACCGCTTGTGGCTGTGCGGTCACAGGACGTGCCTGCAAGCGCTCTGTTTCAAGTGCGCAACCGCATTACGCTGAGCGATGGGCGTCAGCATGAGTATTTTGTTCTTGGGCCACAAGATGGTGCGCCGGTGTTGGTGTTTGATGCGTTGTCGGGTGTGACCATCGACGTGATTGGGTATCCGCAGCGGTGCTATGACATGTTGGCGAAAAATGGCGTGCGGCTGATCTGTCCGTGTCGGCCGGGCAGCTTTTGGTCCGACCCGTCGGAGATGTCCAGCCTACGGGATTTTGCGTCAGACGTGCGAGAGTTATTGGATCATTTCGGTATTGCAAAAGCCGGGGTGTTGTCGGTGTCGTTTGGCAGCGGGTCTGCACTGGCCGTGACACATGAGTTGCAAGACCGGATATCCAAGGTGGTGCTGTCTTCGGCCAGCTATCCGTTTTATCGCCATGAAAACTGGCGGGAGCTGGACCAGTTTTACCATATGTCCTGCATACTGGGGCGGCACTGGCCGTCGATGCTGCGCCAGATCATTCCGTTTTTGGTGCGCTCGATCCTGCAAAACAAAGAACGCTATTTTGATCGCTATTGCCGTCGCTCCCGCAGCGCGGACGATATTCGTATTTTGTCCTGTCCGGTGATCCGAAGGCGCACGGCAGAGATGCTGGCGCTGCGCACGGCTTCTGGCATGGAGGGCATGGTGGAGGAGAACCTGCTGAATGCGCAGGGGTGGGATTTTGATCCGTCTGACATCCGTACGCCTGTGGAGATTTTCCAAGGGCCGGATGACAATGTGGCACCTGTGCAAGGGGCTGAGTTGCTACAGCAGCACTTACACAATGCAACGCTGACCATTCTAGAAGGAAAAGGCCACTATCATCACATCGAGAACTGGCCCTGGCTGGCGGCGCGGGCGGCTGGAAAGGACATCGGGCAGGACGCCTTGCGCTACGATATTCCTGAGTTTTGACCAGATGGTATGGAATACCTGAGGATGTGTTGATTGTCCCCAAGTGGGGATAGGGCGCGCGCCTGCTTCAGGTAGATTCACGCTCATTGAACAGGAAGTTATTTATCGGGGAGCGCGGTTATTGTTTGCGTATGTTATTGAATATATTCAGGCGCTTCCCACCCCTGTTTCAACTGGGTGTGGCGTGTTGGGGTTTTGCCTTTACCTGACCAACTATACTCTGATCACCTTTCGCTTTCTCAGCAGTCAGGACATCGCCTTTTTTGTCATCAATATTTTTGGTGCGGGGCTTGTCCTGGTGAGTCTGGTGCAGGACTTCAATCTTGGGTCGTTTATGATCCAGGTGTTCTGGATTTGCCTTGGGCTGATTGCGATTGTGGTTCGGGTGAAGTCACGCGCAGCCTGGCGACGGGAGGGGCACAGAGCGCCTCTGTCTCCGGCTTTGGGGGCTCCCCATACTCGCTGAAGTCGGAGCGTTCCGTATGAAGGTTGCCCCACGTTCTGGATATTACACACAGAGCGTGGGGCTTTTTTGTTTTGGGCTGGTGATGAGGCGTGGCTATCCTTTAAGGTTCTGCCACCGTGCTTGAGTGCGGCGTGGGTGAGCAAACCAAAAGGATAAGGCCATGTTGAAGGGCCAGGGTGAGGCGGCGGTTGTGACCGCGCTGGGCGCGATGTCAGGCACGTCATTGGATGGTGTGGATGCGGCTGTGGTGGAGACCGATGGGCGGGTGATCCATGAGTTTGGGGCAACGGCCTATCGTGGATATTCCGAAGAGGAACAGGCGGTGCTGACGCAAGCGCTGGGCCATTGGTCCGGGGCGGAGGCGGAGGCCGCGGCGGCGGTGATTGAAGCGGCGCATGCGGAGGTGCTGGGCAGGTTTCAGGATGTGGCGCTCGTGGGCTTTCATGGGCAAACGTTGGCACATGAGCCGCGAGGTCGTGGGACCTGTCAGGTGGGCGATGGACAAGCTCTGGCTGAGGCGCTGGGCGTGCCGGTGGTGTGGGATTTCCGTTCCGCCGATGTGGCGCTGGGCGGGGAAGGTGCGCCGTTGGCGCCGTTTTTCCATTTTGCCTGTGCCAAGTGGTTTGGGGCAACCGAGCCGGTGGTGTTTTTGAACCTGGGCGGTGTGGGCAACATCACCTGGGTTGATCCACGCAAAGCTGCGGCGGAAGAAAAGGGGGCGTTGCTGGCGTTTGACACCGGACCTGCCAATGCGCCGCTGAATGATATGTTGCGTGAGCGGCGCGGGTTGGCGTTTGATGAAGGTGGGAAAATTGCTGCAAAAGGCACGGTTGAGACCGGGGCGTTGGAGCTGTTTCTGCAGGAGGCGTATTTCTCGCGCATGCCGCCCAAATCGCTCGACCGCAATGATTTTCCCGAGATGATGGATTTGGTGCGCGAGCTGTGTGATGAAGATGCCGCCGCGACCATGACGGCGATGTGTGCAGCTTCTGTGGCGCAGGGTATGGGGCATTGCCCTGTGGCCCCGAGCCGGGTGCTGGTCACGGGTGGTGGGCGGCATAATCCGGTGTTGATGGAGATGTTGCGGGTGTCGCTGGATTGTCCGGTGGTGCCTGTTGAAGAGGTTGGGCTGGATGGCGATATGCTGGAGGCACAGGCCTTTGCCTATCTGGCGGTGCGGGTGGCACGGGGCTTGCCAACGAGCTGCCCAAGCACCACAGGCGTGATGGCGCTGGTGGGTGGTGGCACGGTGAGTGAGCCTGCGGGGTAAATTGGCGATCTTCTGTCAGTCCGAGGATAAGCCAGCCTGATAGCCTCTGTGAAACCCTGCATATCCTTTGGACGTGTTTTGCAAGTGGTCCTGAAGGTCTTTGTGCAACTCGGGGAGCTGGTGAAACGGCACATTCGGGAAGGCGTGGTGTTCTGCGTGATACGGCATGTTCCACGCGAGAAACCGAATGATCCGGTTTGTAAACGTGGTGCGCGAGTTTTCCAACATGTTGGCCACAGGCGGGCAGTGACCGTGCTCTGCCAGCAGGTAGGCGCGCAAAAAGGGTTGGCCGATGAGGCTGGGCAGGATCCATAGCCAGAAGGCCAGAGGGGAGAGCAGCAAGCTCAGACCGATCAGGCCATAGATCGCGAGGAGCAGGCGGGCTTCCTGCCGCACGGCGGTGTGTTTGCGACCTGGCAGATAAGGGGCCGCGTGCGGGCCCGTGGTGTTGGACGTCAGCGTCTTGAGTGAGGTGCGCCAGTAGCCCCAACCGGAGAGGTAAATCACATAAGTGTGCCAAGTATCGGGACGGCCGCCGTGTGCCAATTCCGGGTCGTTGGCGGGATCATTGGTGTGTTTGTGGTGGGCCAAATGGAAGGCGCGAAACCAGGTGAATGGTAAAATAAGCGGCACAGCGCAGGCGTGACCCACGACGCGGTTGATCCATTGCGTGGCAAATGGTGTGTCGTGGGTACATTCGTGGCTGAGGGTGAAGAGGAAACTCCAGAGGATACCAAGTGGGAGCACCGCCGCCTGCCAAAGAGGAAGTTTGAGCGCCACCCAGAGCAGGCACGCCAGAAGCGCAGCCAGATACAGCACGAGGTGGCGGAGACCTGCGGCATTGGACCGGGTTTGTAAGGCCACACGGCGTTCAGCGGGCAGCTCAGCGAGTGCTTGTTTGTGGTCCAGAGGTGCGCTCATTGCGGAATGACAAAGCCCGGGGCCGCCAATTCAAATCCTTCAAATTGAAACGCCGGGGAGACAGTGCAGCCCACGAGGGTCCAGTCGCCGGTGCTGCGGGCGGCTTGCCAGTGGTCTTTGGGCACGATGTGTTGTGGGTATTGGCCTGCGGCGAGGTCGGGGCCAAGTACGTGATCGATGGCCGGGCCTTGATCTGTCTCTGCGAGCGACAGGATCAGCGGTGCGCCGGCGTAGTAGTGCCAGATTTCAGCAGCGTCAACGCGGTGCCAGTGGGAGGTTTCGCCCGCTTTCAGCAAGAAGTAGATGGAGGTGCCTGCAGGGCGGGTGCCGTCTGCGCTCGCGGCAATCCAGGTTTGGCGGTAGTGGCCGCCTTCGGGATGCGGGGTCAGGTTGAGGTGCGCGATGATCTGATCTGCGGTCATGGGCTGTTTCCGGTGTCGTTGGTTGGCGACATAGGGGCAGCTTGGCGCGATGGGGGCAAGCGGGAAGTTTTTAGGCCAACCGGTTGAGGGCGGTGCGGGCGGCGGCGGCGACTTGTGTGGGGGCTTCCAGTGGGAGCAGGTGGCCGTAGTCACGCAGGGTTTGGAAGGTTATGTCCGGACGGTTTGCGCGTAGGTTGCGGGCGATGGAAGGGTCCATGAACAGCGAGGGTTTGCCGATGATGACTTCGGTGGGCACGGAGAGACGTTTGAGTGTTGGCAGGATGTGGGGTGGGGTGGCGTAGAGGTGCGCCTCCCAGTTGCGGGGGTACTCCAGTTTAATGCCGGTGTCCGTTGCGACAGTGAGCGCGGCGATCAAGTTGCGCAGGGTGGCGTCGTCAAAGCGACGGTAAGCTTTGGACGCGCGGTAATAGGCGAAAGCGGACGGGAGGTCTGGCCAGTGGGTAGGGCCGCTGAGCACCTCGGCAGCGGGGCCTTTGGTTTGCCGTAAGCGGTATGGCAAGAGTTTGAGCAGGACGCGAATGCGGCGGGTGACACCGGCGGGTTCGATCAGCACCAGACCTTTGAACAGCTCGGGGCGTTTGACAGCAGCCATCGCAGTGGTGGCGGCGCCGATGGAGTGGCCCATGGCTAAGACCGGTGTGTCCTGCGTGGCCTCGATCCACTCAATCAAGTCGTCAGCAAAAAGATCCCACTCACGCCGGGGATTTGGCGGGGGGGCGTCTTGCCACAAGGGCCGCATGGCGAGCGCCTTGAGGTGGTAGTTATTGCCCAGTTCCGTGAGGAGCGGCGCATAACAGCGCGGACCAAGCGCGGTGGCGTGATGGAAGACAACCGCGGGGCCTGTGCTGGCGTTTTGCCAGGCGGTTGCGGTGCCATCGGTGAGCGCTGTGGTGTGCCAGGTCATTTGCATGAGGCGCAAGCTAGCGGTGAGGCAACGCGCTGCAAGGGTGACGTTGGGGCGATCCAAGGTGGTGACCATCGTGGACATGGGCATTTTGATGGGCAAAGACGGCAAGGTGACCAGAGCCAGCAAGCGCTTTGGCTTTTAGAAAGATGCAGACAGCGTACTGCGCATTGTTTTGCACAACAGCGCGCTGCCCGTATCAGCCGTAAGGGGTGGGAATGCTGACAGGGACAGCCCCGACACTGTGCGGGGCCTTTGTGGCCGTGAGATCAATGCTCGTTAAGGCACAGTTTGTGATCTGCCAGTGACGTCATGATGTAACATTCGTTTGACACGCCGTCGCCGGAGCAGCCTTCTTCCAATCGCAGCAACTCGGCCTCCAGCCGTTTGAGGCTTTTGATTTTCTCCTGAACCGCTTGCAGTTGGGTGCTGGTGATCGCTGTGGCGGATTGGCAGGTGTGATCCGGGTGCTCTTGCAATTCTATGAGCGCGAGGATGGCTTCAATCGAAAAACCGAGATCGCGGGCATGGCGGATGAAGACAAGCCTTTCCAGGCCGTGTGTTGTGTAGCGCCGCTGATTTCCACCGGTGCGTTCCGGGTCCGGCAACAGGCCGATTTGCTCATAGTAGCGGATGGTAGGCACCTTCACGCCTGTACGTGTGGACAACTGACCAATCGAAAACATGACATTTCCCTCTTGAAGCTCTAGTGGCTAGAGGTTCTATATAGGTTGGGACCTAAACGAAAGCGATTCGAAATGTCCCAAAATTCCTATCTTGCCGAAACCCCTATGTTGGATTTCCAGGCTCCAGCGCTGCAGTTTCTTGTTGAAAAACGGGGATGGCGCACACTCCCCCTCAGCGCACGCATTGGCGCGGTTTATGACTTTGTGCGCAACGAGATCAGATTTGGCTACAATGTTGATGATACCCGCCAAGCGTCGGCGATTTTGAAAGACGGCTATGGCCAGTGTAACACCAAGGCGACACTTCTGATGGCGCTGTTGCGGGCCGTAGGCATCCCGTGCCGTCTTCACGGGTTCACCATCGACAAGGGATTGCAGCGTGGTGTTGTGCCTGAGTTGGCGTTCTGGATGGCGCCCAAAAACATTCTGCACTCTTGGGTGGAGGTGGACTTTGACGGGCGGTGGATCAATCTGGAGGGGTTTATCCTCGACGAGCCGGTTATCACCGCGTTGCAAAAGGCTTTTCCCGGTCGCAATTCCCTGTGTGCTTACGGTGCTGGCACGGATTGCCTTCAAGATCCGGATGTCGCGTGGCGGGAAGTGGACACCTACATTCAGAAGACCGGCATCAACAATGATTTTGGCGTCTTTGATGCGCCGGATGATTTTTATGCGGTTCACCAGCAGGACCTGACCGGGCTGCGTGGCGTGTTCTACCGCACTGTGCTGCGCCACTGGATGAACCGCCGTGTTGCCAAGATGCGACGTGGCGTGGTGCCAGCCATTCCTGGCGGAGACAAAACCCTTGTACCGGAGCATGCATCATGACCGATCACAATCATTCTGACCCCGGCCATTCCCATGTGCCAAAAGACGAGCGCAAGATTGCAATTGCGGCTGTGCTGACCGGTGGATTTATGTTCGCCGAGGTGTTTGGCGGGGTGATCTCCGGCTCATTGGCCCTGATCGCGGATGCGGGGCACATGCTGACCGATTTTGCCTCTTTGATGTTGGCTTGGTTTGCTTTCCGGTTGGCGCGACGGCCAGCTGACTGGAAGCGCACCTACGGATTTGACCGATTTTCCGTGCTTGCGGCCTTTGTGAACGGGCTGTCTCTGTTTGCGATTGCCATTTGGATCACATTTGAGGCCATCAGCCGGTTGCGGGAGCCGCAGGAGGTTATGGGCGGCTTGATGCTTTGGGTCGCGCTGGGCGGGTTGGTGGTGAATATCATCGCGTTTTGGATGCTGACCCGTGGGGAGAGTGACAATCTCAATGTGCGGGCTGCGGCCTTGCATGTGGCAGGGGACTTGTTGGGGTCAGTGGCTGCGCTGATTGCCTCGCTGGTGATCATCTACACCGGATGGACTCCGATTGATCCCATTTTGTCCATTCTTGTGGTGCTGCTTATTTTGCGATCGGCGTTCAAAGTTGTGAAAGAAAGTACGCACATCTTGTTGGAAGGTGCGCCGCATGGGTTTGACAGCCGCGAGGTCAAACGTGTGTTGGTTGAAGAGGTTGATGGGCTTGCGGCGGTGCAGCACCTGCATGCCTGGTCGGTGACACAGGAGCGGCCCATGGCGACGCTGGAAATTCAGTTGCACCCGGATGTTGAGGCTGCACCTGTCCGGGAAAGGGTCAGAGATATCATGCGCGAGCGGTTCCATATCGCTCACCTGACCATTGAGGTTGTCTCCTAAACGCCTCCGACCGCCGCCCATCAGGGTGGCGGTCGGTTTTGGGGTGGCAGTATGAGCAAGGGGCTTGCCAAGTGGGTTCTTTAGCTTTGGTTATTGGTTGCCTTTGGCGCTGGCAAAGGTTTGTGCACCGCCACGCCGATCATAACCAAGGCGACCCCCAGCAGGTCGATCATATTTGGGATTTGGCGCAAGACAAAGACGCCAATGAGTGTGGCTGAGGCTGGCAGGAGGGCCAGTAGAAAGGCGAAGCTGGCGCGGGGCAGGCGGGCCATGGCGAGTTGATCACAGACATACGGGATCACCGAGGAACACAGGCCAACACCGATACCTGCCAGAACCAACATTGGCGCGCCAAAGGCCTCCAGCGCCTGAAGGACCCCAATGGGCATGACGCAGAGAAAGGCAGCGGTCATCGCGGCGCCCAGGCGCTCAACTCCGCCGGAAGCGCCGCCTTCGGAGATTTTATGGCCCAGGACGATGTAGAGCACAAACAAGCCGCCATTCAGCAGGGCCCAGAACAGTCCCAGAAGGTCTGAGGTCAAGGCGGCGCCTTGCGCTGTCAGAAGGGCGGGTACGTCAATGAGCAACGCCACGCCCACGCTGGCCACAGCAAAGGCCAGGTAATTGCGGGAGCTGCGCAGGCCCCAAAGCGCGATGCCTACAGTGCCAACAAACTCAATGGCGGCGACAAGCGCGATGGGCAGGCGGTCCAATGCCAAGTAAAACGCGCAGTTCATCACCGCCAGGCACGCACCAAGGGCCAGCAGCAAAGCCCGCTCGCGCGGCGAGGCGTTTTTGAAGGTGCGCCAGGGTTTTGTGAGGGGGGCAAAAAACAGCGCGGCGGAGGCGATACGGAACCAGGCAACGCCAAGTACACCCACCACCGGGAACAACAGCACAGCAAAGGCCGGGCCGAGGTAGTGGAACACAGCAGACACAGCAAACCATGCCTGTGGCGGCACGGTTTCTGACAGGCGGGACAGGTGGTCTGGGGGGCGGGCCGCAGGGCTGGGGGCTTGATTTGACATGGGATCACAATGCAAGCTGAAACGCATGTAGGATATGGCAAGGCGGCGGGGATATGGCGGAAATTGTGATGGATACAAAGGTTGAAGAAGGGAATGGCCTTCGATCTGAAGGTGGCGTTCTTGACCCTATTGATGTGGCGATTCTGCGTGCCCTCAGAGCAGACGCACGGATTGCGCGGGCGGAGTTGGCCCGGCGCGTAGGGTTGTCAGCCCCCAGTGTGGCCGACCGGGTGCGGCGTCTGGAGGATGTGGGGATTATCACCGGCTACGCGGCGCAGATTGATCCGGCCAAACTTGGCTATGGGCTGACGGTTTTGATCCGGGCGCGTCCGATGCCCGGCGAAATGGGCAATATGATTGCGGCCATTCAGGACACGCCGCAGATTGTGGTCTGCGAACGCGTGTCCGGTGAGGATTGTTTTGTGGCGCGGGCGCATGTGCGCGATGTGGCGGAGATGGAGGCGGTGATTGATCGGTTGGTGCCGTATGGGGCGACCAATTCGTCGATCGTTCAGTCTTCGCCAGTGTCGGAACGCATGGTGGTGTTGTGAGATGCGGGGTCTCCTGATCGCGGGGTTTACACATCTGCCGAGGCTCAGAGCGTTCCGTAATCAGGTTTGATAGGCCCACGTCAATTCCCCATGTTTGAGAGCTTTTCCAGGCAGTGCTTGAGTGGTGTGTTGGCAGGCAAGGCGCAGTAACCGTTGGATTTTAGCGCGGGAGATGGAGCGTCACCTCCACCAATTAAGATGAGTAGGTAGTTCTCTAGAGGTGGCAGGAAGGTTTCGGCGCTTGCAATAATATCAGGTGCCGAGGCAGTCTCCATAGCATCGACGATTGGCAGGAAAATGTCACCGTCGGACCCATTGGGATACTCATACAGAAGCTGATCGGCGCCCCAGTCCGGGGTGTGGAAGAAGTTGTCAGAAAAGCGCCTCAACTTGATTTTGCGCTGCATTTCCAAACGGGCCTGGGCCACGTTTCCTGTGCGCACGGTTTGGTAGATACTCTGAAGCGTCGTATAGATTTCAGGCCATGTGTCGGCCTCCACAGTGGTGCTGAAAAGGATGACCGCCTTGTTTTTGTCAAATGTCACAAAATGCGAGCGCGGATCATAGCTGGCACGCATCTCTTGTCTCAGAAGGCGAAACATTTCAGAGTCTTGATTGGCACCAATATAGTCCACCAGCAGGTTGGCACCGACCATTTGCGGCTCGTCTTCAAACATTTGCGCTTTGGCCAATAGGATCAACATTTCGCTGGAGGAGGGATCTTGAAAATGAATGGTGCCGGTGGGCAGTTCAAAGGGGAAGCGATTGCGACCCAGCATGATCTCGAGCCATTTCGGCATGGTCACCCGCACGTTCACTTTGTGGCGTGGAAGTTTTGCCAGCAGCTTGGCGACGCGCTGCTCGACCTCTTCGTCACCGGATCGTAAGATGGCGTGACTTGGACGGCCAAAACGAAACGTCTGGTCCGATGGTGGGGATGATGCGTCGCTAGGATTGTAGTTTAGGAAACCGTCAATTTCGCCTAGGACACTGCCCGGATCACGGGTGAGGGTTGAGTGCTCAATGCGGACCGCTTGTAGATCCCTCTGGTACCAATCGTTGGAGTAGGTCGATTCCAGCAAAAGGTTTTCAAGGTGCACCAGGGTTTCCGGAAAGACCTCGTTTGGTGCAGAAACCGTGAGTAGCAGGTGTCTCCGGGTGGAGGTAACAACCTGTTCAATCCCCTTCAGTTCCAGATATTCGTGGATTTCATGGGGAGAGCGGCTTGACGTGCCGCCGGTTATCACGCTGAGCAGGCCTGCGGACATCGCATGTGCTCGCTCCTCTGTGACCTGTTGCATTGGCCAGACCAATGTAAGTGCGGACAGACCGTTGCGCAGAGGCAAAAGATAAAACGATCGGGTGTCATCATTGGCGGCGATCAGTTCCGCGCGGGCTTGTGGGGTGGAGACAAGGCTTAGCGCAAGCAGAAAACCGGCGGTCACTTGGCGTATCAGTGAGCGCATATCAATCTACCTTTTTGGCCAGGATGGTCGCGGTTGCTGACGGCTGCATGACCTTGTCCGCAAAATCGATCACCTCCTGATCTGTGGTGGCGTTGATCAGGTCTATGAAACGTGACGGGCTGAATGGCGGGAAACCATCGGCTGCAAGGTTCTTGAGGAACCCGTGAATGCCAGACGGGGTGCGGGACGCGTGTTGAGCGTTGACAATCGCTTTCTGGCGCGACCGCTTGATTTCTTCTGCACCAATTGGCTCTCTGAGTAATAACTTCATTGTTGTTCGCAGATTGCGATGGGCTTCCCCCAGAGCGAAGCCAGGCATCAACTCTACACTCAGGGTCATTTCCAGATCGGCGTTTGTGGCAAAGTACCAGTCCATATCGACTCCGAGGAATCGCACGTCGTTAAAGTGCAAGGCGTTTTCCAACCGAGTGTTCAGAATGTCGACAGCGATAAAAAACGCCCCCTGCAGTTCAAAACTGCTCGGGTGATCTTCGAAGTCGATGAACTTGGCAAATTGCACTGTGTCTCGCGGCAATCGGTTTGTGTTTATGTGTTTTATAGACCGGAGCGTGAGGAGCGGTTTTTGGTCCAGCCATGGTTTGGCTGGCGGTGTGGAGCGTGCTGTGTCTCCAAAAACTTGCGTGACCAATTCTGCGGCTTCGTCACGGTCAATTTTTCCGGAGACGATCACCGTGACATTGGAAGGGACATAGTGATCTTTGTGAAACTGATATGCGGTCGCAAGGTTCAGGTTGGGCAGGTCGTCTACGGTATTGTTCGCCCGTCCACGCGGGGTTTCGTACAGATCTTGCAACACAAGTCGAGTCAGCCACCGGCTGGGATATTGGCGCTCCCGTAAGAACGTCTCACGTTCGACAATGTCGATCTCGCTTTGTGCAAACCCATCTGGAAGTTTCGGGGTGTCCAGAACTGCACGAGACAACCGCAGGAGTTTCTCCAAGTCCGCAGGCTGACCGGCGTTGGTGTACACCGTGGCCGCGTTGAAGGTTTTTGCGTTGATGTCGCGCTCTCGGGCCTTTCTGAGGACGGTTGAATCGGCGGAGAAGGCGGCGAGGTGTTCTGTCAAATGGGCGGTGCCTGACGGGTTTGGATCGTCATAGGCACCGGACAATACAATGAGCTGCACGTCGACACGGTCGAAGTCTTCAATGGGGACTATGTATGCGCCGTGCAAGCCGCCTTTGTCCGTGACCGGGAAAATGTCTTGCGCCAGTGCGGTGGTGTTGAGGGCGGGAAAAATGCCCACTAGCGATATCAGAATGGCGCGCAGGACGGGCCGGCGTAGCTGGTCGGGGGAGATCTTAAAAAACATGTATTCCAAAAAGGTCAGTGAAGTGAGTTGTTCCTCATAGATACTTGCTTTGATTGTGTTGTTTCCTCAAGGGATGGATGAGATTTTTTTTGGTACACAAAACGCCGGGTCCGGTGACGCAGTTTGTATTGGAGACGGTTTCTGTCACACCACCTTGATCCAGGTGCGCATGCCGGAAGCCGCATGGGACAACATGTGGCAGTGCATCAACCATTTGCCTGGCGCGCCCGCGATGAAGACGATTTCGCGGGTTTCGCGTGGTTGCATCAGGATGGTGTCTTTCAGGGGGCCAAAGCTGCCATCGGGCTGGACTTCCTGAAAATGGGTGCCGTGCAGGTGCATGGCGTGGGCGAATGACGTGTCGTTTTGCATTGGAATGCGCACGATTTGGCCTTGGGGGACTTCCACCAGCGGCGTGTCACTGAGGCCGGCCTGGCCGTTGAAGGCCCAGACCTGGCCTTTGTCGACCAAGCTGCGCACGTCCAGTGTTTCGCCCTTGTAGGTGGCTTCGCGCAGGCCGCCCATGGCGCCGCCTTCCATGTGTAGGGGCACAGTGACGGCGCCCGAGAGGTCCGTCAGGCGAGGCATGGGATTGGCGGGCAGGGGCTGGATCGCGTCGCGGGCGGGTTGCGTACCCGCGATAGGGATTTCTTTCAGCAGGTAGCCTGTGTCGCCCTCGTGCAGGACAATTTGCAGCGCGTTGGCCTCGTTGGCTTTGGCATCGAGGATCACGTCTGCGCGTTCCGCTGGGCCAAAGGTCATCGCATCCAGTGGCTCGGGTGTGTCCAGAGGCATGCCATCGCGGGCGACGAGTTTGCCGTCGCCGCCCTGCACTGAGACGGTGATCACGCGGTCGGTAGCGACATTGACAAAGCGCAGGCGCAGGCGGGCGTTTTCGGGCACAGTATCCGGCTGCTCAGACAGCTGCGCGTGGATGTAGTTGCCTAGCCGTCCGGCGTGGGTCCAGTCGTGCATGGCGTTAAAGTCATCGGTGATCTGGGCGTCGTCACTGAGCCGCCAATCGTCCAGCACCACAACGATGTCGTGGTCGACGTTCGGGGCGTTGGCTTCCTCCACCACAACCACGCCATAAAGGCCGCGGGCGACCTGTTCGGTGGATTGGTTGTGGGAGTGGTACCAGTAGGTGCCAGCGTCTTTGAGTGGGAACTCGTAGTGGAAGCGGTCGCCGGTGGGCACCGCGTCCTGGGTCAGGCCGGGCACGCCGTCCATGGCGTTGGGCACGCGGAAGCCGTGCCAGTGGATCGCTGTGGGGCTGGGCAGGCTGTTGAGCAGCTCTTGCTTGAGGGTGTCGCCCTGTTTGAAGCGCAGGAGCGGGCCCGGAACAGACCCGTTGTAGCCCCAGACCTCGGTTTCCGGGTAGTCGCCAAACTCCGCATCAATCAGTTGCACACGGCCTGTGGTGGCCTCAATCACCGGTGTGGTGCTTGCTAAGCTGGTTTTGGGCGTCAGGGCCAGGGCGGCGGTGCTGGCGAGGAACTGGCGGCGGGTGAGGGGCATTGGGGGCACTCTTACGGGTCGGTATTGAAGTGGAGACGGGACGGCGGTGTTAGATGTTCAAAAAATGCCGTTTTCGCGTTGCAGTTCGCGAACGTAAGCCACGATGGCTTTCACGTCACCTTTGGTCAAGCCTGCCAACGGAGGCATGTTGCCAAAGGCCCAGTGATGGGCGCGCACGCCGGTGTCGACCGCCCTAAAGAAAGCCATGTCAGCGTGGTGGCTTGGTTCATAGATCTTATGCACCAGCGGCGGGGCGACGCCGTTTTGGCCCGCGGCGTTTTCGCCATGGCAGGCGGCGCAGGTGGCCTCAAAGGCTTGCTTGCCCATTTGCGCCAATTCGCTGTGGGCGGAGGGCAGTTTGACGGCGACCATGGTGGTGGAACTGCTGGTGCTTGAGGCTGTTGCGCCGGTGGTCGTTTCCGGTGTGGAGCGCACTTGATAGATGGCCACTGCGGCGGCGGCGAGGGCCACAACGGCCCCGCCTTTGAGGAGTGTTTTGGTCATTTGCAGGATCAGATCAGTTTGACTTTGGTGCCGACTTTGGTGCGGTCAAACACCTCTTCGATGTGTTCGTTATAGAGACCAATGCAGCCGTTGGAGGAGCGTCGGCCAATCTTGCGCGTGTCGTGGGTGCCGTGGATGCGGTAGTACTGCCACGAGAGATACAGCGCGCGGGTGCCAAGCGGGTTGGAGGGATCGCCGCCTTGCACATAGGCAGGCCATTCGGGGTTGCGTTTGCGCATCGAAGGCGTGGGCGCCCAGCCGGGGTTGGCGCGTTTTTCAGTGACTTCAGTGTAGCCACGTTTGGTCAGCTCGTCGGTGAGCGGCACAGAAGTTGGGTAGATGCGCATCTCGCCATCCGCCGTCCAGTGCTGCAACACGCGGGTGGTGGTGTCTGAGATGATCAAACCCGCGCCAAGCGTGTCAAAATGGTCTTGCCAAGCATGGGTGCGGAAGGAGGAGACGTTGCGCTGTACGGATGGTTCCGGCTCCGCCTCGGTGAGCGCCAGCGCGGGGGCGGCGGCCACAAAAGGGGTGAGCGTGCTGCTGATCAGAAAGGATCGGCGGGTGAACCGGGGAGATTTTGGGGTGTGTGCCATGCGTGCCTCGTGATTTTGTTTGCGTAAGGTGTGACAGGTTCCAGTGGGGGGAGGTCAACACACATTGGGGTCACGAAGGCGTGAGGGGTGAGCGGTCTTGCACAGCAATGGACTTTGCAAAGTTTGGCGAACGGCCCCTTCCTGACGTTGGAATTTTCCGTAGCCAATGGGTGAAATTCCGCCTACAGCAACAAGAATTCAAACTAGGGTTGTATTGCAGCTAATGCCCCCCCAAACTTTCCGCATCCTTTGCCCATGTTGTTAAGCTAGTAGGAAATACGATGACCCATTTAGACCGCAGAGCATTTTTAAGAACCGGCCTCTTGAGCGCAACTTTTTTAGTCTCTCCTGCGGCGATGGCCTTGGCGAAAACATCCTCACTTTCTGATCTTGGTAAACTGTTGGTCATGGATGCCACTATAACGATCTATTCCGCCCGCGAGATTGTCACGCTTGATCCGTCACAACCAACAGTCAGTGCTGTTGCGGTTGTAAACGACCGCATTCTGTCCTGTGGCACTCTGGAGGACGTAAAGGTCAGCGTTGGTGATAGGGCCTATGAAGTGGATACAACCTTTCAAGACAAAGTGATTGTTCCCGGTTTTATTGCCCAACATGCGCACCCGCTACTTGCGTCCCTGTCCATGTCATCCGAGATTCTGTCGATCGAAGACTGGGAACTGCCCACGGGGACGGTACCCGCGTTGAAAGACAAAAATGATTTCGTGGAGCGTTTGACGGCTGCCGAAGACAAGCTGGAGTCTCCCGAGGACCTGCTGTTCAGTTGGGGTTATCATACTGCATTTTATGGCCCGCTCACCCGCAGCGATCTGGACGAAATCAGCTCCACACGTCCCGTTATTATCTGGCTGCGGTCCTGCCATGAGTTTGTGCTAAACTCCTTCGCCCTGGATCAAGCTGGCATCACCCAAGATATCATGGATGGCTGGAGCACATCCGCCAAGGAACAATCCAACTTTGAAGAGGGTCATTTTTGGGAGCAAGGCATGTTCTCGGTCCTGCCCCACATCGCTCCAATGGTCGCCAACCCCGACAAGTTCCACGAGGGCGCGATTGTGATGCGGAATTACATGCATGCAAAAGGGATCACCTTTGGCAATGAACCGGGTGGGATCTTGGCCAAACCGGTGCAGGACGCAGTGAATTCGGTTATGTCCGACC
>NZ_CAJXIV010000090.1 GCF_913054185.1 uncultured Shimia sp.
ATCGAGCACATGC
The DNA here is from genome assembly GCF_913054185.1 of uncultured Shimia sp. GTDB lineage: Bacteria > Pseudomonadota > Alphaproteobacteria > Rhodobacterales > Rhodobacteraceae > Shimia. The sequence goes on from NZ_CAJXIV010000090.1 coordinate 14, forward strand.
GCGAGATGAAGGACATGGCGATTGTTGGCAACATCGGCCACTTCGACAATGAAATTCAGGTCGCAAGCCTAAAGAACCACAAGTGGACCAACATCAAAGAGCAAGTGGACATGATCGAGATGCCATCTGGCAACCGGTTGATCCTGCTCTCTGAAGGCCGTTTGTTGAACCTTGGTAACGCCACCGGTCACCCGTCGTTTGTGATGTCTGCGTCGTTCACCAACCAGGTGCTGGCACAGATTGAACTGTTCACCAAAGGGGCCGCGTACAACAACGAAGTCTACATCTTGCCCAAACATCTGGATGAGAAAGTGGCTGCGTTGCACCTCGCCAAAGTGGGCGCAAAGCTCAGCAAACTGTCCCCAGAGCAAGCGGCCTACATTGGCGTGTCTCCAGAGGGTCCGTTTAAGCCAGAGCACTACCGCTATTAAGCTGGGTTAGTGACTGAAGTTAAGCGCGGCGTCCCGGATTGGGGCGCCGTTTTTTGTTGGTGGATTGAGGACAGCAGGAAAGCAATTTTTTAGAACTTATTGACAAATGCCGTGACCGCGGAGAAACCCCACTCATGGAATTCTGTCTTCAGGAAAATATGCTTATTCAATGACAATTCAGGGTGTTTCGTTTTTGTTCGGCGTCTTCGGATTCAGTTATCTGATTCTGGCCTTGCAGGTCAGCAGCAGCTTCCCGCCATTTTACAAAAAGGGCAACATGGAGGAGGAATTGGAGCTCAATCTTCCATCTATGTTTCTAGTTATGGCACTCCTGGCAACTTCCGTAGTTATTCCCTACCTGTTCGTTTTCTTTGGACTTGCTTCAGTCCGGATTGCCATTCGGATTCGACAACGGGTTAAACAGCGAACAAATGGGCCGCTACCATGGCTTCTCAATCCACTCACAATAGGTGTATTTAACCGTTGGCCAATGCTTCTTTTTGATGTTTGGACGACAGGGAATGCGGCCCTGATGGTGCTCGTGATTGTTGCAGGCTAACTATCGGATTTGAAGTTGGTGTGTTGCCGCCGCTTCTCGCTTTTTAGGCTGAATCATCACCCAACAGCCGGTCGCAAAGGACAAATCTAGAGAATCGTCACCCATCCCGCCCCGCCTCGTTTGGATCACTTGAAAAAATCGCGATTTTGTTGCCGTCGGGGTCTCGCAGGTAGCTGACGTAGAAGTGTGGGCCATAGTTGGGGCGAAAGCCGGGCAAGCCTTCGTTCGTCCCCCCGGCGGCGAGGGCGGCGGCGTGCAGGGTGCGGACTTGGACTTGGCTTGTGGCTTCAAAGGCCACCATGGTGCCGTTGCCAGCGGAGGCAACCTCGTCGTTAAACGGCGGTTTCACGTAGAAATCGGGTAGCAGTGGGCGTTGGCCGTCCGGGACGGGCAGGGCGTAGCTGAGGCCTTCGGGGCCTTCTTTCACGCTGTAGCCAAGGGCAGGCAGGAAGGCGGCGTAAAAGCGTTTGGCGCGGGGGATGTCGTTAGAGCCGACACAGACGTAGCCGATCATTGAGGCGTGCCCATGCCATGTGCGGCCGCTTCCCACTCTGTCAGGAACTGCATGATTTCGAGGCTGTCAGACAGGCGAGGTGAGGGACGTGAGGCTTCTTTGTGGCCTGCTACCAGCGCGCGCTCGACCATTTTTGTTTGGTGATAGAAGGCGTCGTGTTTGGTTTCGACCATGATGTCCCGCGCTGGCCCTTCGTAAGGCTGCCAGATCATTTTGTTTTCCCCTGCGACAGGTAGCCAGGGGTTAGTGGCGAAGCGCAGCGTGCCTTTGGTGGTCACGATGGTGAATTCATGCGCCATGCCGTGACCGTCGGTGCTCATCAGATTGGCAAGCACGCCGTTGTCAAAGCGCACGGAGACGCTGGCGTCTTGTAGGGTGCTGTCTTTGCCGATGTTGCCGTGGGCAGCGATGGAGCGGGTGGCAAAGGCCTCTTCGCCACACATGGTTTGCACGACGAGATGCAAGAGGGAGGCGGGGTAGCAGCCGAGGTTGTAGAGCGTGCCGCCGCCTGCGGGGTTCACCACTTGCCAGATGTCAGCGGCGTAGAAGCCGGAGACGGAGCGCAGATCACCAACAGAGGGATCACGCAGAACGGTGACCAATTGCTGCATAAAAGGATGTGCGAGGTACATGAGGCCCTCGGCAAAGAAGATGTTTGCAGCTTGAACGGAGGCGATCAGCGCTTTGGCGTCCTCCATCGTGGTGGTCAGGGACTTTTCACAGAGCACGGGTTTGCCTGCGGCCATGGCGGCTTCGGTGGCGGCACGGTGCAGGTGGTTGGGCAAGGCGATGTAGATTGCATCCACCTCTGGATTGGCAAAGAGTTCTGCCTGATCCGTGGTGGAGTGCTGGATGCCGTATTGTGCGGAGAGTTCGGCAAGAGCGGTTTCGTTCCGGCCACAGAGCATTGTCGCGGCAGAGCCATCGCTGTCGCGGATCGCGCTCAGCATGGCGTGAGAAATGAAGCCGGTTCCAAGAATACCCCAACGCAATATACCGCTCTCCCGTGCTGTGGTTTGGCAAGAAGACCAGCCTAGGCAGCGATTCTTCAAATGGCCAGTGCGATCTGTGCTAAGGGGGAACAGGCGTGGTCTTTCCCCTTAATTGACGTCTACGTCAACTGTAGGAAGGGTCTCAAGGACGCCGCGCAGAACGCAACTTCAAGCGCATTTATCGACAATTGGGAGAATATCAGATGGGCAAACGGGACGAGTTGATCGCGAAATATGCAGACGATCTGAAAAACAAATGTGGCATCGAGCCAGACATGACGCTGTTGGAAAAAGTCACCATCGGCTGTGGACCGGCGATCTACAATGACGATGCTTCCACTGTGGCTGGCTCCCAGCCAGAAGAATTGGAAACTGTAAAAAACAACTTCCTGATCAAGAAGTTGGGTATGAGCGATGGCCCCGCACTTATGGATGCCATCCACTCTGTGATCGAGACTTACGGCAAGTCTGAGCGTAACAAGTATCGGGCTGTTGTATACTACATGCTGACGAAACACTTCGGCAAAGAGGCCCACTACGGGTAAAACCACCACTCGCGGTTTGGCGCGTCCGAGGCCTGAGGGTTTCGGGCGCGTTTTTCGTTTGGTTGCCAAAGTGCTGCCGGAACCGCTCGGATTGTAGATACTTGATAATTGAACTGATTGGTTCAGTTGCGCTACACATGTCTTGTCGGGCTAGGATGGCCGGACCCAAGTTTACAGTACGCGTGTGGTGGTATGGGATACACGCGGGGTGGCATAGGGGGTCTGGCTGGAGCGGAGGCAGGCCCCCTATGTTTTTTTCAAATCGAATGTTTGGCGCGGCTCTTATCTGAGCGGCGCCATTTGCGTTGGCACAGAGCGCGCATGGTTGATTGGGTGGCCAAAGCCCCTGTTTCTGAGGGACTATGTTTATGTGCCGCTGAGTTCGAGGACGATGTTCCACTCCTCTTCGGTGACCGGTTGCACGGACAGGCGTGAGCTTTTCACCAAGACCATTTCGGTCAGACGCGGATCTGCTTTGATCATGTCGAGCGATACCGGTTTTTTTACAGGCTTGATGGCTTTGATGTCGACGCAGTCCCAGCGATCATCGTCGGTGGTGCTGTCTTGGTGGGCTTCGGCGCAGATTTCAACAATGCCAACCACCGATTTTTCTTTTTGAGAATGGTAGAAAAAGCCGCGATCACCCACGGCCATTTCGCGCATGAAATTGCGCGCTTGGTAGTTGCGCACGCCGTCCCATTCCTCACCCGCGTCGCCCTTGGCCACTTGTTGGTCCCAGCCCCAGGTGGACGGTTCAGATTTGAACAGCCAATAACGCATCAGCCCAGCACCTTGTTCCAGGCCTTCAGCTCAACCGACCCAAACAGGTCGGCGGCTTTGTAGGGGTCGTTAGCGGCCCAGGTCTCAGCTTCAGCCATGTCAGCCACGTTCAGGATGATCAGAGAGCCGCACATGTCGCCGGCGTCATCCAGAAACGGGCCGGCCATCATGATCGTGTCACCGGAGCCCTTCAAATAGGCAACATGGGCGTCGCGGTTGGCTTTGCGGATTTCCAGCGCGCCGGGTTTGTCTTTGGCGATGAGTGCGATCAGCATGAATTATTCCTCCTTGGGGGGTCTTGCGAGCAGCATTTCCATGGCGTCGCGGATTTGCAAGCCCCCATCAAGGATGGCGACGACGGCTTGGGTGATGGGCATGTCAACCTGCATGGCCTTGGCGCGGGCGAGGGACGCGCGCGCGGTGGCCGCGCCTTCGACAGTGACCGTGGGGTCATAGGCATCGCCGCGCCCGAGGGAGAGGCCAAAGCTGTAGTTGCGAGATTGTTCAGATGAGCAGGTCAGGGTGAGGTCGCCGAAGCCGGAGAGGCCCGAGAGCGTGTCCGGTTTGGCCCCCAATGCCTGTGCCATGCGTTTCATCTCGGCATAGCCACGGGTCATCAGGGCAGCCCGGGCGCTGTCACCAAGCCCGGCGCCAATGGCGATGCCGCAGGCGATCGCAATCACGTTTTTGAGCGCGCCGCCCAGCTCTGCACCAACCGTGTCAGTGGTGCGATAAATGCGCAGGTTGGGCGATATTAGTCTCTGTTGCAGGGCTTTTCCGATGGTGTCGTCTTGGACTGCCATTGTGAGCGCAGTGGGCAGGCCACGGGCGATGTCGGCGGCAAAGCTGGGGCCGGTGAGGATCGCGGGGGTGGCATCTGGTAGCACATCGCGGATCACGGCGACGGGGCCAAGTTGGGTGCCAAGCTCGACGCCCTTGCAGCAGGCGACCAGGGTGCGGTCGGAAAGCTCCGGATGGGTCTCCAACAGGCCGCGTAGCTTTTGCATGGGCACGGCCAGAAGGACCACATCGGTAAGTGCATCGGCAAACTCAGCTGTCACAGAGACTGTTATTGGCAACTCCACTCCCGGCAAGCGTGGGTTGGTGCGGGTGGTCTGCATGGCTTTGGCGGCGTCGGCATTGCGGGCCCAGAGGGTCACGCTCGTGCCGCCTTGAGCAAAGGCCACGGCCAGGGCGGTTCCAAAGGCGCCGGAGCCAAGAACGGAGATCATGCTTTGGCTCCTTTCTTACCGCTGCCCAAAAGCGCGGGGGCGGTTTGATCCAGGGGCCAGCGCGGGCGGGCGGAGAGATCCATGCCGTCGCGCGCGCCGGTGCTGTAGCGCTCCAGACCGGCATAAGCGATCATCGCGGCGTTGTCGGTGCACAGGGCCAGTGGCGGGGCGGTGAAGGTTACGCCTTTGGCGGCGCACACAGTCTCTAAGTCAGCGCGAATGGCGGTGTTTGCCGCAACGCCACCTGCCACAGCCAACAGCGGCTCGGAGGGATTTTCAGCCAGATAAATGTCCAGCGCGCGGCGGGTTTTCTCGGCGAGTACATCCACGACGGCGGCCTGAAAGCCTGCGCACATGTCAGCGCGGTCTTGCACCGGCAGGCCGCCTTTTTCAGTGATGATGGCATCGCGTTGACGCAGCAGCGCTGTTTTCAGGCCGGAAAAGGACATGTCACAGCCGGGGCGGTCCAGAAGTGGACGCGGGAAGCGGAAACGTTTTGGGTCGCCTTTTGTGGCTTCGGCTTGCACAGCGGGTCCGCCAGGTTGCGCCAGGCCCAGAAGGCGGGCGGTTTTGTCAAAGGCTTCACCGGGGGCGTCGTCGATGGTGCCGCCAAGGCGGGAGAATTTCTCGGGGCCGTGTGCGATCAGGAACTGGCAATGACCGCCCGAGACCAACAGCATCAGGTAAGGGTAAGCCACTTGATCGGTGAGGCGTGGGGTCAGGGCGTGACCGGCGAGGTGGTTCACACCGATGAGCGGAATATTCAGGCTGGCCGACAAGCCTTTGGCGCACATCACGCCGGAGATCACGCCGCCAATAAGGCCAGGGCCTGCGGTGACAGCAATGGCGTCCACATCCAACAGGGATACATTGGCGGCGATCAGCGCCTCCTCAACACAGAGGTCGACTTTTTCCGCGTGCGCGCGGGCGGCGATTTCCGGAACCACCCCCCCAAAAGGGGCATGCAGATCGGTTTGGCCATGCACAACAGAGGCGAGGATTTCGGCGTCGCCCACAATGGGTTGGTGCAAGATGGCGGCGGCGGTGTCGTCACAGCTGCTTTCGATGCCAAGAATGGTGAGCGGGCCGTCCATGTGTCACAGGTCCTTGCCGTTGCGCGGAAGTTTGTTGGCAGGTAACACCGGAGAGCGCCTCAAACAACAGTGGTGGGCTCCATGACAGATGCGACTCCTTTGATCTTGCTGACTCGGCCCTTGGTCGATGCGGAGGCGTTTGCCGTCATGTTGACGGGTTTGGGGATCACCGCCGAGGTGGAGATTTCGCCGATTGTCGAGATTGTGCCCACCGAAGCGGAGATTGACCTGTCGGATGTGGCTGGTGTGATTTTCAGCTCACGCAATGCGGTGGCGGCGGTGGACGGGTACGATCTGCCAGCCTGGTGCGTTGGGGAGGCTACTGCGGCGGCAGCACAGGCCAAAGGGTGGCGCGCGGTGGCGGCGGATGGCGATGCGGACTCGCTCTATGCGCGGGTTTTGGCCGATGGGCCGCAAGGACCACTGCTGCACATTCGCGGAAAGGTTGCGCGGGGGGATTTGGCCGGGCGTTTGACCAAAGTCGGGATACAAACACGTGAGGTGGTGGTTTATCGGCAGACAGCACATCCACTGTCAGAGCGCGCAAAAACGGCCCTAATGCGGGAGAATCCTGTGATTGTTCCCCTTTTTTCACCGCGCGCGGCGGTTCAGTTTGCAGAGCAAGGGCCGTATCACGCTCCGCTTCATGTGGTTGTGATGAGTGACGCCGTACAGAACGCATTGGGGGATTTACCCGTGGAAACAGTTGTTTTGTCGGGGAAAAAAGAGGCAAACGCCATGGCAAAGGCGGTGGCGGGACTGTTAAACGCAGAGTGACGCATTGAGACACAAGGATTGCTCGCCTAGATTGGGGCTGCATTTGCAAAAAACGGATTCGAAAGGGTGACCTGTGGGAACCACGGATAAATCGGACAAGCCAAGCAAAGATCAGGTTGATCAACAGGATCAGACCGACACGCAAGCCGACGCAGAAGATGTGGTCGAGGACGCGGAGATTGTCGAAGAGAGTGCGCAGGACAGCGGCCTTGAGGATGGAACTTCAGGGGACGCCGCTGAAGACGAGTCCGATGAGGCTCCCGTTGAGATTGAAGAGCCCGGGAGCGAAGAGACTGCTGAACATCAGTCGGATGTGACTGAGGCTGTTGAGAAAGCTGACGACAAAGCGCCTGTTGAAGGCTCCGATGCGGCGACACCTGCACCAGGTGCTCAAGAGCAGGAGCGCAAAGGTGGGTTTGTGCCCATGGTGCTTGGCGGTGTGGTTGCGGCTTGTATTGGATTTGGTGGCGCGGTGTATTTTGGCGATCAGCTTGGACTGGGCGCCGGAACCGAAGCGGCGCTCACCGAGATGACGGCCAAGCTGGAAGCGCAGAATGAAACGCTGGTGGCGTTGAATGAGAGGCTGAGTGCGACCAGTGACGTCTCTGGCGGCGCGCGCGAGGCTGCGGATCATGCGGCAGCGGAAGTTACCAAGATAACCGAGGTTTTGTCGGCATATACAACCCAGTTGGGGTCGGTGTCCGAAGCGGTCTCCACGTTGGAAGCGCGCTTGACCGATATTGAAAAACGACCCTTGAACGAGGGGCTAGGTGCGGCGGCAATTGCGGCTTACGAGCGTGAGGTGAAAGACCTTAGGGATCTTGTCTCGGCGCAAAAGGCGGAGGCCTCTGAGTTGAAAGACAAGGCAGATCTGTCGGCCAAAGCTGCGCTGGCCCGCTCGTCGGTGACACGGATTGTGGCGGCGCTGGACAGCGGTGCACCGTATCGCGCGGCGGTGGTGGATTTGCGATCTTCGACAGGTGAAGGTATTGCGCCGGTTCTGGAAGATCACGCGGACCACGGGGTGGTCACACTGGCTGCGCTGTTAGAGAGTTATCCGGATGCGGCGCGCGAGGCCTTGGCCAAAGCGCGTGAGGATAAGGTGGATGCCGGTACCGGCAACAAGCTGGGGAATTTCCTGAAGACACAGTTTGGCGCACGCTCTGTCGAGGCGCGGGAAGGCACGGATACCGATGCGGTTCTGAGCCGGGCGGAAGCCGCGCTGAAGGCGGGTGATCTGTCTGCGGCGCTTGCTGAACTGGATACATTGGCCGAGGGGCCAAAAACCGTGATGGCAGAGTGGGTTGCGCAAGCACAGACTCGCGCTGCCGCGACACAAGCCGCCGAAGAATTGGCGCAAACCCTGAACTCCAACTGAGGGTCGTTTTATGCTCTGGTCTCTGATCAAAATTATTGCGTTTGTTGCCATTGTCGCTGGACTGACCTTTGGCTCGATTTATTTGCTGGAAAGCGACGGCGGGGTGATGGTCACCGTGGCTGGGGTGGAATACAGTCTTGGGCCGTTTCACACTGCGCTGGCACTGATTGCGCTGGTGGCGGGTGTCTGGTTGGTGATCAAGGCGCTGGGCCTGTTGGTGGCGGTGCTGAAGTTCCTGAACGGTGATGAAACCGCGATCAGCCGCTACTTTGACCGAAATCGCGAAAAGAAAGGCTATCAGGCGCTGGCCGATAGTGTGACCGCGCTGGCCTCCGGTGAGGGGCGCACGGCGATGGAGAAGGCGCGGCTGGCGGAGAAGAAACTGCACAAGCCAGAGCTGACCAATTTGATTGTGGCGCAGGCGGCAGAGATGAGCGGCGACACGCGCAAGGCCGAGGAAACCTACAAGAAGTTGCTTGCCGATGAACGCACGCGGTTTGTGGGCATTCGTGGCTTGATGAAGCAGAAGCTGGATGCCGGGAATACTGAAGTGGCGCTGAAGCTGGCGGAAAATGCCTTTGCAATTAAGCCGAAACACGAAGAGGTGCAGGACACGCTGCTGCGTTTGCAGACCGAGACCAAGGACTGGAAAGGCGCGCGTGGTACGCTGAATGCAAAGCTGCGTCACGGCACCTTGCCGCGGGATGTGCATCGTCGGCGTGATGCGGTGTTGGCGCTGTCTGAAGCCAAGGATTTGATTGCCGAAGATGCCAGCATTGAGACGCAGGAGCAGGCGATTGAGGCCAATCGGCTGTCGCCGGACCTTATCCCAGCAGCGGTAATGGCGGCGCATGGATATGTGGCGAAAGGCAAGCCGCGTAATGCGACGCGTCTGATCAAGAAAGCCTGGGATGCGCAGCCGCACCCGGATCTTGCAGCGGCCTTTGCCGAGATTGCGCCGGAGGAAACACCCGAGGCGCGGATCAAACGGTTTAAAACCCTGATCAAAAACACGGCCAGCCATGCCGAGAGCAAGATGCTGATGGCGGAGCTGTATATTGCAGCGGAAGATTTCCCCGAAGCACGGCGCGCGCTGGGCGATCTGGTGGAAACGGATGCCACGCAGCGGTCGCTGACCATTATGGCGGCGATCGAGCGTGGTGAAGGCTCCAATGATGCGGTTGTAAAAGGCTATCTGGCTAAAGCCCTAAGCTCGCCACGTGGGCCGCAATGGGTGTGTGACACCTGCCATAACATCCACGCAGAGTGGGCGCCAACTTGTGACAATTGTCACAGCTTTGACACGCTGAGCTGGACCGCACCGCCGGAGACCGAAGGGTTGAGCGAAACTGGTGCGGCGATGCTGCCACTGATCATTGGCGCGCTGGAGGATCATTCCGAGGCAGAGGAAGCGGAAGAGGTTGATGTGGTGGACGGAGAAGCGACTGAAGCGCCTGTGGAAACCCAAGAGACCCCAAAAGAAGAACTCAAGTCAGCCTAAGAGCTTTGTTTGAGACCAATGCATGCAGCGTCGCCTTTGGGTGGCGCTGTTTTGTTTTGTGCGTCAGTTGAAGCGCATTGGGCTCACAGGGGAGAGGTCGATGTTGGGGGACGTGTCGGAGATCAGGTCTGCCACCAGTCGTCCGGTTTTGGCTCCGCCGGTGAGGCCTACGTGTTGGTGTCCAAAGGCGGCATAAACACCGCTGCTGCCAATTTCACCCACCATGGGCAAGCTGTCTGGAAGAGATGGGCGGAAGCCAAGCCATTCTTCGTCGCTCTCGGCAGACAGGGTGGGGAAGACTTCGGCCACACGGCGGCGCAATAGGGCCAGCGGGGCTTTGGATTTCTTCTCCGAAAGGTCGCCAAACTCCACGATGCCAGCGCAGCGCAGGCCGTGCTGCATAGGGGTGGCGACAAATTTGGCGGAGGCGATCATCATGGGATGGTTGGGGCGAATGGACGGCTCTTTGAAGGTGATGTGGTATCCGCGCTCGGTTTCCAGCGGCACGGTGAAGCCCAGCTTGCGCATCAAGGGCTTAGACCAGATGCCAGAGGACAACACGGCGCGGTCACAGTCAAACTGGCCTTGGTCTGTCATCACTGCGGAGACTTGCCCACCGGAGAGATTAAAGTCGCGCACTTCGGCCTTCACAAAACGGCCGCCCATGTCGGTGAAAGTGTCGACCAAAGCCTGCACATATGCAGCCGGGTTGAGGATGTAGCCGTGATCTTTGTTCACCGCTAGGAATGAGGTTTGTGCGTCCAGGATGGGCTCCAACTCCTGCACGGCGGGGCCTTCGATGATGTCGGGAACAAATCCGACGCTGGCGCGCAGATCCCAGGTGTATTTGTCGGCCTCAAAGGCGGCGCGGTCTTTGTAGGCGTAGAGGTAGTCTGTGTCGGCAATGAAGGCTTCGGCGGCGGTGCCTTTGGCCAGTGCTTTGTGTTGATCTACGCTGTCGCCAATCAGGTCCGCCAGCACATGGGTGAAACGGCGGGCGTCTGTATCGTTGGCAAAACCGAGGTATTTTAGGAACCACGGGGTGAGGCGGGGCAAATTAGCCCATTTCAAAAACAGCGGGAAGTTTGGATTGAGCAGGTAGCCCGGAGCTTTGGTCATTAGGCCCGGCGTGGCGTTTGGCACCACAGCACAGCTGGCAAGAAGGCAAGCATTGCCAAAGGATGCGCCCATGCCGGGGGTGTTCTTGTCCAGAAGGGTCACGGAATGCCCGGCGCGGCGCAGCCAAAGCGCGGTGGCTGCACCAACAATGCCTGCCCCAATCACAACCACATTCTGCGGCATGGTTTGCCCTCCCGTTGTTCGTCGGGACAGTGTTGCCAAGCGACGGGCACCTTTGCAATCAGAGTTCTTCGATTACGTCTTTCAGTTGTGCCAGTTTGATAGGTTTGGCCATATGGGCGTTCATGCCGCTGTCCAGACAGGCTTCGCGGTCTTCGGGGGCGGAATGGGCGGTAAGGCCTATGATATGGGTTTGGAAATCCCCATTTGCGTTTTCCAATCGGCGGATTTCGCGGGTGGCGTCCAGGCCGTTCATCACAGGCATGGAGACGTCCATCAGGACCAAATCCGGGTGGCAATCGCGGTAGATTTCCACAGCCTCTTCGCCGTCGCTGGCAGAATGGTGTGTGATGCCTAAGCGGTTGAGGAAAATCTCGATCAACTTCCGGTTGGTTTTGTTGTCGTCTACGATCAGGATGGTTTTGTCAGAAACAGATGCCGTAAGTTCACTGGCGACGTGTTTATGAGCGGTGCCGTTGGTTGCACTGGCATCCCCTGTGGTGGTGGATTCTGCAGGTGGCCTGATGTCTCGTGCGCGGGGACCTGTCAGAGCCTCTAGCAACTTGGGTGCCTGCACCGGCTTGATCACCTCGTTGTTGGAGAGCAGGTTTTCCTCTCCCGTGCGATGGATGGCGTCGCTCATCGGTCGCAGCGCAATCACACGGGTGTCGGGGCTGGATTTTGCCTCGTAGATGGCGCGAAACAGGTCTTTGCGCCCCATGTCTGGCATGCCCATTTCTGTCAGAACCACATCATAAGGCGCACCGCTTGCTTGAGCGTCTCGCAGGCTCTCAAGACCCGTCTTGGCTGTTTCAAAGGTCGCAACCTGAGCGTTCCACGCGGACATCATTTCGTTCATGACAAACAAGGCCGTAGGTTCGGACTGCAGTACCAGGATTTTCATACCGCTGAGGTCCGCGCTGTCGAGTGCGCGGGGGGGGAGTGGTGTTTCGGGCTGTATAAGAGGCACGTTGAACGTGAAGGTGGTGCCAGTGCCAACTGTGGATTTCACCCAAATACGGCCGCCCATCAGTTCGACAAAACCTTTGGCGATGGCCAACCCAAGGCCCGTGCCCTGATGTTTGCGGCTGTAAGAGCCGTCGACCTGTGTGAACTGGTCAAAGACGGCAGCGAGTTTTTCTTCGGGGATACCGCAGCCGGTGTCGCAGACGTCCACTTGCATGACGGGCGTGCCATTGTCCTCTTTGAGCGTGACGTTGATCAGCACATAGCCTTCGTCCGTGAACTTCAAAGCGTTGCCAACAAGATTGATGATGACCTGCTTAAGGCGGGATTCATCCCCCAGAAGCGATTTGGGCAAATCTGGCGCGACACGGGTGATAAGATCAACACCCGCTTGACCCGCTTGGAATGAGAGCATTTGCGCGGTGTTGTCCAGAAGCTCCGTGGGACGATAGGGATCGTCCCGTAGGGTCATGTGACCGCTGTCGATTTTGGAAAAGTCCAGAATGTCGTTGATGATGTTTAGGAGGGTGGAGCCCGAGGTATGGATGCTATCCACCAAACTCATTTGATTGTTGGTTAAATCGGTGTCTGCGAGCAGCTCTGTCATGCCCAGCACACCATTCATTGGTGTGCGAATTTCGTGGCTCATCCGGGCCAAGAATTGGGATTTGGCTTTTTCCGCGGATTTGGCCTGCTCGGCGACAACCTGTAATTCGGCGTTTTTGTCGTTCAGGTCATCAGACGAAATCTCAAGTTTGGTTTGCGTGTCCTCCAGGGATTTTACCCAGGCGCGCAGGTTGCCCAACATCAGGTTAAAACTGTCCGCCAGGCTTTCAACTTCGTCGTTGGTGCGGATCACAATGGACTGGTTCAGGTTGCCTTTGGCGGCACGCTCTGTGGCGCTGTTAAGGCGGGCAAGAGGCTCCGTCAGGCGCCGCGAAATCCAGATGGACAAGAGAATGCCGGTGAGGGTGAAAAAGACGCCAAACATCAGATTGCGGCGCAGCACGAGATTCACTTCGCGGTTGGCGGCCGTACCGTCCAGATCAAAGCGGATTGTGCCGTAATTTACGTTGCCGTAGATCGCAGGCACAGCAACTTGAATGCGGCCTTGAAGGTTGCGAATGTGGGTGGTTTCTGAGGTAATGGCTTCGGTGACAAGTTCGTCGTCGACCCGCCCTAGGAAAAGCGCGTTGCCTTCGGATGAGCCATTGACCAGCAAAAATCCGTCTGGGTCTATGAAACGCAACGACAGGATGTCGGGCTGGCGCATGAGCTCCTGATAGATGATGTCGAGTTCTGCTGGACGGCCTTCGAACAGGTAGGGAAGGGTGACTTCCTGAATCAGGATACCCAGGGAATCTGAGCGTTCAGAGAAGCGGGTATGAACCAACTCCAGCTGGGTGATGGTGTTCAGGTAAATCAGGGTGGAGACAAAAGCACCGATCATCAGGCCGAAATACAGCGTCATCCGGCGCCCCAGACCGTAGGTCAGAGACTTGCGTATATTAAGCATGCGGTTGGTTTGGTCATCCGGTGCGGACATGGTTATTTAATCCCCGCGTCTTCGAGATCCTGCAGAATCTCGAATATAGGCGCAAACGTGTATTTTGATCCCGCAGCAAATTCATCAAATCGTGTACTGTTTTGGAAATTTTCCAGCACAGTGCGCCCTTCGTTGGTATCGGACATGGATTTGAGACTGGAGCGCAGCTCATCCAAAAGCAATTTGGAGATGCCAGGGCGGTGCATCAGGACGCTGCGTGGGTACTGGTCTGAGATGGCTAAAATTCGAAACTCGTCTGGGCGAGCTTCCATTAGATCAAGATACCTAATTTGATTTGTCGCACCGGCGTCCGCGCGGCCGGAAGCCACTGCAAACATTGTGTTCTTGTCGTTGTAAGTCAAAAAGTAGCCCACGTTGTTTCCGCTGGGGGATGTGCTGGGAGCGCGCAATTTTTTCAACTCGAGCCCAGCTTTGATCAACATGTGCACAGGGACAATGAAACCGGAAGAGGAATCATGGTCTTCAAGAGCGACTTTCCGGCCTTGAAGATCTTCCAAAGAAGTGATGCCGCTGTTCACATGGGTGAAAATCACAGTGTAGTAGCCGGCATGGCCGTCTTTCCAATGGCGCAGGAACGGCGTACCGCCGGAAAGCTGCGCAACTTTGGCGACAACCATCGGACTGTCGATAAAGATATCCACTTCCTTGCGGGCAATGGCATCGGCCATAAGTTCGGTACTGGGGTGAACAACAAGGCGCACTTCGGTTATGCCAGAGTCTTCCAGATCGGTTTCTAAATATGTCAGGAGAGGTTGAAACACCCGCATTTGGCTACGGATGCCTTCGTTTAGGGTGCCCAAATTCAGAGTCTCTGCCAACGCGAAAGAAGCGTTGATCCAAGCCAGGCAAGCGGCAAAGCAGAAGGTAATCCGAGCAATCATTGGCATCCGAGACGTTCTATGACCTCCTTAAGGCGGTATTAGGAAAGTCTAAACCATCGCTTAATGAATAGAGGGATTGGCCGGAATTCTGTTGGAATGAAGCAAATTGCCATCGAATTTTTGTAAAAAAGCTTTCCGGCACCGCTTTGGGAGTCAGATATGCGTCATGTGATTCGGTCTTGCTGTGCACCATGATTCAAGATTGCCGTGAAAAGCCTATTCACGCCAGATGTTTGCCGGAGCAATGCCAATTTCCCGTAATACGTGTGGTGAGCCGTTAGTGGGCGTTCTTCTCGATGTATTTGACGGGTTGATCCCGGTACAGAAGTGATTGCGTGTCCGCAAAAAGATGTACTTTGGCCGGATCAGCGGTCAGCGAGACTTGTTTCCCTTTGAGATCGCGGTGGATGCCTTGCAGCTTGCCAATCACCGGCTCTGCGTCGCCCTGTGCTTCAAAATACAGCAAGGTCACTTCGCCCAAAGCTTCGGTGATGTTCACGGTGCCGGTGTAGAGTGCGTCCCCATCGGTGGTGATCAGGTCTTCCGGGCGCACGCCGATGTTGACCTGTCGCCCCATGTCCTCCGGCAAGGAAGGCACGGCGGAGGTGGCCGTGCCCCCAGCATCTAGCGCGATCGTGGTGATTTCGCCAGTGCCGGTGATCTTGCCGGGGAGGAGGTTCATGGCTGGGGAGCCGATGAATTGCGCAACAAATTCGTTTTCGGGACGCTCATAGAGGTCAAGTGGCGTGCCAACCTGGGCAATGCCTCCGCCAGCCAGCACCACGATGCGGGTCGCGAGAGTCATGGCCTCGACCTGATCGTGAGTCACGTAAACCATGGTGCTGTCGGGCATGCTTTCCTTGAGCTGGGCAATCTCGATACGGGTGGCCACACGCAGGGCGGCATCGAGGTTTGAGAGCGGCTCGTCAAAGAGATAAACTTTCGGATCGCGCACAATGGAGCGGCCAATGGCCACCCGTTGGCGTTGACCACCGGAGAGCTCCTTGGGGAGGCGGTCGAGCAGGTTGTGTAGTTGAAGCGTTTTGGCCGCTTTTTCGACCCGCTCGTTGATCTCTTCCGTGCTCATCTTGGCAATTTTAAGCGCAAACGACATGTTTTCGCGCACGGTGAGGTGCGGATAAAGCGCGTAAGATTGGAACACCATGGCGATGCCGCGCTCGGATGGCGGCACATCGTTGACCAATGTGCCGTCAATTTCCAATGTGCCGGAGGTGATGTGTTCCAGCCCCGCTATCATGCGCAGCAAGGTGGATTTGCCACAGCCTGAGGGGCCAACAAACACCACCAGTTCGCCTTTTTCGATCTCCAGATCGATGTTGGCGAGGACATTTACCGGACCGTAGGACTTTGCGACGTCTTTGAGAATGAGATCAGCCATCGGTGGAGTTCCCTGTGTTAGAGCTTTGTGTCACGGCAAAAGCAGCTTGCCAGGCGGGCAACGTTACTTTGGCGCCATCGCGGCTAATTGTGAAAGGTGCCTTGGGATCTATGGCCCATGCACCAGCAGGCAGGTCGAAGCTTTGGTCTTTGTCTGAGAGGTTGAACGCGCAGAGTATGGTCTCACCGTTGTGTTCCCGCACAAAGCGGATGTGGGTGTCATCAGCGTGCAGCAATTCAAAGATGCCTTTGAGCAGGGGCAGCTGGTCTTTGCGGAAGGCGATCAGGCGGCGGTAAAAAGAAAGCATGGAGCCCGGCGCGTTTTCTTGCGCGTCGACCGATTTGGACAGGTGTTCAGCGCTGACCGGCAGCCAGGGGGTGCCGTCCGAGAAGCCACCATTTTGGTTGTCCGATTTCCACACCATCGGCGTGCGACAACCGTCGCGGCCTTTGAACTTGGGCCAGAAGCGGATGCCGTAGGGGTCTTGCAGGTCTTCAAAGGCCACGTCCGCCTCTGACAGGCCAAGTTCTTCGCCTTGATAGATGCAGACAGAGCCACGCAAGGACATCAGCAAAGCGGCGTAGGTGCGCTGGGCGGCGTCGGAAAGGTTCCAACGGGAGCTGTGGCGCTCCACGTCATGGTTGGAATAGGCCCAACAGCCCCAGCTGTCGCTGCCAAAGCTCTCGGCGGTTTGCATGATTTCGGCGATGCGGGTGCCGGTGGGGTGAGCTTGGCACAGCAGGGCAAAGTCATAGGCCATGTGCAGCTTGTCGCCGCCGCCAGTGTAGGTTGCCTGAATTTCGCTGCCGCGCTGGCTGTCGCCCACCTCACCCACAGTGGTGATGGCGTCATACTCATTGAGCAAGCTGCGCAAGTCTTGCAGGAAGCCAAGGTTTTCCGGCTGGTTCTTGTCGTAGAGATGTTCCTGATGGTTGTACGGATTCACGGCGGGTGCGATGTTGTCGTTGCGCTCTTCCAGCGGCAGGGCCGGATTGTCGCGCAGTTGCGCGTCGCAGTAGTAGAAGTTCACCGTGTCGAGACGGAAGCCATCGACACCACGATCGAGCCAGAACCGGGCCACATCAAGCAGTTCCTGGCGCACTTCGGCGTTGTGGAAATTCAGGTCTGGCTGTTCGGCCAGGAAGTTGTGCAGGAAGTACTGCTGGCGGGAGGTGTCCCACTGCCAGGCTGGACCACCAAAGATTGAGAGCCAGTTGTTGGGGGGGGTGCCGTCCAG
>NZ_CAJXIV010000091.1 GCF_913054185.1 uncultured Shimia sp.
GCGGCTTCCACACCGGCGTTCAGTGCCAGAAGGTTGGTCTGGAAAGCGATGTCGTCAATCACGCCGATGATTGCGGTGATTTTATCGGAGCTTTGCTCGATATTGCGCATGGCTTCGACAGTGTGCTCGACCACTTCGCCACCGGATTGCGCCTGTTGACGGTTCTGGGTGATGCGCTTGTTGGCCTCTGCCGCGTGATCTGCGGTTTGCTCCACCGATGTGCTCAGTGTTTCGATCGCCGCCGCGGATTCTTCGAGTGTCACCGCTTGGGCTTCGGAGCGCTTGGATTGGTCCACAACGCTTTCGGAGATTTCATGGGCACTGGTGCGGACGGTTTCAGCGGTGCGCGTCACGGTGGACAAAACGGATTTCAGGTTGGTGAGGACATCGTTGAAATCTTTGCAGATCCGCATCGAGTTTTCACCAAGGTCGGAGAACTCTGCTGTGTCGATTGGGCGATCCACGCGACCATCCGCGATTTCCGACAGGCCTTCAGCCAGGCGGGAGAACAAGCGCTGGCGTTGTTTGTCTTGCTGTGCGCGGGCTTCGCGTTCACGTGCATCCTCGGCCAGTTGGTCGCGAAATTTTGCCAAACGTTTGGCCATCGCACCAATTTCGTCGTTGCGATCCAAGTGTGGTACGTCGGCGTCATAATCGTGATCGGCAATGGCATCCATGGCTTTGCCAAGGCCCAGTACCGGGCGGGTCACAACACGGCCTACCAACATCACAATTAGGCCCAAGGCAAGCCCGGCGGCCAGGACGGAGCCGATGGCGCCTTTGATGAATTCTTGCAGCGCTTCTTCGCGGATGGCGGAGACGTCTGCAGCCACCTGAAGCGTGCCAACAGGATTGCGGCCGGCCTGAGCAATTGGCAATTGTGCAGCATAAACCGACGCTTCAATAGCGTTCGCACCGGGTTTGTCTTCGGTCACAGACGCCGCAACCGTATCCAAAGCATGGCTGATGGTTTCTGCGCGAGATTCAGCCACGTCGTAGCTGTAGATTTCTGTGCCGTCGCGGGACAAAACGCTCACGGCAGTGATGTTGGCGTCCTGCTCCAAAAAGCGGTCTGTCGTGGCTTTTAGCCGGTCAGTGTCCTGAAATTGAGCCGCCGCCACAAGCTGAGTGCTAAACAGCTCGGTCAGCAGATCATAGCGCTCCATGGCCTGGGTTTCGGCTTCGGCGGTACGAGCGTTGTATTGTGTGAACTGCGAGAGACCAACGGCCAAGAGGGCACAGGCCGCAATTGCAGTTGCCAATTTGGTTTTGATGCTCATCCGCGAAAAACGGGCTTTGATTTTTTGGAAAACCGGCATGATGAATTCCTATTGTTATAGAGCTAATGGGAGCGGCGGAAATGTGGTGGAGCGACCTCGTTAGAGGGCGCTGCCTTTTTGTGTCACTTGGGACGCTTTGGCGGACAGGTCAGCCAAGTGGCGGTCGGTGTTGTCGTGGAAGTTCTCCAGACGGGCAATGATGCCGTCCAAACCGCTGTCTACGTCACGCATGCGGCCGCTTTCCACTTTGCAAAGCAGTTTCACAACGTCCAAACCGTTGATCCGACGGCGCAGGCTGCGGCAGATGTCCGGGATGGACTTGCCGATCGAAGAAATCTCAATCAAGCGCGCACGGCTGCGCTGATGCAGGCGTTCGTGGTGTTCTTTAAGCAGAACCGCACCATCTGTTGCCGCATCATCGGGGGCGACGTTGCTATGGGCTTCGTTCAAGAGTTGGGCAATTTGCATCGACCAGCGGCCCTGAGACACAGCGCTGTACATTTGGACCAAAGAGCCGTTTTCCGGGTCGTGCAGGCGTCCAACCAAGCTGTGCATTTCTTTGGCCATGGCGTCGTAGTTTTGCGAAATGGTACCAAGTGCGGCACCGGCGCCTTCAAGGCGCCCCGCCAAAATACGTAGGTTCACAGGCTCGCCGCGCACCCGCTCAAAACCCTGCTCGATGCTGTTCACCAAGTCCTGCATGTCGGAGATGATTTCCGCAAGCTCGTCCATCAAGAGAAAGGAGCTGGACAGATCGGGCGCAATGATGCCGCGCGCCTTGAATTCCAGATCCAACGCTTCAATCCCATAGGCTTCCAACGACGGGTAGCCGGCGTCTTTCAGCATCTCCAAAAGACGCGCGCCGCATTGTTCTGCTGTCAGGTTCTCGCGCTTTTCTTCGTCCAGCAGTGTGGCGTAGATTTCTTTGGTGGTTTCAAACAGCTCGGTGCTGGGGCGGATCCGTGCGGAGAGAAAGCCGTTCTCTGTTTGCGTCACCACAGCCAGAACCCAGTAGTAGCCGCCAGACTTGGTTTTGTTTTTTACATATGTGCACACAGGCATGCCCGATTTCAGGCATTCCCACATCAAGTAGAAGACACCTTTTGGCATGTCCGGATGGCGCATTATTTTATGTGGCGCATTCACCAGTTCTTCCAGGGAGTAGCCACCGACCTCGACAAACTTTTCATTGGCAAACTGGATCACGCCACGCGGATCGGTTGCGGAGGTGATAATGCTCTCGTTGGCAAAACGGACCTCTGTTGCGGAACTGTCTGCGCTGGCGCTGCTGATCTTGGTCATGGCGTTCATGGGTCTATTCCAATGTCACTGTGGTTGAGCGAGTGTGGCTCAGAAGAGGTTTACGTTGCCTGCATCAGGCGAGATTGCGCGGGTTTTGTCCGCATCAGAAAGGCGCGATTTCAAGTAATCCAGACGGACGCTGTTCGAGAGATCCTGCACATTGAGATCTGGACCCGCGCCAATCATCGAGGACATGTTGCCAAGCAATACCGCGATGTCGTCTAGGTGCTGGAACAGCGCGTCTACGCGCTGCAGATCCCGTATTTTGTTGTGATCGACGCCTTCCAAATCCAATTCGCTGGTCAGACCGTCCAACGCATGAGCGATGGAAGCCAAGTCTGCCACGTCCTCGGAAATGGTTGTGAGTACGTCTGCGGTAGAGCGCGTTGTCATTTGTAGTCCCCCATGGGAGCCTCCTTTAAAGAGGCCCCACTACCTTCTCGATGCAGGCTTTGAGCTGCGCGGTCTGGAACGGCTTCTTGATGAAGTTGTTCATGCCGAGCTTGACGCCCTTGTTGATGGTGTCCGGATCTGCGCGCCCGGTGATTAGGATAAAGCCAGTGCGTGCGGTCGCCTTATTGCCGCGGATGCCTTCCAAGAGTTGGAGGCCGTCCATGCCCGGCATGTTGAAATCCGACAGGATCAAGTGCACCGGTTTCGCCGCCAGGCTACGCCAGGCTTGGGCACCGTCGTTTTCGGTGCGGTAGTTGACGATCCCGATCTCATCGAGTGCCTGTGTGATGAGTCCGCGGCTGGTGGACATGTCGTCCACAACCAGGATATGCAGCTTATCTTTCAAGCTCATTTTTAATTCCCCATGTGCAAGGTTGCATTGGCGCTTCTGCCACCAATGCGGGAGGTGTCTATTGAGAAAACGCCCCGGCCGGCTGTGTGAAACAGTTCGGCGTGTTCCGGGCCAATTCCTTCTGAATGGCCCAAGAATAGGAGGCCGTCTGGGCAAAGCTGCTCGCCAAATCTGCGCCAGAGACGACTTTGGGTTGGTGCATCAAAGTAGATGGCGACGTTGCGACACATGATGATGTCAAACTGGCCTTTGAAAGGCCAATCGCCATGAAGATTGAGGCGCCGGAAACTGATCAATTCGCGGGCTTTTTCGCAAACTGATTTTTGATCGGTTGTCCCTTCAGAATCCTCAAAGTATTTGGTCGCTTGCCCGTTGGTCAGGGTGTTGACTGAGGAGGCGGGGTAGATGCCGCGCTTGGCGGATGCCAAGATTTCGGGGTCGATGTCTGATGCCAGGATTTTCACATCCAGCGAAGAGGCCTCTGGGCAGGCATCCAACACGTGGAAAGCCAGACCATAAGGTTCTTCTCCGCTGGAACATCCAGCTGACCAAATCCGAACCCGCTTGCCGCGACGCGCCTGTGCCATAAGGTCAGGCAGAATGTCATTGGCCAGCTGTTCGAAGTGATGCCCTTCGCGATTGAAGCGCGTCATGTTGGTTGTATAGGCGCTGATGAAACGGGTTTGCTCATCCCGCCCTTGAGGCGAGTGCATATAGTCGATGTAGTCGTTGACCGACTCGTAGCCTGTGGCACGTAGGCGCTTGGAAAGACGGGAGGCAACCATCGTCCGCTTATGCGGCTGAAGGTCAATGCCCATCCATTCGCGCACCAGCCCAGCGATTGCGGCAAAGTCCGCATCACTGATTGTGCCTTCTTCAAGGGATTTTTGCGCCATGTGGGTCATGCTGCTGACATTGCTTCCTGTGGCATAATCTGATGAACATCAATCGCGCGAACGATGGTGTCGTCTAGTGTGTAGACCCCGCGAATAAACGCGGCTGTTCTGGAGGAAGATACCTCAGGTGTCGCTTTGATTTCGTCGGTGTTCACTGTGATGATGTTGGACACGGCATCCACCAGGAAACCAACACTCTTCTCATCGATGTGCGCGATGATGATGACGTGCCGGCTTTCTGGGATGGTTTTGCCCAGGCCCAAGCGCATCGATAGATCGATCACCGGCAGCACAGCGCCGCGCAGGTTCATCATGCCAACCACATATTCTGGTGCGTGCGGCAGCGTTGTGGTGCTGGTCCAGCCCCGAATTTCCAGCACATGGCCGATGTCCAGGCAGAAGGCCTGCTCGCCAATGGCGAAGGACACGATTTCAATGCGTTCGTCGGTCTGTTCTTGAGTTGCTTGTTCAGACATAAGAGTTCACCTCTGCCATATCGGACCCCTTAAGCAGTCCTGTGTTGCCGTTACCCGGCGATGGGATCATTTGATCCGTGTCGACGATCAGAGCGATTTTGCCGTTGCCAAGGATGGTTGCGGCGGCGATTCCTGGAATGGATTGATAGTTATGTTCCAAACCTTTGATCACCACTTCGCGTTGCTCCACGATGCCGTCCACAGCAAGAGCTGAACGCCGACCAGATTCCCCTTCGATCAGAAGGAGGGACTGGTTGCTGAAGTCCGGGAGTGGAGAGCGGAAACCAAGGGCCTCCCCCAAATCCACGATTGGAAGCATCGAGTCATTTACGGAAAGACCGCGGTCGCCATCACAGAAGTCGTGAATGTTGGCCTGACCAGGCTGAAGAGTTTCACGCAGTGCCACAGTTGGAACCACCAAGCTTTCGCCCGCGACTTCGATCAACATGCCTTCCATAACCGCCAGTGTCAGCGGCAGGGAGATGGTGATCGTGGTGCCTTTGCCCGGTTCGGACTGCAGGTTGATGCGGCCGCCAAGCGCCTGAATTTCAGAGCGCACAACGTCCATACCAACACCACGACCGGAAAGCTGAGAAATCTCATCTGCGGTCGAAAATCCGGCCCGGAACAGCAGGTTGTCGATATCGCTGTCGGTCAGATCATCCTCGGGACGAATAATGCCTTTTTCCAGTGCTTTCTCCCGAACTTTCGGACGATTCACACCGGCGCCGTCGTCAGACAGAGAGATCACAACCCGGCCGGAGCGGTGCGCCGCCTCGAGTTTGATTGTGCCCATTTCCGGTTTGCCTGCGGCCAGACGATCCTCGGGTGTTTCAAGGCCGTGGTCGACAGAGTTCCGGATCATGTGCGTCAAGGGTTCCACCAGACGTTCGGTCACGGTCTTATCGACCTCGGTGGCTTCCCCGACCATCACCAGGCGGGAGGTTTTGCCAGCCTGACGGGAGGACTCTCGCACAATTCGGCTCATCCGTTGGAACAGGCCACGCACAGGTTGTGCACGGATGGCCATCACACTCTCTTGCAGAACGCCTGACAGAGTTTTTAGCTGACCAATGGCTTCACTGACGGCGCTGTTGGCGGACACTGGCAGCTCGTTCATCGACTGGCGCAGCATGGCTTCGCTGATCACCAATTCGCCAACCAAGTTGATCAAGCGATCAACGCGGTTGAGATCCACACGGATGGTGCTGTTGCGCGGTTCAGACGACTTTTTTCCGCCGTCTCCGCCCTTGGCCTCCTGCTTTTCAGCTTTGGGGGCTTTGGCAGGGGTCGGCTTGGTTTTGGTTTTGGCTTTGGTTGGTGCCACAGCAGGTGCATCTTCCGCAACCGGGGCTGGCGCTGGCGATTCAACTTCGGCTTCAGTCGCAGACGCTTCCCCGGCGGGTGTTTCAGCCACAACTTCTGTAATCTGTAGAATACACTGGCCTTCCACAAATTCGAAAATCTCGCGGATGGCGCCCTCATCGATGCCATCATCTGGGCGCAGGGTCAGCGTCCAGGAGATTGCTGCAGGCGCATCCTTGAGGCTTTCCAAAGGCGCGACCGCTTCGAGATCAGCTTCAATGGACAGATCGCCCATCTCACCCAATGCACGGAACAGCAGGGCTGGATCGTGACCCCGTGTATAAAGCACAGTTTCCGCTTTGAATTTAACCACGAAGAGCATGGTGCCTTCGGCCGCGCCACCCCCCAAAGAGGGCAGTCCTGGAAGATCTGCTGGAGCGTCGTCCTCCCCGCCAAGGTCGAGACCGAAGTCCATGGCCTGCACAACAAAATCGTCTGAGTCGACTTCGTTTGCGTCTTCTTCCTCATCGCCGCTGAGGCCATTGGCGTTCTGTGTGGTTTGCTTGAGTTCCGCAAGAACAGCCGCCCCATCGGATTCCGGGAGGTCGTTGTCATCACGGGCCGCATCCACGACGTCGTTTAGGTGGTCAAAACCGGAGAACATCAGCGCCGTGATGGTCCCGTCCACCTCAATTTTGTTGGAGCGCAAGTCATCCAAGACGTTTTCGAATGCGTGGGCAAATTTGATCAGGCGATCAAGGCCAAATGCCCCGGCGCCGCCTTTGATAGAATGCACAGAGCGGAACATCGAATTGATGGTTTCTGCATCTGACGTTTCGTTCTGGAGCTCTTCCAGACCGGTGGACAACACTTCAAGAAGGTCGTCGCATTCCTCAAAGAACATGTCACGAAGATCGGACATCATTCAATTCCTTTCAAACAACCAGACGATTGATGACAGCGACCAGCTTTTCAGCGTCAAAAGGTTTGACGATCCAGCCAGTTGCACCAGCCGTACGGGCACGTTGTTTCAGTTCTTCACCGCTTTCCGTGGTCAACACGAGAATTGGCAGAGAGGCGCACTCGGGGCGTTCACGCACGCCTTCGATCATGCCAAACCCATCCAGGCGCGGCATATTGATGTCGGTGATGACCAGATCGGGGTCGGAACCGCCAAGCTTGTCCAGCCCGTCGATGCCGTCCTCGGCCAGATCAACATCAAAGCCAGCATCGGTCAGTGCCGTTTGAATCATCGCGCGCATGGTGCGGGAGTCATCAACTGCAAGAATCTTCGTTGTCATGCGGAGCCCCTTTCAAGAAGACAGTCATGGGGCAGGCCGAGCCGCTCCATACCTTTTAGAAAATCGTCAGATGGTTGTTTCAATTCAAATGCCAGGTCACGTCCGGCCCATTCGGCGCGTGTCGCCAATAGAAGCTCGGCGCCGGCGCCCCCAAGGAACTCAACTTGGTGCGCATCCAGCGCCAGAGGTTGACCACGGGAGGCCTCGATAGCGAGACGCAACTCAGTGCAATGTGCGAAATCCAACTGCTGCGGCAGTGCGATGCAGTCGGCCTGTGATGATGTGTTTTCTGTGTTCATGGGTCTGGTTCAATACCGTTTTCGGACTGGCTGATTGAAGGCAACGTAAGCTGGCAGCCCTTAACACCGCGTTACTCGAAAAATTCTTCTGAAATTGAAGTGCGATGGACGGGCGCGAGGCGCGGTTTTGGCCGAAAGTTGAGAGGGGGCGGTCTCAGCTAAGGGGTTGGAAGAAAACTGTTTTGCTGTAGTTCTTGAGCTTAAAGGGGAAGGTTTTTCCGTGCTGCTGCCATAGGTTGTATGTGCAGTGCACGTGTACTTTTGGGGCGCAGGCAGTGTGGACTGTCGCGCAGCAAAAAGCCCTCGGAATCGGCGATTCCAAAGGCTTTCAAGAACCAGAATGTCGCAGCGCCTGAGCGGCGTGCGCGGTTATTGAGACGTCAGTTGCTTTAGCAGTCTGGTGAAAGTGTCGACGCCTTGCGCGCCGGACGTGGCTTGTTTGCCGTCAAAGACCATTGTTGGCACGCCGGACACGCCACGTGCGGTCCAGAATTGTTCTTTCTGGCGCACCATGTCGGCATGGCGTTCATCTTTCAAAACCGCTTCTGCCTCTTCGGCATCTAGGCCAACAGAGGCGGCGATATCGATAAGAACGTTTGAGTCGCTCACGTTACGGCCTTGGGTGAAGTAGGCCTCAAACAAAGCCAGTTTCAGGGCCTGCGCCTGTCCGGTTTCAGAAGCCCAATGCAAAAGTTGATGGGCGGCAAAGGTGTTGTAGATCCGGCTGTCTTCGGACCACTGAAAATCGATGCCGAGTTCGGCGCCAACTTCAGTCAGTCGGTCGCGGGCGTCTTTGGATTGATCCGCAGTGCTGCCGTATTTGCGCATGATGTGATCGCGTAGGTTTTCGCCGTCAGCTTCCATGTCAGGATTGAGTTCAAAGGGATGCCAGAAGGTTTCGATGGCAATGCCGGTGGCCTCGGAGGCCTGTATCAATTGGCGATAGCCGACGATGCACCATGGGCACACGACATCAGAGACAATGTCGACGCGGATTGGGTTTTGGGCCATCTGGTTGCTCCTTGGGCTTTTTCAACTGACTAGATGGGGCGCGGTCGGTCTCGGTGCAAGCGGCCGTGCCGTGTGGTGGTCACGGCAATGTGCCCAGCCAGAGCCAAACCGTGAGCACAGAGAGCGCAGTGCCGATCAGCACGGTGGAAGCGGCCACGCGCATGGCGCGGCCATACATGTTGGCAAAGAGGTAGGCGTTGATGCCGGGGGCCATGGAGGCGGTGACAATGGCGGAACGCATGTTGTCCGCAGAGATGGCGCTTAGCGTGCCGAAGGCAAAGGTTAGGGTGGGGTGCAGACCTAGGGAGACCGCACAGCAAAACAAGATGACGCGCATGTCGCCTTCGGGGCGGTAGCGATACAGCACGCCGCCCATGCCAAACAGCGCTGCTGGCAGGGCTGAAGAGGCCAAGAGGTTGACCGCATGCATGGCGGGTTCTGGCATGGGGATGTTGCCCAGGTTCACAACAAAGCCAAGGCCAATGCCGATGATCAGCGCATTAGAGAACATGGCCTTGAGCACGGTGGGCACGATTTTGGTTTTGGAACTGTGTCGTGCCCGCATGATCTCCATGGTGGCGATGCCAAGACCGTAGCAGAAGGGGGCGTGGATGGAGATGATTGCGTAGTTGCCAGTCAGGCTGTCCGGACCGTAGGCGCGCTCCATGATGGCCAGACCAAGTAGGAGAGAGTTGGAGAACAGGCATACAAAGCCAATTGCGGTAGCGTCTTCCCAATCGCGGCCAAACAGGTATTTGGCACCCAACATGCCGGCGAGAAAGCACAAGAACGCAGCGCCGTAAAAGCTGCCCAAAAGACTGAGATTGTACTCAGCGGCCAGATCGAGGTTGGAGATTGCGCGAAACAGCAGGACGGGCACAGCAAAAGTTGTGGCGTAGCGCATCAAGCCATCGACATTTTGCTGGCTGAACAAGCCACGCCAGGCTGCCATGTACCCAAAACCGATGATGAGAAAAACCGGCAGGATCACAGAGATAAGAGTTTGCATCTGTGGTGTGTCCTGCTGCGTGACCCGTTTTTAAAGGTCGTAGGTGATTTTCATCCCGTCAAAGGCGGGGGTGATGTGGTCTGGAGTTTCGCCGTCCACAGTGGAGTGGTCGAGATCGATGTGCATGTTGGTCAACACCGCGCGTTCTGGCGCGAGCTTTTCAATCCACTCCAGCGCCTGGTCGAGGTGGGCGTGGGTGGGATGCGGCGAGCGGCGCAGCGCGTCGATGATAAAGCACTTCATGTCGGCAAGTTGCGGCCAGGCCGTATCATAAATTTTTGACACATCCGGCATGTAGACCACATCATTCATGCGGAATGCCAAAGCGTCGATGCTGCCATGGTTTACTTTGATGGGTGTGAACGAAATATCGCCACCCGCGCCGGAGATGGTGAAGTCTTCGTCATCAATGGTGTGCAAATCCAGGATCGGCGGGTAGGGGCTGTCCTTGGGTTGCACAAAAGCGTAGCCAAAACGGCTGAGTAGATCGTTTTGCGTCGCGCCGTCCGCCCAGACGGGAATGCGTCTGCGCATGTTGTAGACTACCATGCGCAGGTCATCGATGCCGTGTACGTGGTCTGCGTGGCTGTGCGTGTAAACCACCGCATCCAGCGCGCCGGTGTTGGAGGACAGCAGTTGATCACGCATGTCCGGAGATGTGTCGATCAACACCGTGGTTTTGCCTTCAGCCGTTTCGCGCTCAACAAGAAGGGAGCAGCGGCGGCGGCGGTTTTTGGGATTGGCGGGGTCACAGTCGCCCCAATGCCCGCCGATGCGCGGCACGCCGCCGGAGCTGCCGCAGCCCAGAATGGTGAAGGTCAGCTTTGCGCTCATGCAGCGGCCGCCGGGTTGCTTGCTTTGGAAAACAGGCGCTCAAAGTTGGCCTGTGTTTGCGCGGCGAAGTCGGCGTAGTCCATGCCAAATACCTCGGCGCCAACGCGGGCGGTTTTTTCAACATAAGACGGCTCGTTGCGCTTGCCGCGATAGGGCGGGGGCGCAAGGTAGGGCGCGTCGGTTTCCACCAGCACGCGGTCCACCGGTGCGGCGGCAAAGATGTCGCGCACCTCTTGGGAGCGGGGGAAAGCGGCGATGCCGGACATGGACAGGTAAAACCCCAGATCGAGCATTTTTTTCGCCAGGTCTGGTCCGGAGCTGTAGCAGTGCATGACACAGCCATAAGCGCCTTTCTTAAATTCTTCGGTCAAGATCTGCGCCATATCCTCATCAGAGTCGCGGCTGTGGATGATCAGGGGCAGGCCAGTTTCACGTGCTGCTTCACAGTGGATGCGCAGGGAGGTCTGCTGCACCTCTTTGCTGTCGGCGGTGTAGTGATAATCCAGACCGGTTTCGCCAATGCCGACAAACTTGGGGTGCTGCGCAAGTGCGACCAGCTCTTCCACGGTGGCCAGTGGTTCTTCAGCAGCACTCATTGGATGGGTGCCTGCCGCGTAGAACACCGGCGCGTGGGCCTCCGCAATGGCACGCACCGTGGGTTCGTTGCGCAAACGTGTGCAGATAGTGACCATGCGAGTCACACCAACCTCTGCGGCGCGGGAGATGAACTCTTCCAGCTTGCCGTCGAAGTCCGGGAAATCGAGGTGGCAGTGGCTGTCGGTGATCTGGGGAAAGTCAGTCATGGGGCGCTCAGGAGATTGCAGTTTGATGGATCTTAAAAACCGTATCCAGCACAAGCGCGGCAGGGTCAAGGTTGACCGCTTTGCCGTGTTGGGTGCGATCCGAAATTTCCTGCGCCGCCGCAGCCCATGCGCGGGCTTTCTGCGTGTGTGGTGAAAGTCGCATCAGTATCTGTGCTTCATGTGGGGCGGCCTCTACAGTGGGCGGTTGGCCCAGTGCGCCAGTGCGGGCCAGGCGCATGAGGAAAAGGTCAATGAGCGTGAGCAACAATTCGTAGCGGTCCGCATTGGCAGGACCAACGGCAGCATTGGCGAGGTTCAGAGCGCGTTGACGGTCAAAGCCTTGATCAGAGGCAAAAAGCGCGACCAGCTCGGCGTAAAGCGCGAGGCCGTCGCTTTGCAGGATGCGCAGGGCTTCGCCCACTGAACCAGCGGCCAGTTCGGCAAGGGCAGGGGATTCCGCGGCCTCAAAGCCCGCTTGTGTGAGGGCGTTGTGCATGTCTTCTGGGGGCAATGGGTGCAGACGCAGTTCGCGGCATCGCGAGCGGATGGTTGGCAGCAGGCGCGACGGCTGATGGGAGATCAGCATCATCGTGGTGCGCACCGGCGGCTCCTCGAGCATTTTTAGTAGCGCGTTGGCGGCATTCACGTTCATCTCGTCGGCACTGTCGACAATCACCACGCGGCGACCACCATCCGCAGACGACATTGTGAGGAAGTGGGCCAGGCCACGCACGTCATCCACGACAATTTTGTCGCGCAGCTTGCCGGTCTTTTCATTCACAGACCGCGTGATGCTGAACATGCCCGGCTCGGATCGGGCCAGAAGACGGTGTGCCACCGGATGTTCAGGTGAGATATCGAGATTGGTGTGCGGCACCGGATCGCCAAATAAGCCAGCGCCACCGTCCAGCGGCGTGGCCAACAAAAAGCGGGCCATGCGCCAGGCCAGTGTGGCTTTGCCCACGCCAATAGGACCGGTGATCAGCCAGCCGTGGTGCAATCGGTGCGAGTTGACCGCAGTGAGAAAGTCTTGCTCAGCAGAGGCCTGACCAAAGAGCACCTCGGTTTCCCGTGGGTGGGGCGCACCGGTGACGCGATCCGCCTCTGGGCCGGTGTCGTCGCTCAAGTCGTGGCCTCGATGTATTGTGTGACGGTGGCATAAACCGCGTCAGACACGCGATCCATGTCCTGTGCGCCGTCGATCACGCGGAAGCGGTCCGCATATTCGCGGGACAGATCCAGGAAGCCTTTGCGCATTTGCTCCTGAAGCGCTTGACCAAAGTCTTCAAACCGCTCCTCAGCGGTTTGGCGGGATTTGGCACGGGACAGGCCGGTGGCCGGGTCCATGTCGATCAGCACTGTCAGATCCGGATCGCGGCCAATCATCAGGCTGTGCAACTGGTCAACGATCCCACGGAGGTCGCCGCGCGAAAGGCCCTGATACATGCGGGTGCTGTCAGCAAAGCGGTCACAGATGACAATTTTACCTGCCGCCACAGCGGGCAGAATGGTGCGTTCCAGGTGGTCGCGTCGCGCGGCTGTGAACAGCAGGATTTCAGTCTCAGCCGACCAGCGGTCAGGGTCGCCTTCGAGCACCAGCGCGCGGATTTCCTCTGCGCCAACAGAGCCACCCGGTTCGCGAGTGAGCACCACGTCACGCCCATCGGCGCGCAGGCGCTCTGCGAGGCGCTTTGCTTGGGTGGATTTTCCGGAACCGTCAATGCCTTCAAACGTGATGAAGTGTCCGCTCACGATGCACCTGCGAGATTGAGGCCAAATTGCTGCATCAGAATGCCGGTTGCTGTGCGCAGGCGAATGCCAAAGCCACCCTCGGGCACATCAGCTTCTGCCACCAGAGGAATGCGCATTTCAGGCAAGTCCTCGGGCATCAACACCAGTTCAGCCAGAGATTGGCCTTTGGTGATCGGGGCTTCGATAGGGCCGTTGTAGATCACCTCAGCTTTGACTTTGTTTTTGGCCAAAACCGGCAACAACACATCAATGTCGCTCTCTGGCACCAAGCCAACGCGGGAGGACTTGCCCATCCAGACGTTGGCTTCAGCCACACGCTCACCTTCGCGGGCCAATGTGGCCTCGGAAAACTGTCGGAAAGACCAGTTGACAATTTGCTCGGACACTTCCGCACGTTCAGCGGCTGTTTGCAGGCCGGAGAAAGCAAAGATCACACGGCGGTTGCCCTGTTTTGCGGAACCAACAAGACCGTAGCCAGCCTCAGATGTGTGGCCGGTTTTGAGGCCATCCGCGCCGATGTTCAGCTTCAAAAGTGGGTTGCGGTTTTGCGTGTTTTGGGGCGCACGTCCATCAAACTCAAATTCGCGCTCGGCAAACATCGGATAAAATTCCGGGAAGTCGGAGATAAGGTGGTTTGCCAGGAGCGCCAGGTCGCGCATGCTCATGCGGTGGCCCGGTGCGGGCCACCCATTGGAGTTCGCAAAGGTGGAATTGGTCATGCCCATTTGCCGTGCGCGGCGGGTCATCAGGCGGGCAAAGCCAGCCTCTGTCCCGTCAGGGCTCAGAGTTTCGGCGATAACTGCACAGGCATCGTTGCCAGACAACACAATAATCCCGCGCAGCAGGTCTTGCACCGCCACCCGGTCAGTTGTGTCCAAAAACATGGTGGAGCCGCCATAGTTCATTGCGTGCTGTGACACCGGCAGTGTTTCGGTCATTTGCAAGCGGCCATCGCGCACAGCCTCAAACGCCATATAAAGCGTCATCAGCTTGGACATAGACGCAGGCGGCAGGGCTTCGTCGGCATTTTTCGCCAACAGCACCGTACCAGTGGATTGGTCCATCACAAAAGCCGCGCGGGCCTTGGTTTCAAAGGCGTTGGCAGAACTGGCCGCGACCGTCAATCCAATCGCTGCCACACAGGCGTGGAACATGGATTTGAACATGGCAGAAGCCTCCGTCAGTTGGTCACCGCATAAGCATCGGTGAAGCCAATGCCATGCACTTTCTTGGTCATAGATTTAAGAGCCGACTTGCTGGAGGCTGGGCCAACCAGAACGCGGTAGAAGGTTTTGTCACCTGAGGTGGTTTTCTTGGTCAAGGCGGGCAGGCCTGCGCTCTTCATTTGTGCGGCCGCACCATCGGCGTTGGCCTGAACCGAGAAGATGCCGATCTGTACATAAGGTTTGGACAGCGAGGACGACTGTGGCTTGGGCGCCACTTCGGATTGCGCGGCCGGTGCCGGGGCTGGTGGCGTTTGCTTGGCTTCGGCCGCTGCAATGGCGGCGGTTGCGGCCGCAATGGGTTCCAGCGGGGTTTCTTCCACGTCTGTGGTGGACGCAACCTCTGCCGTTGCCTCCGGATCAGCGGGGGCCTCTTCGGCCACTTCTTCACGGCGTAGGGCGGTGATGTTCAACTCAACAGGAGCACCGGCCAACATGCCAAGCGCATCGGCCGCGTCTGAGGACACTTGTATGCGAGGGCCGGGAATGTCGCGTTCGCGGCGGAACAGAGCCCCAATCACAAATTTGCCATTGGCTTTGTTGCGGATGATGACGCGTTCTGGATCCCCGACATCGGGATGTGCGGCCCAGACACCCCCCAGGGATGGGCGCCCGTCCCAAAGGCCAGCCTCTGACGTGGAGAACACCTCGGGAGCTTCGACATCACGTTCCACCAGCTTTGTGGTCTGTCCAGCCACCGGTACAGCGGCTTCGGTTTCCGCAGGTTTGTTCAAGAAATTGAAGTCTTCACCGTCGGTGCAGCCGGCCAAAGCCAGCCCACACACCAAAAAAATAGCCGGCGCCGTGCGGCGCGGAGAATGAAAGCTTGCGCCTGAAAAGAAGGTCATTACGTGCCCTTTGTCTGCTCGTATCCTGTCGCACCAAGTGCCGCTGTTTTCTGGCCCCATAAGGGCGCAGCAGCGGTCAATTGCGCAGAGTGTAACCCGCGTTGGGTTTTAAGGAAAGTGCGGCTGATAAGAAGTGTCGGAAATCCGCCACTCTTTCTGCTTGAACCACGCTAAAAGTGGTATTAGGGATGGCGCGTCGGAGAAGTGGCAGAGTGGTCGAATGCACCGGTCTTGAAAACCGACGAGGGTTAACGCCCTCCCAGGGTTCGAATCCCTGCTTCTCCGCCATCACACCTCACGTAGTACCCTGAAAGTAAGCGTAATTTTGTCTAGTCGATTTTTTGGCCCCCACATTTTCGTTTTCCACAAAAATACCTATTGCCTGGTTCTGTGAAGCCGGCAACAAATGGCACCGATCCATATGGATAAGTCTTCATCAGTTATGAAGGCGAGAAACATAATCGTTTCGCGATGCAGGATGTGTCTTGAGACCTTCATTTTTTCGGAGGCTTAAGTATGTCTAAAGACATCGGCCAAAATGAAAATACACCCGACCTGTTTGGTCATGTTGCGCCGCTGGACGAGCCTTACTGCCTTGGAAAAGCCAAGCCACCGGGAAGTCTGTGGATGACGACGTTCCGCCTGAACAGCTTGAAGTGGGTGCTGAGATAGCCGCTTTCCCTCGATTGAGGAAGCCATCTTGATGGTGTGAGGATACCGTGCAGGACGATGTTGGAGCGTCGTGATCGGGCAATGGTGGCAACTACTTTTGTGTCCGGGCTGAGAGTAGGTGCGCTGACCTCTCTGCGGCTGAAGCATTTAGACATGGATGCCAAAGAAGTAATTCAAGACGGAAGGGAAATGCGCGCCAAAAACGGCAAGAGTTTTAGGGTGTTCTGGTTTCCCCGAACGGAGGACTTGTAAGCCATATTCTGTGAATGGGTTGAGGATTTGATGCGGTTGGGTTTTGAGGTCGACGATGCTGTCTTTCCTGTTAAAGCGCATCTGACGGTACAAGCGCACGGACACCAACCAATCAAGCCAATGCGCAGTGAGGGGGCTTTGAGCGCTGCTTTCGCTGCGGCTTCAAAGGGGATTGGAAAGGACTTTTCACAGCATTCCACCCGCCATTGCCTTGCGGCGTTGGGCAACTTCCTTTGTTTATTCGCCGAACGGCGATAAGCATGGTCCTTCAATTTGGGGCATGAGACGGAGACCATCACGGAAACGCATTATGCAAAGATGTCAGATGGCCACCGGAGCGAGGTTATTGAAGAGCTGCGGTCGCGAGAGGTTTGGACCGACAATGAGAAAGATCTGATGCTGGACTATCATCAGCACAAACTGGCTCCAGGATCGTTAGAGTTCAAACGTGCGCGCAAGCTTGTCTCGGAGAGGGAAGCGGTTTGGGACGGAGAAGAGGTGCTGGAGTAGGAGAGAGCGGGGCCGTCGCGGGACGGAGCAGTCCGGTAACTCCGATCCACTACTTGTGCGACCGCATCACGCTTGAAGTCATCCGTAAATCTAATCCCTGAAATCAGTGTCACCTTGCTTCCAAAATTACCAAGCAAGGCGTCTACAATTCTAGGGGCGCCTCACCTCAACACGACGTATTTGAATGGCTGCTTTAATCAGCAGCAGTGCAGCACAAAGGCTACCTCACAATAGGAGAGACATGTGATTTTGTAGAAGGTCACAACCTGTGATTGGCCGCCGTTGGAGGCGACGTTAGGTTGCTTCCGCTTCCAAGCCAAAGATGTAATCGATAAAAATCATGTCTGACGACTGCTCACAGCCC
>NZ_CAJXIV010000092.1 GCF_913054185.1 uncultured Shimia sp.
CTGACCGACACCACCATGCGCGACGGGCACCAGTCGCTGCTGGCGACCCGGATGCGTTCGATCGACATGATCAAGGCGGCCCCGGCTTACGCGGCCAACCTCAGCAACCTCTTCTCAGTCGAATGCTGGGGCGGCGCGACCTTTGACGTGGCCTATCGTTTCTTGCAGGAATGCCCGTGGCAGCGCCTGCGCGACCTGCGCACTGCCATGCCGAACGTGCTGACACAAATGCTGCTGCGCGCGTCCAATGGCGTGGGTTACACCAATTACCCGGACAATGTGGTCAAGGAATTTGTCCGCCAGGCAGCCGAGACCGGTGTTGACGTGTTCCGTGTGTTTGACAGCCTCAACTGGGTCGAAAACATGCGCGTCGCGATGGATGCGGTGGGTGAAAACGGCAAGATTGTCGAAGGCACCGTCTGCTACACCGGTGACATCCTGAACCCCGACCGGTCGAAATATGACCTGAAATACTATGTCGGCATGGCGAAAGAGCTGGAAGCGGCGGGCGCGCATATCCTTGGCCTCAAGGACATGGCGGGCCTTCTGAAACCGGCCTCAGCCACGGCGCTGGTGAAGGCGCTGAAAGACGAGATCTCGATCCCGTTGCATTTCCACACCCATGACACCTCGGGCATTGCAGGCGCCACCATTCTGGCGGCCTCAGCCGCGGGTGTGGATGCGGTGGATGCGGCGATGGATGCGTTTTCCGGCGGTACCTCACAACCCTGCCTGGGCTCAATTGTCGAAGCACTGCGTCACACGGACCGCGACACCGGCCTGTCGATCGAAGCGATCCGCGAGATCAATGATTATTGGGAGCATGTGCGCGGGCAGTATGTCGCTTTTGAAAGCGGCCACGCCTCGCCCGCATCAGAAGTGTACCTACACGAAATGCCCGGCGGCCAGTTCACCAACCTCAAGGCACAGGCGCGTTCGTTGGGTCTGGAAGAGCGTTGGCCTGAAGTGGCGCAATCTTACGCCGATGTGAACCAGATGTTTGGTGACATTGTGAAGGTGACGCCTTCGTCCAAGGTTGTGGGCGACATGGCGCTGATGATGGTCAGCCAAAACCTCAGCCGCGATGACGTGGAAAATCCCGACACGGATGTGGCCTTCCCGGATTCGGTTGTCGACATGATGCGCGGCAACCTCGGCCAGCCCCCGGGTGGCTTCCCGGACTGCATCGTCAAGAAGGTGCTGAAAGACGACGCACCGAACCTGAACCGGCCCGGTGCACATCTAGAACCGATTGATTTGGAAACAACCCGCGTCAAGCTGTCGAAAGAGCTGGAAGGCTTCGATGTCGATGACGAGGATCTGAACGGTTACCTGATGTATCCCAAGGTGTTCCTGGATTACATGGGGCGTCACCGCGCCTATGGCCCGGTGCGCACCCTGCCCACCAAGACTTTCTTTTACGGCATGGAGCCAGGTGAGGAGATCGAGGCGGAAATCGATCCAGGCAAAACGCTGGAGATCCTGTTGCAGGCGGTTGGTGAGAACGACGAGAACGGCGAAGTGAAAGTGTTCTTTGAGCTGAACGGCCAACCGCGGGTGATCCGCGTGCCGAACCGCCTGGCCAAAGCCTCGACCGCTAGCCGTCCAAAAGCCGAAGAGAGCAACCCGGCCCATGTGGGTGCGCCGATGCCCGGCGTGGTGGCCTCGGTGGCTGTGGCTGCGGGCCAGGTGGTGCATGAAGGTGACCTGCTTCTGACCATCGAAGCGATGAAGATGGAAACCGGCATCCACGCTGAACGTGAAGCCACCGTGAAAGCGGTGCATGTCAGCGCCGGTGGTCAGATCGACGCCAAGGACCTCTTGGTCGAGCTGGATTGAGGTAGAATGAACATTGCAAGAAAAGGGCTGTTGCGGAAACTGGCGCAATCCTACTCTACGGGTTTTGATTGTGTGGCAGCTCTCAATGGAATGAATTTTGGCCCGTCGTCGTTCCTATTGGCCCGTTTCAAGGTGAACTCGATCATACCGCCTCGGTAGAGTCTAACGTTGGAAAATTAGCGAACCACGGACGTGCCTCCTCCAATTGTCGGCAAACGGACATCAAAGTGTTATCTTCGCCAAACCGCGCGGCCAACTGGACACCAATTGGTAAACCATCGGATGACATATGTAGCGGTAGCGAGGCGGCAGGTTGCCCACTTGCGTTAAAACACACTGTGAAAGGAGCGTATTCCGACATCATTCCATCTCCTAAACGGTAGTGCTCAAATTCCTTTCCTTCATGAGAAAGACGGCCAAGAAGTGCTGGAGGTTCGGCTAATGTCGGAGTTAATAGTAAATCATATTTGTTAAAAAACGTCGCCATATCTCTCCCAAATTTGTGAATTAGCTCGAGTGCCTCAACATATTGTTGTCCGGTTACCTCTTTTGCGTAGGTTGCGGCACTGAGTGTTACTTGTTCAACGTTTTCAAGCGTCGCCCACTCGCCGCGCTCTGCCTGAGCTTTCTGCAGGTCGAGAGCTACGCCACACGACACAATGCACATCCAAGCGCGAGCCAGGCCAAAATGATCAGCTCCCGGGCTTGCATATTCAACACTGTGCCCCAAGTCCTCAAGAATTGTGGCAGTGTTGCGGACAGCTTTTACGCATTCGGAATGGATGGAGAGGCCTGAAAAAGTCGTATCACAAATGGCAATTTTCAGAGGTTTAGTCTCCGTATGGAGCGATTGCGTAAAAGTTGTATCCATATGTGGCCCAGAATACGGTGAACCAAATTCATAGCCTTTCACAATATCAAGCAACGTAGCGCTATCGCGCACGCTTCGTGAAATAAACCCGTCGGTGCTCATTCCTCCCCAGCCTTCACCAGCATTTGGGCCCTTCGGAAGCAGACCTCTGCTAGGTTTGAAGCCGAACAAACCACAGCACGACGCGGGGATTCTAATTGATCCTCCACCATCGGAGGCATGTGCTGCTGGAACGATACCTGTTGCAACTGCAGCTGCTGCACCACCAGAAGACCCACCTGTAGAATGCTCTAGATTCCAAGGGTTGCGCGTTGGGCCTGCATAGACTTTTGCCTCAGTTGTTGCACCAATTCCACTTTCAGGAGAAGTGGTTCGACCGAACGTTACAAGACCTGCGCTCGCTAGTCTGTTATACAATGTCGAATTTTGCTTAAATTTTGTGTTGCTTGTCAGCCTGGAGCCCATGTGCGACGGAAAGTCTATCGCAGCAGCTCCGAGGTCTTTTAAAAGAAATGGCACACCATTTAACGCATCTTCCGGTAAGCCGTTTCTAATTAGTTTACGTGCTGTCTGCTCCTGCACAAGGACCACAGCATTGATCAAATCATTGACCTTTTGTGTTCGGTCTATCGCAAAAGTCAAAAGCTCTTCAGGCGAGACCTCGCCGTTGCGTACCAACCCGGCTAGCCCTACTGCATCAAAATCAACATAGTTCATTCAACCACCCCTCTATTGTTTTCGCCTTTGAAGCTTTCATTTGGCCGTAAAATGGTTGTCAGGCTTCTATGTAGACTTTGCATCGGAGAACGCACCTTTGCGCAGTCGGTAAATCTAATTAAATACTGCGTGACGCTCAATATATCTTCCAGATAACGATCATTTTTTGTTAAATTCCTTCAATTTATCAACAGGGAGGCGCACAGGAACGCCCCGCCCCCCTCTGGAGCAGGGGCGTCAACAAGATTGGCCTTGTCGTGGTTCTCCGCACAAGGATTGATAGCATTCATTGTTCCAAAGCATCATAATCCTCTGTGTTTAACGGCTTATGTTGTGGTTACATCAAGCTGATTCCGTTCATAGGACATTGTAGAATGTGAACCTGCTCGACCGGAGGCGGACATTATTGGCGAGTAACTTTGAGCGGGACTGGCAAGCCCTCAATGAGGTTAATGATTTTGACAGGCGTGAAACGAACCTGTGCTGAACCCTCAAGTGCAAAAGGGATAGTTTTGCATGTTCGATTTTGCGACGCCCGGTTTTCCGCCGCGTTGACTCGAATTTGGACTATACTTCAAACATTGGCAGATGTCGCCCTTCAGTGTTTTTTTTCTCGTCAATGCTTTAGCGGCACATTCGGACGCAGTTTCGAGATCATGCCGGAAAAATTCTGCGCCTGCGAGATGTGGATTGATCGAATAACGGAAAACCTTGATCGGTAGTGAAAATCAGTAAAGGGCGTAGATTGCTACATGGGATTCATCCGAATGAAATCTGATGGAGACCCACGATGAAGACATTGACCACCGCTGTTGCCTTCGCCGCAACTTTTATCACACCGGCTTTTGCCGACGAACCGTTTGCTCTGACCAGCAGCGATGTTGCTGAAGGTCAGACGCTGGACAACAAATTTGTTCTCAACGGGTTCGGTTGCGAAGGTGGAAACACATCGCCGGCTCTGGCCTGGAGCAATGCACCTGAAGGCACAAAGAGCTTTGTGGTCACCGCCTATGATCCTGATGCGCCGACAGGCTCTGGCTGGTGGCACTGGGTTGCGTTCGACATTTCGGCCAAGGTGACATCCCTGGATCAAGGCGCAGGATCGGTCGACGGCGCTATGCCGGAAGGGGCAATTCAGAGCCGAACAGACTTCGGTGCAACCGGCTTTGGCGGTGCTTGCCCACCTCCCGGTGAAGTGCACCGCTACGTGTTCACCGTTCATGCACTTGGCCTCGAAAAACTGGGCCTTGACGAAAACGCCAGCGCCGCGCTGGTCGGCTTCATGACCGGTGCTAATTCGCTCGGTTCCGCAACAGTTACCGCAGTTTACACTCGCTAATCCACTCACGATCCCAGCCGTCCGGCCTCCGGGGGGCTGGTTTTTTTGAACAATAGCCGGGCATGTATGCCGATGGACTGACAACAGGCAGGCACTCTCTCAGGAGTAAAAAAGAACAAGAAATTCCTAACAACACACCATCATCCTCCCTGATTATTTCCGACATTGCGGAAGGTGAAAGGCTAGGCTCAGGACCTATTAATCTGATTGAGGTTGTCGGTTCGGCGTGATTCAATCTCCCAAACTGCGGGGGTAATATGAGCAATCTTTACTGGCTGAATGAAGATCAAATGGCACGGCTTCGCCCCTATTTTCCGAAGAGCCACGGTGTACCACGCGTCGATGATCGGCGGGTATTGAGTGGTATTATCTTTATCAATCGCAACGGCTTACGCTGGCGTGATGCACCCAAGGAGTACGGGCCTGCAAAGACGCTCTACAACCGTTGGAAGCGGTGGAGCGATATGGGTGTATTTGCCCGGATCATGGAGGGGCTTGCCGCTGAAGCGCCTGACAACAAAACGATTTCTATCGACGCGACCTACCTCAAAGCCCACCGGACAGCTTCCAGCTTGTCGGTCAAAAAGGGGGGCGTGGACGTCTGATAGGGCGCACCAAAGGTGGTATGAACACAAAGTTGCATGCAGTGACCGACACGGTTGGGTGGCCCATTCGGTTCTTCATGACCGCCGGTCAAGTAAGCGACTACACTGGGGCGAGAGCTCTTGTGAGGCGCTTGCCCGCAGCCGACTGGCTGCTTGGGGATCGCGGCTATGACGCGGATTGGTTCTGTGAAGCCCTTGTAGGTATGGGAATATCGCCTTGCATCCCCGGACGAAAGTCACGCGGCAAGGCCGTCAAATATGACAAACGTCGATACAAACGCCGCAATCGTATCGAGATCATGTTTGGCCGTTTGAAAGATTGGAGGCGCGTAGCAACACGCTATGACAGGTGCCCCAAGGTGTTCCTTTCGGCCATCGCTCTCGCCGCAACCGTAATATTCTGGTTATGAGTCCTGAGCCTAGCACCATTCATGTCGTTAGATTTGATGGGTGACCTGGAATTGAACCGTGATTGGACCAAAGGGCTTTAAACCTCTAACGTTCTCGAATTGCCCCTTTGGGCGGAAGCTAGGCAATTCGATTACCTTTGTGCCATACAGCACGCAGTGTGGGCACCCCGTCTGTCAATCGAAAGCGGATCAAATCCGCCTGGAAACCAACCGATAGTCTCCCACGGTCATGTAAGTTTGTGTAGTGCGCCGGCGCTGCTGTCACGGTATGCAACCCCTTGGCCATGTTGCCCCATGCATTGCCCAACATCACCGCTCCCAGCAAAAGAGACGACGGTACGTAATCCGAACTGAGAATGTCCAACAAGCCCTGTTGCGCCAGATCGATTGCGGCGACGTTGCCTGAATGGCTTCCGCCCCGAACCAAGTTGGGGCCTCCCATGATATTGGCAATGCCATGCGCACGGTTAGCCTGTGCCGCTTCCAACGTGGTCGGAAACTCAGCCAAATGGATGCCATACTCCGCCGAAGTTGCCACTTGCTCCGCCGTGGTGTCATCATGGCTGGCCAAAACCGCACCAAATCTGGCGGCCGCAGCCACAGTTGCTTCTTCATGGGCCTTGCCAAGCTTGGTATGCAGCCCGTGCAGAAACTGGACGTAGTCTCCAAAACTGCCTTCATCCATCGCATATTTTCCGCGTACATAGGCTTCAAATTTGGACACATCGGTGAATTGCCGCTGGCCAGGCGTATGATCCATCAAACTGACAATACCAACCCGATCCTCAGGACCAAACTCGCCCAATTCTTCCACAAGGGTCTCTGAGCAGGTTTCGGCTCGCAAATGAATATGGTGGCTGATGCGCAACGCGCCGCTATTGCGCATCGACAAGATCTCGTCTGCCACAGAGCGCGCGTATTTTCCGTAATTGCGCCGCTCATCTGAGAGGATCGACCCAACCCGAAGCGCATCAAATACGGTTGTAATGCCAACGCTTGCCAGTTCTGCATCATGGGCCACAATCGCGGCCTGATGAGGCCAATCCACCTTAGGGCGCGGCTTCATATGTCGCTCCAGATTGTCTGTGTGTAATTCCACCAGCCCTGGCGCCACAAAATCGCCGTCGCAATCCTCAGCTCCAGTAGGAACCGATGCGCCCGGCGCCATGTCGACGATGTGCCCGTCACGCACCACAATTGAGCCAGTGATGGTTTCCTCGGGCAAAACGAGGGTGGCATTTGCAAGGATCATCTCATGTGTCATGTGGGTGTCACGCATTGTTGGCATTCGCTGTCAAAAGGTTGAAAGAGGCACCATGCAGTTTCAAAGATACGGCGTTTACTACACTCCGCACCCTGGCGCACTGGCGGATTTCGGGAGGTCTTGGTTGGGTTGGGACCCTGTTGCGGGCCAAACAGTCGCCCACCTGGCCGTAGAAAGTTTGCCTCAAAAAATCTCTGAAATTACAGCGACCCCACGCAAATACGGGCTGCACGGCACGATAAAACCACCGTTCTTCTTGGCTGACGGCACGGACGCCGACGGGCTCGCAATGTGTTTTGAGGCGCTGTGCACCACATTGGCTCCGGTCACTTTGGACGGTCTGTTTTTGACACAACTGGGAAACTTCATTGCGCTCAAGATCGACGGCGATCAGACTCCACTTGCTGAATTGGCGGACACGGTGGTCCTCGAATTGGACCCATTTCGTGCCACGCCGAATGAGGTCGAATTGGCGCGACGCCGAAAGGCCAATTTGTCGACCACTCAGGAGGCGCTTTTGGCGAAATGGGGATATCCCTATGTGATGGAAGAGTTCCGATTCCACATCACGCTGACTGGTGACCTTGGCCGCGACGTAGAGGCCACTATGGAAGCGCTTGATCCCCATATCGCGCCGCTGCTGCCGCGGCCCTTTAAGGTCGAGAGCCTGACGTTGGTCGGCGAGACGCACGACGGGATGTTCCACGAAATCCACCGTCATGCCCTCACCGGTTGCAGCGCAGCCAAGGCGCGCTGAACCGTCTCGCCTAACGGCCCGTCGTTGGAGATTTCGATCACATCATCACCTTGCGGGCGCATGCTACCCGCACGCTCTAGACGCGCGACGATCTCCGCTGAGGTTTCCCGGCCGCGTGCCGTCAAACGGTCGCCCAACGTTTCGGTTCTTGCCTTGAGTGACAAGACCGCAAAGTCGTCAAAGGCCGCTCGCGCCTGATCCAAAATACCGCGTGACAAGTTTACCAGAACTATGGAAGCTCCCGGGGCATCGACCGCGGCACGCGGCACGCCGTAACGCAGGCCATGCGCGGCCCACCATAGTTGAAAATGGTCCTGCGCAACCTGATCATCAAACTCAGCTTCTGTGGCGCCGATCGATTTTTCACCTCCTGCTCCGGCCGGCCGGGTGATCACCCGTCGAACCAGTTGGATATCTTTGCGCAGCGCTGCCATGGCTTCCATCACGGAATCTTTGCCA
Organism: uncultured Shimia sp.; assembly: GCF_913054185.1. GTDB lineage: Bacteria > Pseudomonadota > Alphaproteobacteria > Rhodobacterales > Rhodobacteraceae > Shimia. The sequence continues at coordinate 8,262 of NZ_CAJXIV010000092.1, forward strand.
ACGCCGGAAGGACCGACAACACCAACAACCTTGGTTGTCATCATGCCGCTCCCTTCGTGACGTTGGGGGTGTAGACAGAGACATCGATTTCCCGATCACACACCCGATCGCGCGCCGCTTCGTCGTGGAAGATCCCGATAATTGCTGCTCCGCCTGCCTTGGCTTCCTCAATGAGGCTCAGCACGGTTTCGCGATTGACGGCATCCAGGCTCGCCGTAGGTTCATCCAACAGCATTGCCGGATAGGTATGCGCAAAGCCACGCGCAATATTCACGCGCTGCTGCTCGCCGCCAGAAAAAGAGGTCGGCGACAGGGACCACAACCGTTCTGGGATATTGAGCCGTGCCAACAGATCACGAGCCCGATCGCGTGCGGTATCGGAGTCAACCCCAACGGCCAACAGCGGGTCGGCCACCACATCCAAAGTGGGCACCCGTGGCACCACACGCAGGAACTGGCTCACATAGCCTAGAACTTCCCGGCGCAGCGCCATTATCTCACGCGGTTCCGCAGTGACCACATCCACACCGCCTACCAAAATCGATCCGCCTGCAGAAAGGTAATTTCCGTATATCATCCGCATTAGCGTCGATTTTCCCGCGCCAGAGGCACCGGTTAGAGCGACACATTTGCCAGGTGCCACTGTGAGTTCTGCCCCCTGCATAACCGGAATGATCACACCGCCCTGATTGTGCAACGTGAAGGTCTTGCTAAGATTTTTGATCTCAATCATCTGTATGTCTTTCTCAAAACCTTGGGGTCACACTTGCAAAACCGAGCTGACAAGCAGCTGGGTATAGGCATGTTGCGGATCATCCAGCACTTGATCGGTCAGGCCGGTTTCGACCACATGGCCGTCCTTCATCACCATCAGGCGGTCCGCCAAGAGTCGCACTACGGCAAGGTCGTGCGTCACAATGATAGCACTCAGCCCCATTTCACGCACAAGCCCGCGCACGAGGTCCAGAAGGCGGGCTTGCACCGAAACATCCAAGCCACCAGTGGGCTCGTCCATGAATACCAACCGCGGCCCGGTCACCAGATTACGCGCAATTTGCAAGCGCTGTTGCATGCCTCCGGAAAACTGCGATGGGCGATCATCCACACGTGTGTCGCTAATCTCCACACGACCAAGCCAGTCGATCGCGTTCTCGCGAATATTGCCGTAATGCCGTGCGCCAACAGCCATCAACCGCTCGCCCACATTGCCCCCGGCGCTTACATTCATGCGCAACCCGTCTCGCGCATGTTGGTGCACAAAAGCCCAGTCGGTGCGGCTGAGCATCCGCCGTTCCGGTTCACTCATTGTGACCGTATCGCGCATGGCACCGTCGCGCATTTCGAACAAAACCTCGCCGATTTCTGGATTGAGATGCCCAGCGAGGCAGTTGAGCAAAGTCGACTTGCCTGACCCACTCTCCCCAACAATTCCCATGACCTCTCCCGGATAGAGGTCAAAATTCACGTCTTTGCAGCCAATTCTGCGGCCGTAAAACTTGCTGATGTTCTCAACTTTCAGAAGCGGCGTCATACGGCTGTCTCCTCAAGAGCTGCGCTTGCAGCGGCAGCTTGCGCGCCTATGTGCCCCGCTTGGCGGCGGCCCGTGCAATAATCGGTGTCGGAGCAGACAAACATCCGCCCACCGGAATCATCCATGATGACCTCATCCAGATAGCTGTCGGTTGCTCCACACATGTCACAAGCGTGGTCCGCTTTGCTGGCCTCAAACGGAAAGTCTTCAAAATCAAGGCTCACGACCTTGCAATACGGCGGCAACGCATAGATCCGCTGTTCGCGCCCTGCACCAAACAGTTGGATAGCCGCCATTTCCATCTTTGGATTATCAAATTTCGGAATCGGTGACGGGTCCATCACGTAGCGCCCTTCCACTTTCACCGGATAGGCATAGGAGGTCGCAATCGCACCGTGTTTGGCGATGTCCTCATAGAGCTTTACATGCATGAGGCCATATTCTTCCAGACTGTGCATCTTGCGGGTCTCAATCTCCGAGGGCTCTAGGAACCTCAGCGGTTCTGGAATTGGCACCTGATAGACCAGTATCTGATCCTCACGCAGGTCTTCTTCGGGGATGCGGTGGCGAGTTTGAATGATGCTGGCTGCACCGGTTTCTTCCGTCGTTGCCACCCCAGCGGTTTTCTCAAAGAATTTGCGGATCGACACAGCGTTGGTGGTGTCATCCGCACCCTGGTCGATAACCTTGAGGGTGTCAGCTGGCGTCAATGTGGCCGCGGAGACCTGCACACCCCCTGTGCCCCAACCATAAGGCATCGGCATTTCGCGGCTTGCAAAAGGCACTTGGTACCCCGGAATGGCGAGTCCTTTGAGGATTGCGCGCCGGATCATGCGCTTGGTCTGTTCATCCAGATAAGCAAAGTTGTAGTCGCTCATTCTGCGGCCTCCTGAATGGGGTTTGCGTTCTCCAAAGCTTCGCGGCGCAGCTTGCGGATCAACTCCAGTTCAGACTGGAAATCCACGTAGTGCGGCAGTTTGATGTGCTCCAAGAAGCCCGTCGCCTGAATGTTGTCAGAGTGATAGAGTACAAACTCCTCGTCCTGCGCCGGGGCGCCAAGGTTGTCCTCGCCTAGTTCTTCCCAACGCAAGGCCCGATCCACCAGCGCCATGGAAATTGACTTGCGCTCTGACTGACCAAACACCAGGCCATAACCACGGGTGAACTGTGGGGGCTCTGTTTTGGAGCCCTGAAACTGGTTCACAGTCTCACATTCGGTCAGTTCGACCTCTCCGATTTCAATGGCAAAGCCTAGCTCCGGGATATCCATCTCCACCGGCACTTTGCCGATACGCAACTCACCCACAAAGGCATGGTTGCGCGCGTAGCCACGCTGTGTGGAGTAAGCCATCGACAGAACAAAACCCTCATCCCCCCTGGTCAGCGCTTGCAGACGCAGCGGACGGTTGGCCGGCAATTCCAAGGGTTCCCGCGTTAAATCACCTGGCACGTCCTCTGAAGTCGCTTCGGCCTGGATCAGCCCCTCTTTGTTGAGAAAGTCGGTGATGTGCGGGGTTGACTCTAACCGCGCCTCGCCTTTTGCGGTGCTAGGAACCTCGCCATCGGCGGCCAGTGCAAAATCTAACAGACGATGAGTATAGTCAAACGTCGGCCCCAGAACTTGCCCACCTGGTGCATCTTTAAAGGTCGCCGAAATTCGGCGATCACAAGCCATTGCCTCGGTTTCCACCGGTGTCGAAGCCCCGAAACGCGGCAGGGTGGTGCGATAAGCACGAATGAGGAAGATCGCCTCGATCATATCACCGCGCGCTTGCTTTATCGCCAGCGCTGCCAGATCAGGATCGTAAAGTGAACCCTCGGCCATCACACGGTTCACGGCTAGGCTCAGTTGCTCACGGATCTGTGACACGGACAATTCCGCTACATTCAGATCCCCGCGCCGTTCTTCCGCCAACCACGCGTGGGCGTTATCAATCGCGCGCTCGCCGCCTTTCACTGCTACATACATCAAGCCACCTCCACTTTAGTCGTTCGTGGAAGCGCTGATACCTGATCACCGCTGGTGAAAAAGAAATCGAGACCCAATGGGAAAAGCATGGCGTTCATCTGAAACGCCTCTGTCTCCGGTAAAGACATAGTTACACTGTCCTTGATGCCAGGGCCGCGCAGGGCCATGCCTTCCTGCGCCAGCACCTCCTGTTCAACAATCAATGTGGCGGAGCGGTCTGGATACTCCGGTGTGCCAATGGCAAAGCGGCTCAGGGGAGCCAGTGCCTCCCATGAGCCGAGGGCAAACATGGAAAACTCCGCCGCCACAACAGGGGCACCGATGTGGAAGGAAACCCACGCGCGTACATCTTCGCAATCGAAGTCACCCGCCAGATGTAGAGGCGTGTCCGGATCACATAACGTCAATAGAAGTGTGCCCGCAGCCACGCTGACCGGCGCAGGCGGCTGCGCACCTTGCAAGACTTCCACTGTACCGGGACAGGCCATAGCGTTCATAGCAGCACGGAAGGCGTAGGCCGCATCCACCGGAGCATTCCCAAAGCCGCCTTTCAAGACCTCTGTATTCATGAGTCTTCTCCCCGCACCATGGTGAAGAAATCCACCTTTGTGGCAGCGGCTTTTTCCGCCCTATCGGTTTTGGCCTCTGCCATTTCGAGCTCCAGCGGCGTCAGGATGGCGGCCGCGACCACTTCCGCTTCCGGTCCTTGCATCAAGGCATCCACCAACGCCGCGATCCGTGCTTTGGCTTTATCGCGCCCCTGCACATAGCCATGCCCCAATTCGCCGCTCTCCAGCTGCAACGCGCAGCGGGTCAAGGTCATTTCGCCAAGATTGAAGGGCGCACCAGTTCCACCAAGCCGCCCGCGCACCATCGAGGCGCCTATTTCGGGTGCACGCAGCCAATGAAAGGCCGGGGTGGCGCCGTGCGCTTGCCAAAGCACGTTCAGCCGGTCTGCAGGCGCCTTGGCAAGCAGCGACATCCAGGCGCGTCTGTTATTTTCTGCGGTCATCTAGACACCTTGTGAATTTGTCTACATTACTATACAACTAGACAAATACTAGCGTTGCGACGCGAGTCGCGCAATCCTGAGACCCATGAAGTTTTCATGACACAGAGCAGTAACTGACCAAACCATGACCGCCAAACGCACCCCGATCTGGCAATCCATTGCCACCGCCCTCACGGAAGACATCACCGAAGGCCGCTATAGCCCCGGAGACAAGCTGCCCACAGAAGCTGAGCTGTCTGCGCGGTTTGGTGTCAATCGTCACACCGTCAGGCACGCGATAAAATCCATGTCCGAGAATGGCTTGGTGCATGCCCGGCGCGGCGCAGGTGTGTTTGTTGCCCAGGTGCCCACGGACTATGCCATTGGTCGGCGAGTGCGCTTCCATCGCAATCTGGAACAGGCGGGCCGACTGCCCGGCAAGGAAGTTCTGCATCTGGAAACCCGCGCGGCCGATGCCAAAGAAATAGAAGCTCTGCAGCTACCCGAAGGCGCCTGCGTGCATGTTTATGACGGGCTGTCGCTTGCCGATGATCAACCAATTGCGGTTTTTCGCAGTGTCTTCCCCGAAACACGTTTCCCAGACATGACCACTCAGTTGGCCGAGTTGCGATCGGTCACAGCCGCGCTCAAAGCCAACAATGTGCAGGACTACACCCGCGCTTGGACACGCCTCACGGCGAAACGCGCGACAGCTACGCAAGCGTTGCACCTGCGCCTGACCGAGGGAGACCCAATCCTACGCTCGGTCGGCGTGAACGTGGATGCATGCCAGGAACCAGTGGAATTTGGCACAACATGGTTTGCGGGAGACCGCGTCACTCTCACATTGTCAGAATAGTGCCGTTTCGCGCAAACTCCGGAGATCCGGACCGGGGCGCGTCACGCAGGCGACACATAAACCTCCTATAGATGGGGCAAAATCATATTGAGCACCCCCATGTCTAGACCGACCCTCTCCCTGCGCCTGACCGGCGCCCAAATTCTGCGCAACGGCCGCCTTGAGGAAGGCACCCTTGCGCTTGAGCACGGGGTGATCACCACTGGCCCTGTGCCTGAGGTGGACCTCTCCGGTTATTTGGTATTGCCCGGCATAATCGACATGCACGGAGACGCCTTTGAACGCCACATTGCACCACGCCCATCGGCGCCGTTTCCATTGGAAATGGGGCTGCGGGCAACCGATCGCGACGCAGCGGCCAATGGCGTGACAACCGCATGGTTGGCGCAAAGCTGGAGCTGGGAAGGTGGACACCGTGGGCCAGATGCGGCTGAAACCCTGATGTCGGCCATGGATCACTACCGCGATCACTCCGTGACGGATCTGCGCATTCAGGTCCGCTGTGAAACACACACCGTGGACACCGGCGACCGGCTACTTAACGCCATCAAAAAGCACGGTATCGACTATGTGGTGTTCAACAACCACCTCGAAGAGGCGCTGTTTCTGGCACGCGAACAACCGGATGAAATTACACTCTGGGCCAAAAAGGCTGGTCGCTCACCCGAGGAGCATATGCGTCTCGTACGCGCCGCCTTTGACCAAAGCCCACGCGTACCGCGCTATCTCTGTTCCTTGGCGGAAAGTTTCGACACTCTCGGTGTGCGGTACGGCAGTCATGACGATCCGGATGGCGATACCCGTGAGCGCTATTCTGTTCTCGGTGCGCGCGTTTGTGAATTCCCAACCGCGCGCGGGCCCGCAGCGGTTGCTAAGGCCGTTGGAGATCATGTCGTCATGGGCGCCCCCAACATCGTGCGAGGCGGCAGCCAGGCCGGCAACATCAAGGCGTCACGTTTGGTTGGGGATGACCTTTGCGACGTGCTGGTCTCAGATTACCACTATCCGGCTCTGTCCAAAGCCGCTTTTCGCATGGTCGATGAAGGTCTGTGTGACCTTCCCAAAGCCTGGGCCATGATTTCGAGCAATGCGGCAGAGATCATGGGATTGAACGACTGCGGTGGGCTTGCGCCAGGTCAACGTGCCGACATCGCAATCGTAAATGAACAGACACATGCGGTTGAAGGCACCATTTCTGGCGGGCGCATCTCGCATTTGACTGGCGAAGCCGCGCATCGCTTCTTCGCCAACCAACCGACGTCACATTTGGCAGCCGAATAGACCGCCAGTGTTCAGCGCTCGTATTTTTCCAGAAACGCTTCAGCTTTCAGTGCGCGAAAATCAGCGAGCGCGTCGCGCAAGCGGACATGGCTCCAATCCCACCAGGCCAAGTCCATCAAGCGATCTGCCACGGTCTCACTGAACCGTCTGCGCAGGGGCGTCGCCGGCATGCCCGCCACAATCATGTAAGGTGGCACATCCTTGGTCACTACAGCACCGCTGGCCACGATGCTGCCGTGGCCCAATCTTACCTCAGGTTTGATCATAGCCCCATGACCAATCCAGGTGTCATGACCAATGGTGGCCACACGGCTCTGGCGATGCGCAAAGAACTCCGAATGAGGTTCGACGTCGTCAAAGTAGTCGTTTGATCGATACAGAAAATGATGCAGCGACGCGTTTTCCATCGGATGATCAGTCGCCCCTATCCGGCTAAAGGCAGCAATATTTGCAAACTTGCCAATTCTGGCATTGGCCACTTCTGCCATCCGATCACAGTAGGAATAGTCATCAAAATGGGCCGAGATGATCCGGCTGCTTTGTCCGATCTCCACATACCGCCCAAAAGTGGCGTCGTGCAGTATGCAATTGTCGTGGATCAGCGGCGTGTCTGCTGAGAGCTTGGGCATTGTTCTCTCCCGTTTCGTTTTTTGAATAAACATTCTAATCGAAGGAGAAATCGATCAGTGACCGCTTTCGTCACCGGTGATGAGCTTGCGGCGCAGCCAGCCGGAGAACCAATCCATGATCATCACCATCAAAATGATGAGCACGATGTAGTAGGTCACTTCTTCCCAATCTTTCTGGGTGATCATGGCTTGCGTGAGCAAGAGACCAATGCCGCCACCGGTAATGGCGCCAATGATAGTTGCGCTGCGGGTGTTGCTCTCCAGATAGTAGAGAATCTGGCTCAACAAGATTGGGGTGATCTGTGGGATCACGCCAAAGCGGTAGCGTTGCACCGGTTTGGCGCCGGTGGATTGGATGCCTTCGATCTGTTTCTTGTCCACGTTTTCTAGCGCCTCAGAGAACATTTTGCCAAAGCTGCCGGTATCCGTGATCAGGATCGCCAGTGCACCAGTTAAAGGCCCCGGCCCAAAAGCGCGCGACAGAATGATTGTCCAGATCAACGCATCCACACCACGGAAGAAGTCAAAGAAACGGCGGGTAACCTGTCGGATCAGCACCAACGGGGTGAAATTCTTGGCCGCCAGAAAGGCTAGAGGCAGCGCCACAATGGCAGCCCCCATGGTGCCAAGGAAGGCCATTAGCATGGTTTCAAAGATTGCCCAGGCAACATCGGCGTGCCGCCACATCTTGTTTGTCCAAAAGTCTTGCCAGATTTCGGCGTGCTCACCACCCAAAGCGCATGACATCACTTCACCTACGCTCAGGCCGGAATACGGACTATCGAGTGTGAAGAAAAACAACTCCCAGCCAGTGAAATACCGAAACACCTCCGTGCGGTTGCGCGTGATGGTCAATCGGCCGGCATCGGTGGTGATTGTCATGCGGTTTTTGGAGGCGTTGATCCACTCTGGCACGGCTTCGGTCGGCAAGACCGCTTGCACACCTTTGCTGCGGCTAGGCTGTGCTGTAATCAAGCCGTAGCCTGGCACGTCGTAGCTGACAAAATTGTCTGGGCCGTAGGTCACAACATGACTATCGCCCAGATCAATCACCGTCTCGGCAGCCCCCAAAGTCACCCACTCAGGCGCAGTGCCCTCTGGATAGGTGCCCTTGCGCTCACCCTCGATGGCGGCAGTGACCTCTCCCGTTCGGTTGTCCCGCGCGATGTGGGTCTTATAGCTGTAGCTGTCCGCCACCAACGCGCGGGCATTGTCGACCTCAAACCGTTGGGTCAGGCCCGGAATGTCAAAGGCAAAGAAGATGTAGGTCAGATAGGCGATCACGATGGCCGGCAGGCCAAAGCTCATCAGTTTCTTACGGCCAAACAGGCGGTCGGCCTCGACCTTCAGCAGATCGGTTTCATTGGCTGTGATGGTCATGACGTCGCCTTTTGTGTTTTGCCGTGGGTCAGGCGCTCGCG
>NZ_CAJXIV010000093.1 GCF_913054185.1 uncultured Shimia sp.
CCTGGGTATCTCTACTACAGCGTCAAAGATCTCTGAAACGCGGCCCGCTCAAGCTGCAAACCCGCTGCATAATCAGGCCGTCCATTTTCAACTTGCCACAGGCAATAGGCCGCCATGCGCGCATGGTAGAACGGTGCCAACTGCCGATACCGCGCCACCACGCCAGCATCGCCATAGACCGTCAAAAACGTCTCAACTTCAGTGTCTAACAGCGGTTCTCCGCGATATACTTGCTGCATGGCGGGGGACAAAAACACCGCAATATCTTCGCACGGATCGCCAATCGCCGGGCATTGCCAGTCAATCAAATGCAGGCCGTCCGCATTCTGGATTAAGTTACCCGGAACAATGTCGGAGTGTAGCAACACGTCGCGACCGCTGGGCGCAACAACGTCCTTCGGAAGGTCCGCCAAAAAATCGAGGCCTGTCTCACACCGGCTGACAATTGCAGACACTTGGTCCAGCAAGGCCGCAGACCCATCCGGTGTGCGCCGTAATCCGCTGGGCGGGGTCACACCATGAAGGTGTCGCATCAGCTGCGCAACCGGCGCGGTTGCGGCTTGCCACGTGGCGCCGGGAAGGTGCTCATATAGGTTGCACCAGCCCGCTTGCGTGTCAAAACCGGTCAAAAATGCGGGCGCAATGCCTTTGGGCGCCAACAGATGCAGCAACGTGGCTTCCGCCTCAGGATCGTTGGGGAAAAGTGGATTAAGCGCCGGTCCGGCATAGAGCTTTAACACAACGTCGCGCGAAGCTTCACAAATTCCATGCCACGCCGTGTTGGTGCGCCCGCCAAACAGCGGTTGCCAGCGATCCGGCAACCGACGGTCCGGCAGCGCAATGGCCAAAGCCGCAATAACGGCGTCAGGCGGGGAAGGGGGCAAATCAGTCAGCGCGGCGGTCCTTGATCAGAGCGCCGCGACGCTAATTCACGTCATGCACGGAGGCAAGACTTAGGTGGTTGGCTCGCGTAGGGACACAACGGAATCTGCCGCAAATTCCACGCCTCCGGGAGAGATCAAAACCACGCCCTGGTCTGTGTTGCGCGCCTCTGTCACCCGCGCGTAAATGTCGCCGTAAACCGTGTCCAAAGTTTCGCCATTGGCGCGGCTCTCGGTGACAAAAGTATAGTTCCCATTCGGGAACGGGTTGCCCGCATCGTCAATGCCGGACCAGGTCACGGTGTCTGACTTGGGATCAATGGCGTAGCGTTGCACTTCGCTGCCGGCTTCGTTGCGCACAATCAACGTCGCTGTTGCAGCCAGATCATTGGCATTTGGCACAACCTGAATGGGATCACCGGTGAAATGCGCAGGCGCTGTCACGCGGGCTTCCATGCCAACCCAGGTTGCCAAGTTGCCCATACCCATGGCGCCGAGCTGTGAGCCAAGGTTGGTCAGCAGTGTGTTGGTCAGCGTTTGCTGTTCCACCGTCGAGAACTGCGCCAGCTGCGACGCAAATTCTGTCGAATCGGTTGGGTTCAGCGGATCCTGGTTCTGCATCTGCACCGACAACATGGTCAGAAAGGTCTCAAAATCAGAAGCCAGTGCCGCAGACCCGTTTGTGGGCTCATTTGCGGCGGCGGCTGCTGCTGTGGCTTGTGCTGCGCCAGTCTGGGGCGCGGTAGAAGTGGCGGTCGGGGTCATGTGTCTCTCCTAGACGCGGATATCAAGGCCGCTGCTTACGAGGGTTTGGGGGGCGGCCTGCTGTGCGGCCAATGTGGCGGCATCCGCCATCAACGGGCCATCGCCTTGAGCTTGGCCACCCTGGCCACCTTGGCCAAAGTCATTGCCGGATTGGGCGTCTTGGCCGCCGCTGCCTTGCTGTTCAAAGCTGAAAGAGACGTCTTTGTAGCCCATCTCCATAAAGTCTTTGCGCAGCATGTCGATGTGACGACGCATCAATTCGCTGGTGGCTTGGTTTTCGGCCGCGATGTTCACGGTCATCACGCCACCTGCCTCAGACATGGACATGCGCACCTTGCCCAATTCTGGCGGATCCATTGCCAATTCGATCAGATTCTTATCCGACATTTTGAAGGCATCTGCGACCTGCCGCACCACATAGGCCGGGTTGGGCGCACTGTTGTTCAATCGGGCCTGGGACGCTGCTTCTTGTGGACTGATGATCGAACGGGAGCTGTTGTTGCTCTCATCCGCGGCAGCAATCATCATGTCTACGTTCTGAGTCGCCTGTACATCTGCTGCCTTGGTGTTCATCTGCTGCACACCGGCGTTGACCTGCTCCATAATCGCGCGCGCTTGCATCTGCTGCGTGGTGGAGGTTGTTGGCACTGAGGGTGTTTCCAGTTTTGGAGCCGTTGGCTCATCCACCGATTCCACGCTCTGCTTAACGGCGCCACGACGGCCTGCATCTTGCGCCGCCACCTCTTGCACAATCTGCTGTGGTGCAGGCTGCGCTGCCTGTTGGCTCACTTGTGAGCGCACTTGCACGCGCATCGGGTCGAGCCCTTCGCCGGTTTCTGCCGCCAGTTTACCGGATTGGGCGTTGGCCATTTGCACCGCATCCACGGCTTTGGGGGCTGCTTGCTCCGGCAGTACGCTCCGTTTTGTGTCGGTTGCTTGTGTTTGTGCTTGTCCCGTGACCGCCTGCTTGGCCGCGTCACTGGCTTGTGGCGCCAACTTCATCAACGCGGCGTTCTCTGTCGTGGCTTTGGCGACCTTTGTTTCCGCGTCTGCGGGCGCAATTTCAGGCACGTCATGTACGGTTTGAGCCACCTCCACAGCGACAAAATCCGCGTCCTCCGGTGTTTCAGGCGTTTTATCTTGCCCATCAGACTTAGCTTGTCTGCCGTCTTTGTCAGGCCGCGAATCGGTGTCTTTCGGCGCGTCGTCAGTCTGATCCTGGTCGGCGCTGCGGGTGTCTTTCACGTCCTCGGATGGACGGTCATCGCCAGTGTCCGATGCCTCGTAAGCCTTGGAAAAATCGTCTTTTTCCTGCTTCGGCTTCGGCGCATTTTTGGTGGCGGTTGTCTCGTTGGTGACCGACGGTTGGGTCACAAAAGGCAGGTTAAGCATAGCGGTCTCCGGGAATTCTTCCTCAGGCCCTCTCTACGCCAGTCTTCCTTACCACTTTCTTTACCGTCCTGCGCCACAACTAAAAAATCCACGTTTAGACTGTGAGGCAAGAAATGCTCAACACACCCACTCCTATCGCGCCCTCTGCGCCCCCGATCCAACCCATGCCCAGCGCCCGCGAAACCGCCCTGCGCGACGCGGCCAAAGAGCTTGAGGCTGGCTTCCTGGCCGAGATGCTCAAATCCGCAGGCCTTGGAAAAACAAGCGAATCCTTTGGCGGCGGCGCTGGCGAAGACCAGTTCTCCTCCTTCCTGGTTCAGGAACAAGCCCGCGCCATGGTGAACGCCGGCGGCATTGGCCTGTCCGAGGCATTCTTCAACGCATTAAAGGAGCGCGCCGATGTCTGATGACACCGTTGAAATCCCGCTGATCGATTCGCTTCAGGAATTGCTCGAAGATGAGCGCACCGCGCTGCTCGAAGGCAAACTGGATGCGCTGCCAGATCTTTTGACTCGCAAAGAAGCGTTGTTCGAAGAACTCACCACCCTGCAAGAGGAAGAGGAGATTGACGCAGATGATCTCATCCCATTGCAGGAAGGCTTTGCCCGCAACCACCAACTTTTGGAATCGGCACAGGCCGGTTTGCGTGCCACTCATGAACGCATGGGCACCATGCGCCGCGTGCGCACCACTTTCGAATCTTATGACAACCGTGGCCAGCGCCAAGCCGTTCAATTGAACGCCGGTCAACGTGTTGAAAAAAGAGCGTAAATCGCTCTCTTCCAAGTTTGTTTAAAATGCCACCGATTGTGCGGTTTGGGTTTAGGGAAACGTTAGCACTTACCACGCCATGTTGATCCCGCATCCCAAGGAGGGTGGCACCGGACACGGACCTGAGCCGACCGGTAGATGTCAGAATGACGTTCAGGAGTGCCTCCCTAAAGAGGCGCAAAATACAAACCGACGCAAAAGCGTCACGACATATAGGAAATGCCATGTCCAGCATTCTGACAAACAACGGCGCAATGGTTGCGCTGCAAACCCTGAAATCCGTTAACTCCAGCCTGTCTGAAACCACGTCCGCTATCTCGACTGGTAAGAAGGTTGCCGACGCCAAGCAAAACGCCGCGGTGTGGGCAATTTCCAAGACTATGGAATCTGACGTAAACGGTTTCAAATCGGTGAAAGAAAGCCTGTCTCTGGGTGAATCCACTGTTGCTGTTGCCCGTAATGCAACCGAAACAGTGACCGACCTTTTGGGTCAGATGAAAGAGCGCATTGTTGCCGCACAGGGTGACAACGTGGACCGGACCAAACTGCAAGCTGAAGTGAACGACCTGCGCGATCAGATCGGTTCCGTTGTGGGCGCAGCCCAGTTCAACGGTCTGAACCTGGTTGACGGTTCTACCGCTTCTACTGATGTTCTGTCCTCTCTTGACCGTGACTCTTCCGGTAACGTGACCGCTTCGTCGATCACCGTGACCGGTGCCAACCTGTCCACTGGTGGTTACTCTGCCAAAGACATCTTCTCTTCTTCCGGTGGTACGCCTTCTGGTAACGGTGATACGGTTGCTCTGTCGCTTGACGCGGCTGGTGGCACTGATCAAATCACCATTGCTGGTGCAGCCAGCCCGGCGGATGACTTTGCAGCAGGCGATAAAATTGAAATTCGCTTGGGTGACCAGACTGCATCCTACACTGTAAGTGCAGATGACATCGGTGTGGGTATCAACACTGATGAAATGGTTGCGGCCGGTCTGAAGAACTCTGTCGACAATCTTGGTATTGCAGGCATGCAGGTTGACTATGATCCAACTGCAGCTGCTGGTCAGCTGACTTTCACCAACAACGGCACCGCTGACATGACCGTCACCGGTTCCTTCCAGAACGCAGGTTCCGGTGCGTTGGCGAACTTGGCTGCGATTGACGTGTCCACCGCAGGTGGCGCAACTGCAGCTCTGGGTTCCATCGAAGGTCTGATCACCACCACCATCGACGCAGCCGCAGCCTTTGGTACCGTTGAATCCCGCATCGAGACTCAGAACGACTTCGTATCGAAGCTGTCTGACTCCCTGACTTCGGGTATCGGCGGCATGGTTGACGCCGATATGGAAGAAACATCTGCACGTCTGCAGGCGCTTCAGGTTCAGCAGCAGCTGGCGACACAGTCGCTGTCTATTGCAAACCAGGCGCCACAGCAGCTGCTGTCGCTCTTCCGTTAATGGACTTAGTTGGGGGCGCTCGAACGGCGCCCCCAGCACCTCCATCTTTCTAATTTCTGTCTCGCATCTCGGGAGAACTCCGACGTGACACCAAATGCTCTCGCAAAACGCGCCTACGGGCAGGCCGGCGCGCCAACAAAGTCCACCGGCAAGCTAGAATATGACGTGATCGCGCGGGTCACCCACAAGCTTAAGCAAGCTGCCATGCAAGGCAAACGTGGTTTCCCAGCCCTTGCCGAGGCCATCCATGAGAACCGGTCCCTTTGGACACTTCTCGCTGCGGATGTTGCCGGCAACGACAACGGTCTGCCCGAACAGCTTCGGGCCCAGATCTTCTACTTGGCGAAATTCACGGATCATCACAGCACAAAAGTGCTGGCGGGCGACGCCAATGTGCGGCCCCTACTGGAAGTCAACACCGCCATTTTGCGCGGTCTTCGAAGCGGAGCGGCAGCAGCATGAGCGGCCTTGTCTTAAAATTGAGCCCCAAAGAGCGGGTTCTCGTGAACGGCGCAGTTATCGAGAACGGCGACCGCCGGTCCCGACTGTCCATCATGACCCCAAACGCCCACATCTTGCGTTTGCGGGATGCCATCCACCCTGAAGAGGCCAACACACCTGTGCGCCGCGCGTGTTACTCGCTGCAGCTGGTTCTGTCTGGTGACGCAGAGGCCGACGAAGTGGAACGCACGTTGCTGCGCCACATCGAGGATCTGAGTCAGGTCTTCACCGATCATGACAGCCGTCAACAGATCACACTGGCGTCTGAAGCCGTGCTTGCTGGCCGTCACTATCAAAGCCTCAAGGCGCTGCGCACATTGCTGCCACGCGAAGACCGTTTGATGGCGGTGGCACGCCAATGAGCTTTCAACCCATCGTCGCAGGAACCGGCCTCGTTGCCTGGAACTTTCTCCAGCGCACGATGGACACGCAGACCAAGGCGTTCGAAAGTTCGCCGGTCATGCAGCGTGACCTTGACTATTTTGAAGAAAACATTCGAAATGTCGAAACCGCAGAGGATCTCACAAGCGACCGCCGCTTGATGCGGATTGCGCTGGGCGCCTACGGGTTGGACGAAGATATCAACCACACCTTCCTCATGAAGAAAGTTCTTGAGGAAGGCTCCCAAGCCTCGGACTCTCTGGCCAATAAAATGGCCGACAAGCGCTACCTCGCCTTTGCCAAAGACTTTGGCTTTGGGGATCTTGGCGGCCCTTGGCACAAAAAAGACTCCTTTGTTGAAAACATCAAAGAGCAATACACCACCCGGCAGTTTGAAATTGCCGTGGGCGAGCAGGATGAAAGCCTGCGTCTGGCCCTCAATGCGGTGCGTGAACTCGAAGAGATTGCTGTCAACGGCAAGAGCGATACGACCAAGTGGTTTTCGGTGCTTGGGTCCCCACCGTTGCGCAATGTGATGGAAACCACCTTTAATCTGCCGTCATCATTTGGCGCGATGGATCTCGACAAACAGCTTGAGACATTTCGTGGCCGGATGGAGAAATTGACCGGCGATTCCGAAATTGGTCAATTTGTCGGTGAAGACGCGCAGCAGAAAATTGTCGATCGGTATCTGATCATGTCTCAGATCAGCAATACGCAAGGCTTGAGCGGCGGTCAGATCGCGCTGTCCTTGTTGCAATACTGATCCGACCCACAACATCTGGAACTGTCGCAATACAGTCGCGATACAGACGTCATACCGACGGGAAAATTCAGCAAAAAGCGCGCCTCCAAAGGCGCGCTTTTGTCGTTTCATGAAAACAGTATTTACGCTTTCGCACCAGCCCGTCGCAGAAGCAGGGTAAGCTTTTGAAATGCATTCATAATCGACGCACTTTTGCCGTCACCCATATAGGCATCCAGCTCCGGCCAGGCGTTGATCGCCACATCCAGCACTGGATCAGACCCCGCCGAATACAGCCCCGCCCGGATCATTGTGGCGCTCTGCTCATACGCTCCCAAAAGCCTGCGAGCCTCTGAAATTGTTGCATTTTCTTGGTCCGTTGCACAATGCGGCAAGCTCCGCGACACGGACCTAAGCAGGTCCACCGCCGGATATCTGCCCCGCTCGGCAATCTTGCGATCCAGCACCACATGCCCATCCAGCACCCCGCGCAGGATGTCCGCAATCGGTTCATCCATGTCCGAGCCCGCGACTAAGACGCTGAAAACACCGGTAATATCTCCCTGACCATCGAGCCCTGGACCGGCCCGCTCACACAGCGACATGATCATATGGGAGGTCGATGGCGGGTAGCCCCGCAGGGCTGGCATTTCGCCCGATGCAACGGCCACTTCACGGTGCGCTTCGGCGAATCTCGTGATTGAATCCGCCATAAAAATCACATGCTTACCGGAATCCCGAAAATGTTCCGCGACACTCATTGCCGCCAACGCGCACCGCCTGCGCACCAGTGGGGATTGATCCGAGGTGGCCGCAATCACAATAGAGCGCTTCAACCCTTCCGGCCCCAGGACGTTTTCGACAAACTCCCGCAGCTCCCGACCACGTTCGCCAATCAGCGCAATGACAGCAATATCACCGGTCATATGTTTGGCAAATTGCCCCATCAGACTCGACTTACCAACGCCGGAACCTGCAAACAAACCAATACGTTGGCCTTTCACAATTGGCAGCATCGTGTTGAAAATTGCCATCCCGGTTTCCAGCCGATCGCCCAGCGCGCGACGGGCGGCAGGTGGGGGAGGACTGTTCTTCAATGGCCGCATTTTTGGTCCGCGCAACAGCGGCTTGCCGTCCAGAGGATTCCCGTATGGATCAATGATCCGCCCGATCCACGCATCAGACGGCGCAATGCCCACCTGATCGCGCAATGCCACGCGGTCCCCAATGGACACGCCATCCGGCGTCGCATCCGGCAGCATTGTCATATCTTGGCTGTGCAGCTGTATGACTTCACCGGCAATCTTTGCCCCGTCATGCAGCGTCACTTCCAGCAGATCACCGATTCGTGCGACCGCGTTGAGCCCGCTCACGCGCAGAAGGTTGCCCTCAACCGCGCAGACTCGGCCTATGTCCTTGATTGGGCGCACTCTTTTGAGTTCTGCGCCAAGGCTTTCTAGCCCTTTTGCGTTCATTTGGATTCTCCAAAGTTCCTTCGAAACCCTTTCTAAAGGAATCAGGGTTAAGCCTTAATTTAAGCCACCGAGGGAGAAACCCCGTGTTCAAGAATTTGAACGTATTTAAAACTGCACATGCCATGGGCCAACACGCCGCTGTACGACAGTCGGTTGTGGCTCAGAATATGGCAAACGCTGATACGCCGGGCTACAAAGCCCGCGATATTACGCCCTTTAAAGAGGTCTACCGTAACGACGGTGGTGCCTCCAGTATGCGTGCAACCCGCACCGGTCATCAAGGCCATGCGATGGAATCTGCCGCGCTGCGTCCAACCCTCACCACCTCCGAAGTCGCGCCCAGCGGCAACAGCGTCTCTTTAGAAGAAGAGATGCTGAAGGCGGTTGACATCAAACGCCAGCACGACCGTTCGCTGGCCATCTACAAATCCTCCCTGTCCGTGCTTCGAACTGCACTTGGACGTTAAGTAAGACAGAAAGTCATGATCAATGAGTGATTTTGGTTCCGCATTAAGCGTCACCTCGTCAGGTCTGCGAGCACAAGCCGCCCGCCTGCGCCACGTGTCCGAAAACATCGCCAATGCCGACACCCCTGGCTATCAGCGAAAGACCGTGAGCTTTGAGGCAGACACCGCCACACGTGACGGACAAGTTTCCGTGAGCCCCGTTCAGCTGGATCGGTCAGAGGGTCAGAAAATCTTTGATCCAAGCCACCCGATGGCCAACGCCTCCGGTAACTACATGGGCTCAAATGTCGACATGATCATCGAGATTGCTGACGCGCGCGAAGCACAGCGCAGCTACGAGGCCAACCTCAAGATGTTTGACCAGACCCGGCAGATGTCGTCCTCGCTTATGGAACTATTACGCAAATAACGTTTAACTAAGGAGACCCAGAATGGATGTCCGTACAGTACTAGCCGCCCAGAATTACACGGCTTCAAAACCCGCCACAGGACCCGCAGAAAACGGCGAAGGTGGCAATGCCCTGTTTGGTCTCGCAAAGGATTTTGCGGCCACGCTTCAGGAAAGCGAGCAGGTCTCCATGCAGTCGATGACCAGCAAAGCGGATCCGCACACATTGGTGCAGGCTCTGGCGCAAACCGAGCTGGCGGTGGAGACCGCAGTGACCGTGCGCAACAAGGTGGTCGAGGCCTACCAAGAAATTCTGCGTATGCCAGTCTGATGTTTGATCAAGCCATCCTTTTTGACACCCTGCGCCAAGGCCTTTGGGTCGCGGTGATGATCTCCGCGCCCATTCTGACTGTGGCGTTGGTTTCTGGTGTCTTGGTTGGCTTGTTTCAGGCGCTGACCTCAATCCAGGAGATGACCCTGACCTTTGTGCCCAAAGTGCTCTCAATTGTCATCGTCTTCTGGGCCACCATGGGCTTCATGAGCCAAACCTTGGTGTCGTTTTTTCAATCCACCCTCGTTCCACTGATTGCAGGAGGCTAACCATGGACAACGCAGGCTACACAACGCTGACCCGTCAGTCCGGTCTCACCCGTGAGATGAACGTTCTGGCAAACAACATCGCAAACGCCGCCACCACCGGCTACCGTGCCGAAGGCATCGCGTTCTCAGAATTCATCAAGTCAGCCCCCGGCACTGAAAGCATTTCCATGGCGACCGCCAATGTGCAGATGACTTCGCTGGAGCAAGGCGCGCTCAAGCAAACGGGCGGCAGCTTAGATTTTGCAGTTGAGGGCCCGGGTTTCTTTATGGTGCAGACGCCAGACGGCGAGCGCCTCACCCGTGCGGGGGCGTTTTCTCCCAATGAAAATGGCGATCTGGTGAACATGGATGGCCATCTTGTCTTGGACTCCGGCGGCGCACCGATCTTTATTCCTCCGGATGCCAAAGGCGTGGATGTCGCCTCTGATGGTACCTTTAGTGTGGACGGCAACCCTCTCGGGCAGTTGGGTGTCTACCGGCCGGTCAACCCGCTCGATCTGAAGCGGGAAACCGGCGTGCTGTTTGAGGCCCCCGATGGAGTGGAACCCGTCGAAGAAGCCCGCGTTTTGCAGGGGTTCCTCGAGAATTCCAACGTCAATCCAATCACCCAATTGTCCCGTATGATCGAGGTGCAACGCGCCTATGAGATGGGACAGACTTTCCTTGAAAACGAACACAACCGCATCCGTGACGCGGTGAAAACCTTCGTCAGATAAACATAGAAAGAGGACAGCAGAATGCGTGCCCTGACAATTGCAGCTACCGGTATGAGCGCTCAGCAACTGCGCGTTGAGACAATTTCCAACAACCTCTCCAACATGTCTACGACAGGTTATAACGCCCGTCGCGCCGAGTTTGCGGACCTGCACTATCAGCAGGTTTCCCGCGCCGGTGCGATCAGCGCCTCTGATGGATCTGTGCTCCCGACAGGCGTGCAGGTTGGCCTGGGTGTGCGTGCCGCAGCGATCAACGTGAACCTGGAACAGGGCTCTCTGTCCAACACCGGCGGTGACTTGGACGTGGCTATTGAGGGCAAAGGCTACCTCGAAGTTACTCTGCCCAACGGCGAAGCGGCCTACACCCGTGATGGTGGTTTGAAACGCAGCGCGGATGGCCTGATTGTCACTTCTGATGGCTTCCCGGTGGCCCCTGAAATCACCATTCCGGAGGATGCGACCAGTATTTCCATCAATGGCGACGGTCAGGTTTTTGCGTATTTTAGCGATGCCACCGAGGCCGAAGAGCTTGGCCAATTTACCTTGGCTGGTTTCACTAATGCCAAAGGTCTCGAAGCGCTGGGCGGCAACCTCTTTGCTGAAACCGAAGCCTCCGGTGCACCCAACGTAACCAACCCGGGCGAAGACGGTCTGGGCACGTTGCGTCAGGGATACTTGGAAGACAGCTCCGTGGACGCGGTGCGCGAAGTCACCGAGTTGATCGAAGCCCAACGTGGCTATGAGCTCAACGCCAAGGTCATCACCGCCGCTGACCAGATGATGGCAGCCACGGCGCAGGTGCGCTAAAATGAAACCCGCTCTTGCCCTCATCCTAACAGTTCTTGCCGCGCCGGTTTCGGCAGAAATTGTGGTCGCGACCGAGATCATTCGGGCCAACACCATTATCGATCCAGATGTTGTCGGGCTGAAGCGCGGCAACGTGCCTGGCGCCCACACCGACCTCGAAGCGGTGATCGGGCAGGAAGCGCGCAAAGCGATTTACCCAGGCCGCCCTGTGCGCAAAGGCGACATCGGCGCACCAGCGCTTGTGGAACGCAATCAGATTGTCACGCTGATCTACAACTCCAGCGGTTTGAAAATCGAAACGGAGGGCCGCTCTTTGGCCCGAGCCGGCGAGGGCGAGCGACTGCGTGTCATGAACCTCAGCTCCCGCTCCACCATCACCGGAACTGTATTGCCCAATGGCGATATTCAGGTCGCCAATTAAAGGAAAACCCCTGTGCGTATTTTCTCTACAGCAATTCTTCTCGTGGCATTGGCCGTTTCCGGATGTGCCCGCACCGATCACATGGGCAAAGCGCCCAGCTTTACGCCGACCACCAACAATCAAGAACACTACGCCATGATGAATCCGCCGCTGCCGCAACAGGCCAGCGTGTCGCGTCGCTCAGATACCGCATCGCTGTGGAGCGGCAACAAAGCGTCGCTGCTTGGCGATCGCCGCGCTGCCAGCCGGGGCGACATTCTGACTGTGGTGATCGAGGTGGACGAAAAAGCCCAGATCAAAAACGAATCTGAGCGCAATCGTAGCGGCTCTGACAGCTTGTCCATTCCCGCTCTTGCAGGTCTTCCACAGCGCATCAACGAGCGCCTTCCAACCGGGGCAACCACAGATCCGCTGGTGGATTTGAGTTCCGACAGCAAGAGTTCCGGCGACGGATCTGTAAAACGCAGCGAAAAACTGACACTGCGGGTTGCGGCCACAGTTGTTGACGTTTTGCCCAATGGTGTTCTGGCCATCGAAGGCTCTCAGGAACTACGCGTGAACTTTGAACTGCGCGAATTGCTTGTGTCCGGCTTTGCCCGTTCCGAGGACATCTCACGTCAGAATGAAATCACTTTTGACAAAATTGCCTCGGCCCGTGTGTCTTACGGTGGTCGCGGTCAAATCACCGACGTACAGCAACCACGTTGGGGTCAACAGGTCATGGACGCGGTCCTGCCATATTAATCGGGTAGTCTGATGAAGAAACTTCTCCCAATTATACTTCTCCTTGTTGGTATTGGTGCCGGTGTTGGCGCAGGGCTTGCCCTGCGTCCGGAACCCGCCCCAGTGGCGCCAACCGAAGGTGCCGAAGGTGAAGACCATGCAGCAACAACAGATAAGAAAGACAAAGAAGAAGGCCCACCAAAGGGACGTTCGTATGTTGATCTGGTGGATCAATTCATTGTCCCTGTTGTAAACGACGATGCCGTGGCCTCGCTTATCCTGGTCACACTGACGATAGAAGTGAAAGACAGTCACAGCGAAGCTATTTTCGAAGCGGAACCTCGCATCCGCGGTGCGCTTTTACAGGCCATGTTTGATCACGCCAACATCGGTGGATTTGACGGTGCGTTTACCAACTCCAGTAAACTGGATCGCCTTCGTAAAACTTTTCTGGAAGTCGCGCAAAAGACCTTTGGTGACGAAATCACCGATGTTCTGATCGTACAGATCACGCGTCAAGACATCGCGTAAAACAACAAACCAATAAAGCAAAAAGGGGCGGCGCTGATTAGCGCCGCCCCTTTTTTATTGAAGGATTAAAAGCTCACATGCCGCAGCTGAGCTTGCCTTCCATGATCGAATCCACCAGCGCTACTGCACGGATTTGACGGCGGGCTTGCATCTCATGCTCTAGAAGTTTTTCCATCACATCTGCTTTGCCAAAATGCGTCTGTAGGTCTTTGTAAACCATCTCTTTGCGGACCATCACATTGGCCAGTTGGTGGTTGAGGATCTTCCGGTTGCGCCCAATCCAACTGTTCCAGGCGAGATCGCCGCCGGTGATGCGCATGGCTGTGTCATCACTGAGCATCTCGCGCCCGTTCTTTTCCTGGTCTGACAGGTCATTTAACAGCCCGCGCAGCTTGTTTTCTTCGGCCTGTACCGCCTGCATCGCAGCCTGCGCCTTTTGATAGTGCGCCTGGGTGATGACGTTCAGCTCTTTCAGATCGTCGCTCATACGCGTCCTTTCATGCGCTGACGGATTGCGTCAGCAAATCGAATTGCGGCTGCCACTGGCGCGTAGTGGTCCGGTGGGATTTCCTGTCCAATTTCCGCAACCGCATGCAATGCACGGGTTGATGGTGGATCCCGGTGAATTGGCACCGCGTTTTCCTGGGCCACTTCCCGGATTTTGGCCGCAACCTCATCCACACCTTTGGCCACACAAACCGGCGCTGCGCCCGGCAGTCGAGACCATTTCAATGCCACAGCGTAGTGGGTTGGGTTCACCATAATCACATCCGCATCCGGCACATCCGCGAGCATCTGGTTCATCGCAATTTCCTGCCCCCTTTGACGCCGCTGTTGTTTCATATGCGGGTCGCCTTCGGACTCCTTGCTCTCGTCCGTCATCTCCTTGCGGGTCATCATGTTTTTGCGAATGTGTTCAGCGCGTTGCCAGAAATAATCGATCACGGCGATTGAAGCGGAGACGACAATCACAATCATCAGAAACTCAAGCATTAGGCGGCCCAGGAGGGCAGGCACCATAATCGCATCCAGCTGAATGGCCGAAGCCATCTCCGCCATGCGTGCTCTCAGGAAAAATCCAAGACACACCGAAAAGATCACCAGCTTGGCAAAGCTTTTGGCAAATTCAAACAACCCGCTGCGGCCAAACTTGTTTTTGGCATTGGCCAGCGGATTGATCCGCGAAAGCTTTGGGGCAAGCTTTGAACCTGTGACCAAAAAGGCATTCTGCGCAATCACGCTCAAAATCACCGCCACCATCGGTACGATAAACCAAGGCGCAATAGACAGGATGATTTCTGTCATGATGCCGCCGATGGGCGTAGCAGGGTCACCTTCAAACACCAATGGCGCAAGCTCATCCGCTTGATCCAAAAGCACCATCAACCCATTGCCTGCTGATTTGATGGTGGTCGCACCAACGGTCAGAAATGCCAGTGTGAGGCCAAGGTAGCCCGCTGCCACGGAGACATCCATGGATTTAGCGATCTCACCTTTTTTGCGCGCGTCATCCAGTTTTTTCTGGGTGGGCTCAAAACTCTTTTCGCTGTCGTCTTCCTGTCCGCCGCTCATCTCAATCCCTCAACTGGATTGATCATGAAGGCCTCCATTGCGCCCCACCACAGGGTGAGCAGCGCGGGAGCGACAAGGAACAAAAGAAACAAACCGCCCGCCGTGATCAAGGGGGCACCCACAAAGGCCACCATCAACTGCGGCATGGCGCGGTTGATCACCCCAAGCATCAGGTTGTAGATCGCCGAGATAATCACAAAGGGTGCGGCCAAACGGAACGCCAGGTTAAACGCCTGCGCCATATGCGGCACGCCCCATTCGGTCATGATTTCACGCGGTGGGAACGTGCCGGCCGGGAACAGCATGTACGACCCAATAAGGTATTGCGCGACGTAGACATGCAATCCCATCGTCACCGCCAGAGCCAAGCCTGCAATTACTAAAACGTTGCCGATTGCGGGCAAAGGCTCGCCAGCTGCGCCGCCCAAAAGCTGCGCCAGCGAAGTTGACTGACCGGCAATGGTACCCGCTGTCTGCAACGCCATAACAAACATGCGAATGCCAATGCCCATCAGGAAGCCGCTCATGGTTTCGGTGAGCGCATATTGCGCGATCAGCGCAAAACTGGGCTCGGTGGTTTCAAACACCGGAACCGCCGGGGCGACAATCACTGTGAACGCAAGTACCAGACCAATTTTGATCCGCGCAGGCACAGATGTTTCGCCAAATGCAGGTAACAAAGCCACCGCAGCCCCAACCCGTAAAAATACCAAAAAGCCGTGCCAAAGCGCGGCTTCTGAGGTGTTCAGAAGGAAGAGGGCGGTCTCCATCATGCGGCGACAACTCCAACAAGTGCGGGCCGGGCATCCAGTCCAATTTCCTCAAAACTCAACACCGGATTGGAAATGCCTTTGGCGCTCAGCACCGTACGCAGGAACCGCCTGCGTCGTGTAGAGGTCACCAACGCCGCAAATATCCCGCTGTTGCCAGCGTCGGTCATGCGATCGGCAATTGACTGGGCCAATGCGTTGAACACATCCGGGGGCAGTGCCACATCCATGCCGCCGGCGTCGCCATCAACTTGGTAAGTGGCAAATGTATCTTCCCATTCTGGCGCAAGCTGCACCAGTGGAATGGTGCCATCGTTGCGCTTCAGGTCTGAAATCAATTGGAAGCCAAGACGCTGGCGTACATTCTCACAGATCACATCCGGCTGCGCGCTCACATGGCGGGCTTCGGCAATCGATTCCAATATCAGCGGCATGTTGCGGATCGAGACCTGCTCGTCCAGCAGCATACGCAGGATGCGGTGCAACAGATCAAGCGGCACCTTGTCCGGCACAAACTCGTCCATCATCCGGCGGTTGGCATCGGCACGAACCGGATCAGACAGGTTCATCATCTCATCCAGAATACGGCGCAGCGCCTTAAAGGTCAGCAGGCGGCCAAAGTTTGATTTGATGGTTTCCAACAGATGTGTCGCGAGCACTTCGCCCGGGGTCACAATGGTGATGCCTGACAGGGCGGCTTTCTCCTGTGCAGCACTGTCGATCCAGCGGGCAGGTGCGCCATAAACCGGCTCAGAAACGTCTTCACCTGACGGGAGGGCGTCTGGGGAATCTCCGGCCAGCGCGAGCACTTTTTCCGGCTCCAACCGATCGCGCACCTGTTCTACGCCCTGAATGCGAATGGTGTAAGTGCCATTGGGCAGGGACGGCTCATCTGTGAGGCGGATTTCCGGAAGGATCAAACCATAGGTCGAGGCCACATGGGTCCGCATGTTGGTAATCCGGGCGTCCAGACCAGCGCCTGGGTCCAGCACCATATTCACAAGATCGGTGGCAAATTCGACGTGGATGTCATCCAAGTCAAGCACGTCGCCAATGGGTTTGTCCCGCGGCAGAACTGGCGCATCGTCTTCTTCAGGCTGCAAGCTGGCTTCGGCCTCGGCCTTCTTATTGTTGTACAGATAATAAGCCGCAAACCCGAGCACACCGCCACC
>NZ_CAJXIV010000094.1 GCF_913054185.1 uncultured Shimia sp.
CGGACCACCATGATTTGGTGCTGGCCGTGACCAGCCACACGCCGCACCTGATTGCCTACACTATGGTCGGCGTGGCGGATGATCTGCGCCGTGTGACCGACAGCGAAGTCATCAAGTATTCGGCGGCGGGGTTTCGGGACTTTACCCGGATCGCGGCATCTGACCCCACCATGTGGCGGGACGTGTTTTTGACCAACAAAGACGCAACGCTGGAGATTTTGGGGCGCTTCACAGAAGAGCTGTTTGCGCTGCAACGCGCGATTCGCACTGGAGATGGCGAGCATCTGCACGACTATTTCACCCGAACACGGGAAATTCGTCGCGGGATCATTGAGGCGGGACAGGACACGGCTGCGCCAAACTTTGGCCGTGAGGCACCTAAGGCATGAAGCAGACAGCGGCATACTTGGCGATTGCGGTGACTTTGGGGGCGGGTGCGTTGAGTGCTGCGCTGGCCAATGCACCGGAGCGCAGTTTGCGGCCGGTTTTGCGCGTGGTCTATCCGGTGGCGTTGCCAAGTTTTGCTCCCGATCAGTCTTTGCGACCAGTGTTGCGGCCTGAAGGCAATGCGGCAACGGTCACGCGCGTTGCGGCTGTTGCGCCTGCCACAGCTGCAGCGGCGGCCACGATTGAGATGGCTGAGCCAGAGCCTGTGCGTGTGACGCGGGCAGAAAAACGAGCGCGTAAAGCCGCGGGCATTGGCAAAGTGTGCCGCAACAAGCGTCTGATTGGCAAAGAGGTGCCGCCGGTGCCGGCCAAGCTGCGTGGCTGCGGCATCAAAAAAGGGGCCATCAAGCTCTACGAAGTTGATGGCGTGAAGCTATCCACGCCTGCGGTGATGACCTGTGACACAGCCAAGGCGCTGGAGAAATGGGTTGATAAAGGTCTGAAAAAATCGGTGCGCAGCTTTGGTGGTGGGGCCAAGGAGATCAAGGTGGCCGCCGGGTATTCCTGCCGGACACGTAACAACCGCCCCGGTGCCAAGATCAGTGAGCACGGCAGAGGCAAGGCGATTGATATCTCGGCGATCAAGCTGAAAAACGGCGAGAGTATTTCGGTTCTGAAAGACTGGAACAACGGCAAGAAAGGCCGGATTCTCAAGAAGATGCACAAGCAGGCTTGTGGGCCGTTTGGCACGGTTTTGGGCCCCAATGCCGATCGCTACCACAGGGACCACTTCCACTTCGATACTGCGAAACATCGCGGCGGGGCTTACTGTCGCTGAACTGCGTTCTTAGCGGAGAAAAATGCGCGGGGCCGGGCCGATGGGCAGCGGCCCTAATTTTGTTGCGCCATTTGCAAATGTCAGCGGAATGTCGAGCTCATTTGCCTTGCCGGACAGCTGCGCCACAAAGCCTAGCGCTTGTTCCACCGTGTCGATCACGGGCACAGGCAGGTGGCCGGAATGACGGGCCACTTCCAAGAGGTCACGCCAGTTGACGGCACGTATGGTGACCTCGCCAGTAGGAAAGCCAGAGGTGTCGATGGTGACGTTTCCTGCCGCGTGAAGTTGCAAATCACCCCAAATGATCTCCGCCAATGTCAGGTTAAGAGAAACCGGTTGGGGGCGGGAATGTTCGATGGCGGTGCGGTCCCACGGACGATCAAAACTGGCGGTGAGGTCGGCGCGAAAACTTGAGAAACTGCGCGGCAGGTCGATGCCATTTGGCAGGGCAAACCCGACAGGCGGCGTCAGCGTGTCGGCCTTGAACGCGACGCGATAGGTGGCGGCGTTTTCCGCATCGCGATGCATGGCAAGGTTGATAGCGCTGGCGGCCAGTTGCCAGCTGGCGGTTGAGGTCACGCCGAGGCTTTCAATCGCAAGGTTGGCGCGGCTGAGTGTAAGGTCGGTGCCGGGATCAAGCACCAGGGAAGCTCGCATGTCGCCGGTGGTTATGGAGAGCTTTTCGCCAGGAATGGCGAGGGTTTGCGTGTTGGGCCAGACCGCAATCACGTGATTGGGGCGGTAGGTCAGAGCGTGCATGTTGAAAAACGGCGCCTCCCAAGCAACGCCGGTTTGTGGATCGGCCAAAGTGAGGTTTTCTAGTGTGCTGTCCAAACGGCTTGGGAAACCGGACACCGATAGGGTGTCATATTCAGCTACCCAACCCTCTGCGCGGCGGTCTTCGAACCAGATTGGCACGGCTGCTGTGAGCGCGCCGTAGCCCAGAAGCCAGAAGCCGGACCACGCCAAAGCGGCCAAAAGCACAAGCAGGGTCAGCAATCTCATCATGGTAGGGCCTTTCTCACAGTGTCCGTTTGGTGTTTAACGGCGCAAAGCCAGCAGGACCAGAGGCAGACTATGTGGGTATTTGGATACGGATCGCTTTTGTGGAACCCGGGATTTGAGGTCGCGGAGCAGGCGGTTGCCCGTTTGGACGGGTGGCATCGCAGCTTTTGCATGCGCTCCATTCACCACCGTGGCACCGTGGAGGATCCGGGGCTTGTTTTGGCTCTGGACGCAGAAGTCGGCGCCCATTGTCAGGGGGTGGCGTTGAAGGTGGCAGATGGACATGAAGCGCGCACCTTGGATTATTTGCGCGAACGGGAGTTGGTGAGTTCGGCTTATCTTGAGGAAACACTGCCTTTGACCTTGCGCGATGGACGTGCCGTGCAGGCTGTGACCTATGTGATTGATCCCGATCACGTGCAGTATTGTCACCTGTCGTTGGATGAGCAGGCGCGGATCATTTCAACTGCTGTGGGCGGGCGTGGACCCAACACAGAGTACCTGCACAACACGGCCAGCCATCTTTTTGAACTGGGCATTGAGGATGGCGACCTGAAGTGGTTGTCCCAAGAAGTGCGCAGATTGACCGCTGCCTGAAGGCCGTCGTACCAAAATCGGCGAAATTCCTTGGCAGGGCAGGGACATGGCAGTAGGGTGAGCGCAGAAAAACAAAGCGTCAGGACCCATCTAAATGGATCAGCCGGACCGTACAGTCGAGCCGCATTTCTCTAAACCGACCTTCCAGATTCTTCAGATGCTGGTTGTCTTGGGGCTTGTGGCCGCCGTGGGTTATGTGGCCTTGCCTCAAGTGTTGCCGGTGTTCACCGCCAACCCTGAGCTTAACGGCTTTATCTTCTTTGTGTTTTTGGTTGGTGTGGCCGCAACCTTTGCCCAAGTGCTTTCGCTGTTCCGATCGGTGCGTTGGATTGAAGGTTTTGCTGGACGTCTGGAAGGCCATGACGCCGCCAACCCACCCACATTGCTGGCGCCATTGGCCAGCCTGCTGCGTGAGCGCGGGATGCATGGGCAAATTTCCTCGACCTCGACAAGTTCCATTTTGGAGTCAGTTGCGACGCGGATCGATGAAGGGCGTGAAATCACGCGCTATATTGTCAACCTGCTGATCTTCCTCGGTCTGTTGGGCACGTTTTATGGTCTGGCGACCACGGTTCCGGCGGTGGTGGACACCATCAAAAGCCTCGATTTGGGCGGGGGTGAATCCAGTATAGACGTGGTGAGCCGCCTGATGGACGGTTTGGAAAGCCAGTTGGGCGGCATGGGCGTGGCGTTTGCCTCCTCGCTGCTGGGCCTGGCGGGCTCGCTTGTGGTGGGGCTCTTGGAGCTGTTTGCAAGCCACGGGCAGAACCGATTTTACCGTGAATTGGAAGAGTGGTTGAGCTCATTCACACGTGTTGGCTTTTCCTCCGGCGATGGAGACGGCGGTGACGTTTCGGTGTTGGGCGCTGCGTTTGAGCACATGTCCGGCCAGCTGGATCAGCTGCGCGAAACCATGGTGCAAACGGCACAGGTGCGCGGCGAAAGCGGGGGCGATATGGCTGCATTGCTTGAGGCAATGCACCGCATGACCGATCGGCTTGAAACACAGGACGCGGCAACGCAGGCCTTGTTGCGCATTGCGGAGGGGCAGGAAAAACTGGTCTCGCAATTGTCTGACGGCGGCGGTTTGGACGGTGGCATGGATGCGGAAAGCCGGATGCGGTTGCGCTCAATTGACGTTCAGATGTTGCGCATTTTGGAAGAAATTTCCGCGGGTCGTCAGGAAAGCATGACCGAGCTGCGCACCGAGTTGAACGGGATCGCACGGGTGCTGCGCCGGGTTGGCAACGCCATGGACGGCGAAACCAAAGGGCCCGTCACCAAGGTGCAATTGAAACGTCCACCAGCGCCCAAGGGCGGCAAGGAGGGCTAAGCCATGGCCCTGTCCCGACGCACTGGACAACGCTTTCAAGCCAGTATTTGGCCCGGCTTTGTAGACGCAATGACCGGCCTTTTGCTGGTTCTGATGTTTGTGCTGACGATCTTTATGATCGTGCAGTTTGTACTGTCAGAGACCATCACCGAGAAAGATTCAGAGCTCAACACACTGCAGTCAGAGGTGGCCGCATTGGCGGATGCTTTGGGGTTGGAGCGGACACGGGCGCAGGAGCTTGAAACCGAAATTGGCGGTTTGTCGGCCACGTTGGGCGATCGAGAAACCCAGTTGCGAGAGCAGGACGCGTTGATTTCTGCGCTGACAGCCACGCGGGATGCGCAGGCGGCGGCTTTGGATGCGGCGCGCACACAAATCACCAGTTTTGAAGCACAGGTCGCAACGCTATTGGCGCAACGGAATGAGGCGCGGGCCGAAATTGCGACGCTGGAAGGCGATCGTGAGACGCTGATTGATGAGCGCGAAGCATTGAACCTGGCGCTGGCGCAGGCGCGCAGCGAAATTGATGCGGGTGTTGAAACTGCGCGGCTGGCCGCGGCGGAAGCGGACGCCATGCAGGCGTTGATCGACAGTTTGCGCACAGAGGTCGCGGCCAACGAACAACAGATTGACGAGTTGGCGGCGGAGGCTGATCAGCTGGACAAGGCGCTGACCGCAGAAGAGCAGCGGCGTGTGCTGGAAGCAGCGGCCGCGGAAGAGTTGCGAAAACGGCTTGAAAACGCGGATGCGGAACTGACGGCGATGACGCTGGCGCTTGAGGCGCAGCGCAAGGAGGCTGAAAACACGTTGACGATGTTGGCGGCTGCCGAAGCTGCGCGCGAAGATCTGGATCTGAAACTGGCGGCGGCGTTGGTGGCAGGGCAGAGCGTTGACGCGAGTTTAGAAGAAACCGTGCTTTTGCTGGCCACGGCAGAAGCAGAGCGAGATGCGCGTGAAGGTGAACTTGCCTCGGTGAAAGCGGAGTTGGCGGCGGCGCTGTTGGGGCTGGAAGAAAACCGGCGCACCGTGAGCGCGTTGCAGAACCAGCTGGTGGCAGAGGTGGCAGCGCGGGCCACGGCCGAAGCGCAAGTTGGCGAGCGTCGGTCTGATTTGCAGGAACTTGAGGCGCAGTTGGCTGAGGCTTTGGCCGCGAAGTTGGCGGCGGAATCGCAAGGCGCTGAGGCGGCTGCGACAGCTGAAGGTTTGACCGCACAAGTGGCCGATCTGGAAGAGCAATTGGCGGCTGCGGTTGCGGCGCAGGTCAATGCTCAAGCCGGTGGATCGTCGTTGCGGGAGCGGTTGGCGTCCGCGTTGGCAGCAAAACTGGCGGCGGAACAAAAGCTGCGGGATGTGCTGAACGTCGAAGAGGAATTGGCCAAGGCCTTGGCCGCGCAAAAGGTAGCGGAAGCGGGGCAAGTTGATGCTTTGACAGAAGCCGAGCGACGCGATGCTTTGCTGGCTGAGGCCAACAAGGCGCTGTCCGCAGAAGAAGCCAAGTCGGCGGAAAGCCTGCGCCAAATTGCTGCGCTCAATCAGCAGATTGGCGCGTTGCGCACGCAATTGGGCCAGTTGCAGACCATTTTGGACGAATACGCCGAGAAAGATGTGGCGGCAAATGTGCAGCTTGAGGCGCTGGGATCGGATCTCAATGCGGCGCTGGCGCGAGCCGCAGCGGAGGAGCGTAAGCGGCGGCTTCTGGAAGAGGCGGAGCGTATCCGGCTTGAGCAGGAGAAGATTGCGCTGCAGAACCAGACCAAAGATCTGGAGCAGTATCGCTCTGAGTTTTTTGGACAGCTGCGGAGCCTTCTTGGTGCGCAGGAAGGTGTACGCATAGTTGGCGACCGGTTTGTGTTCTCCTCCGAAGTGCTGTTTCCACCTGGCGGCGCAGATCTGTCGTTTGAGGGGCAGGCAGAGGTTGCCAAGGTGGCTGGTATCCTACAGAGCGTGATTGACGATATTCCCAGCAATATCAACTGGATCTTGCGTGTGGACGGCCACACGGATGACGTGCCAATTTATGGCGGCGCGTTTGCGGATAACTGGGAGTTGAGCCAAGCGCGGGCGCTGTCTGTGGTTCGGTATATGATCGACGTTCTGGGCTTGCCGCCACAGCGGTTGTCGGCCAATGGGTTTGGTCAATTTCAGCCGGTTGACCCCGAAGATACGGCAGAGGCGCGGGCGCGCAATCGTCGGATTGAGTTGAAGTTCACAGAGAAATAGACGCGGTTAGTCCACTGTAAGCGTGATGGCTTGATGGTCCAGTTGGGTGCCATCGCGCGTGATTGTGACTGCACCCTGATAGGTGCCCTTGGGCCAGCCGCCAATTGGGGTGCGTTTGCCACCTGCGCGGAAATACTGCGCCTGAGTTTTCTCCAGGATGACCGTGTGATCAAACACCGATCCTTGTGGCCCGGTGATAGTGAGCGTCATTTTGTCGTTGGGCCGGCTGCCAAAGGCGTAGCCAAAAAGAACCAAAGCTTTGGCTTGCGAAGGCACGCGGACGCGACCGGCCATGCCGGACTTGATGGACGCGAATTTTGGCACACCAACTTCAAATCCGATGCGGATCAACCCGCCGCCAACGTAGTCAATGCCATCATCCCAGAGCTTGTCATTGGCTTCTCCGCAGACACCCAGATGGTCAGGCGCAAAAGGATCCACCACACGGTTGCCTTGGCGGATGGAGATATGAAGATGGGGGAACTGCGTGCGGCCGGAGAGACCAATTTGGCCCAGCACCTGACCACGTGCGATTTTATCACCTTGAGACACAGCCACGGAACCTTGTTTCATGTGGCAATATTGGCTGACCCAACCGTCTCCGTGATCGATTGAGAGCCCGTTGCCGCAGTCTTTGCCATTGAGATTGGGGATGTCTTCGGTGGCGATCACTTTGTCGATCATGCCATCTCGCGTGCCCAGAACCACGCCATTGGCCGCGGCCATCACGTTTACTCCGGCGTCCATGGCATCGGTGGTGGGCAGAGCAAAATCGGTGCCTTTGTGGCCGTCATAAGAGAGCGGGCCGCAGGTGTGATCGAGGTGACCATCGCTTTCATCGTGGTCGACGTAGTTTTGAATGAAGCATGTCTCACCCAACTCGCAATCCACGGGCAGTGAAAACGTCGGCGCGCCCGCAGCCGGAAAAGCTGCGAGCGCGCCAATCAGTGCAAGACTGTGTGTCCGCATCACTCCGCTGTCAGCAGCGGTGGCTTGTCGCCGGTGATACGGGGGCTGTCAGGGCCGGCCAGATCAAGCAGCAATTCGCCGTTCTTGACCTTCACCTTGACCACACCGCCTTTGGCCAATTTGCCAAATAGCAGCTCCTCAGCCAGTGGTTTCTTGATGTGTTCCTGAATAACACGGCCAAGTGGACGTGCGCCCATGCGATCATCATAGCCTTTGTCTGCCAGCCATTGCGCGGCTTTTGGGGTCAACTCAATGGTCACATTGCGGTCCATCAGCTGCGCCTCAAGCTGCAGCACAAACTTCTCGACCACCTGCAAGATGACCTCTTTGGGCAGTGGTGCGAAGGAGATCACCGCGTCCAGACGGTTGCGGAATTCAGGTGTAAACGTACGCTCGATCGCGGCGGTGTCTTCGCCTTCGCGACGGTCGCGTCCAAAGCCGATGGCGGCTTTTGCCTGTTCCGATGCGCCCGCGTTGGAGGTCATGATCACAACCACGTTGCGGAAGCTCACGGTCCGGCCGTTGTGATCGGTCAACTCACCATTGTCCATCACTTGCAGCAGGATGTTGTAGACGTCGGGGTGGGCTTTCTCCATCTCGTCAAGCAACAGCACACAATGCGGATGTTGATCCACGCCGTCGGTGAGCAGGCCGCCCTGGTCAAAACCAACATAGCCGGGAGGCGCACCGATCAGGCGGGAGACCGCGTGTTTCTCCATGTATTCGGACATGTCAAAGCGCAGCAGTTCCACGCCTAGCGTGTCGGCCAGTTGTTTTGCGACTTCGGTTTTGCCCACACCAGTTGGACCAGCAAACAGGTAGTTGCCGATGGGCTTTTCAGGTTCACGCAGTCCTGCACGGGCCAGTTTGATGGCAGAGGACAGTGACTCGATCGCTTTGTCCTGACCAAACACCACGCGCTTGAGGGATTTTTCCAAATCCTTGAGCACTTCGGCGTCGTCTTTGGAGACGCTTTTGGGCGGGATGCGGGCGATCTTGGCCACCACAGCCTCGATTTCCTTTACACCAATGGTTTTGCGACGCTTGGAGGCAGCCACAAGATGCTGCGCAGCGCCCGCTTCGTCGATGACGTCGATGGCTTTGTCCGGCAGTTTGCGGTCATTGATGTAGCGCGCGGACAGTTCCACGGCAGTTTTGATCGCATCAGCGGTGTATTTCACGCTGTGATGTGCCTCAAAGTACTCTTTGAGACCGCGCAGAATTTTGATGCTGTCGGGCACATTAGGCTCGTTCACGTCGATTTTTTGGAAGCGACGGGCCAGCGCACGGTCTTTCTCAAAGTGCTGGCGGAACTCTTTGTAGGTGGTGGAGCCCATGGTGCGCAGTTTGCCGCCCTGAAGAGCAGGTTTCAGCAGGTTGGACGCATCCATCGCACCACCGGATGTGGCACCAGCCCCAATCACGGTGTGGATTTCGTCGATAAACAGCACGGCGTCGGGGTGTTCTTCCAACTCGGTGACCACAGCTTTCAGGCGTTCTTCAAAATCGCCGCGGTAGCGGGTGCCTGCAAGCAACGCGCCCATGTCGAGGGAATAGATGGTGGTCTCAGACAGAACCTCTGGAATATCGCCGTTCACAATTTTGCGCGCGAGACCTTCGGCAATCGCGGTTTTGCCCACGCCGGGATCGCCCACCAGAAGCGGGTTGTTTTTGCGGCGGCGGCAAAGCACCTGAATGCAGCGCTCCACCTCGTGATCGCGGCCAATCAGCGGGTCGACGTCGCCCTTGTTGGCTTTCACGTTCAAATCAACACAGTATTTGGCCAGAGCGCTCTCTTTGGCCTCGCCGCCTTCGGCGGCAGCTTCGATGCGCTGCTCCTGTTCGTCGTCCGCGCCGCTGACCGGGCGGGCTTCGCCAAAGGCCGGATCTTTGGCAACACCATGCGCGATAAAGTTGACCGCGTCATAGCGGGTCATATCTTGCTCCTGCAGGAAGTAGGCAGCGTTGGATTCGCGTTCAGCAAAGATGGCGACCAGTACGTTGGCGCCGGTCACTTCGGTGCGCCCGGAGCTTTGAACGTGAATAGCAGCGCGTTGGATTACACGCTGGAATGCGGCTGTTGGCACAGCTTCAGAGCCTTCAATGTCGGTGACCAGATTGGACAGGTCATCGTCAATGAAGTCCTCAAGGTCTTTGCGCAGCTCGTCGACGTTCACGCCACAAGCTTGCATCACGCGCAGGGCATCGGGCTCATCCAGCAGCGACAGGAGCAAGTGCTCCAGCGTGGCAAATTCATGTTTGCGCTGGTTGGCCTGCGCGAGCGCGGCGTGGATGGCTTGTTCTAGTGAGTTCGAAAATGACGGCACGGTGTGACTGCTCCCTCCGGGGTTCGATGAAGGCGGGTGGCCCTTCCTTCACCATAGGGTCGTTGTATTAAAGTTTGGTCGATTGACGGCGGTCTTCAAGGACTTTCTGCAAAATTTGATGCAGATTTCTGTCTATTCAGCCTCTGGTTGGGTCACTTGCACGTGAACCGCCGTCCTATTGAGCGTGTCTACATTGGATTTGCGTCTGTTTTGGTGTGTCTGATCAAAAAGAGTCTTTTTGTTTGCGCACCTCGGTGAAGACGTCGACCGGGGCAGCGCCTTGTATGCCAAGGGCCTTTTGCAAGGCAGGATCAGCACTGCGCAGGAAGGGATTGGTTTGTTTTTCCAATCCAAGGCTTGAAGGAACCGTGGCCATCCCTTTGGCGCGCATCTCGGCGGTATCAGATATGCGCTTTGCCACATTTGCATCGTTGTTGCCAAGGGAAGCGGCAAAAGCGCAGTTGGATGTGGTGTATTCATGGCCGGAGCACACGGTGGTCTCGTCTGGCAGGGCCGCGAGTTTTGTGAGGCTGTCAAACATCTGCGCCGGGGTGCCTTCAAACAGGCGGCCACAGCCCATGGCCATCAGGCTGTCACCGGTGAACACGGCGGCGGTATCCGGGAAGTGAAAAGCGATGTGACCCACGGTGTGACCGGACACATCCAAGACAGAGACAGGTTCGCCTGCAAAGTCGAAGGTCTCACCTTCTGTGACGGCCAGATCGAGAGAAGGCAAGCGATGGGCGTCGGCTTTGGCGCCGATCACTTTGGCAGGATGGGTGGCAAGAATGTCAGGCAGACCATCGATATGGTCCCAGTGGTGGTGGGTGAGCAAGATGTGGGTGAGCGTCCAATTGCGGCGTTTGAGCTCCGCCAAAATCGGGCCAGGTTCCGGTGCATCCACCAGCGCGGTGGCACCGGTGGTCGGGTCGTGGATCAGAAAGGCGTAGTTGTCGGACAGGCAGGGGATGGTGACAATCTCATGGGGCATGGAAATCCGCCTCTGTGTTGTTATGTTAGTTCTAGATTTGCCTATCGGGGAGCCGGGTGCAATGCATCTTGACGTGCAGGATCTTCGAAATTTTTATTACCGCAGCACCTTGGGGCGCGCGGCCCAAAAGGCTGTGCGGGATGAGGTGTTGGAGCTTTGGCCCGAGGCTGAAGTCAAAGGCCAGACGGTGGCGGGGTTTGGCTTTGCAGTGCCGTTGCTGCGACCCTATCTGTCCGATGCGCGGCGGGTGATTGGCTTGATGCCGGCGCCACAGGGCGTGATGCCTTGGCCTGCGGGCATGGCCAATGTGTCTGTGTTGTGTGAGGAAACGCTTTGGCCGTTGGATACGGGGCGTGTCGATCGGCTGGTGTTGATGCACGGCCTGGAAACAAGCGAGCGGCCCAGCGACGTGTTGACCGAGGCGCATCGTGTATTGGGGCCGGGCGGGCGTGCCTTGTTTGTGGTGCCACATCGTACCGGCATGTGGTCGAGCAGTGATAAGACACCGTTTGGCTTTGGGAGGCCCTATTCAGCTGGGCAATTGGAGACCCAGCTGCGCGAGCATGGTTTTATGCCGGAGCGCCACCGCGCGACCTTGTATCAACCGCCAAGTCATAAGCGGTTTTGGCGTAAAACCGGTGCCCTTTGGGAAGGGATTGGCAAAACAGTCTCGCCCGTCATGGCAGGCGGGGTGCTGATTGTGGAAGCCAGCAAGCGCGTCCACGCGCCAACCGGACCCGGCGTGTCCGCACGTGTCAGGAAGCCATTGAGTGTGTTAAATCCCAAGCCGGAGGTTGCCCCGGCTTAA
Source organism: uncultured Shimia sp. (assembly GCF_913054185.1). GTDB lineage: Bacteria > Pseudomonadota > Alphaproteobacteria > Rhodobacterales > Rhodobacteraceae > Shimia. The sequence continues at coordinate 11,476 of NZ_CAJXIV010000094.1, forward strand.
GGGGGCTGGGCTTAGGCGGCGCGCAGGATCTCCAAGCGTGGATCTTCTTCCGCGATGCCGACACCAGTGGCAAAGTCTTCTTCCATAACCTTCAAGATTGAGACATCGCCGACAAACACCTCTGAATAGGCAACTTCGAAGCCGTTGCTGTAGGTGTGGTTGACCACGTCAACTTCGCCTTCCAGTCCGGCAGGGATGTTTATCGTGAGGTGGTTGCCGCTCAGTTGTTTGATCACGGCAGGGCCTTGATCCATCGCGTCTTCATGCAGATTCAACACCAACGTGTCGGAGCCTTCGCCGCCTTCAACATAGTGACCCATGCCAAAAGTGATGGAATCGTCACCGTCCCCGCCAAAGAGTGCGGTGTCGTTGTTTTGGATCAGATCAGCGGTCAAAACGTCATCCCCTTCGCCGCCAAACAGCTGTGCCGCGCCATCGCCAGCTTCAGTAACTTCGATGCTGTCGTTGCCTTCGCCGCCGTATATCAGATGCGTACCATCGGTGATTTCGACCGTGTCGTCTCCGCCTTTCAAAACAGTGGCGGTGTCTTCGCTGAGCGTCAGCGCGTCCGCTTCATCGCTGCCCTCGGTTGGCGTCAGGGCATAGAGGCGGTGCGCGTCACCCTCGCCGGTGTCGTCTTCGTTGTGATGACTGTCTGGATCAAACACGCTGGTCAACTGGACGTTGCTGGTGTCGAATTCGAACAGGCCTTCGAGACGGACAGTGCGGGTTTCGACGTTGTCATCGTTAAGCGGGTTGGTCCAGCTGAAGTGGACATCCACAAACGCGCCGTCCGGATCTTCGGTGGTGGAGACCTCAGGAAGGGGCAACTCGTCAACATCGTCAAAACTGGGCATTGCGCCCAGATCAAGCAACAGCATGTCTTCGTCAGGATCAAAGTCTGTGATGGTGGCGATGATCTGATTGTCGTCTCCGTCTCGGATCGCAGTGGCACCGTCGATGTCAAAAGCGTAGACGTCCGCGCCTTCGCCGCCGGTCAGGACGTGAGACACTGCTTCTTCCGGTAGGCCAGAAAGCGGCTTCATAACGAAGGTATCGTCGCCGTCGCCGCCATCCGCAGTAGCCGCACCGTCGTCCGCAGAGTTGTTGTGTTGGAGGAAAAATGTGTCGTCGCCCTCGCCACCAAAGCCGGAGGCCGCATCGGAAATGTGCATGTAGTCTTCGCCTGCGCCACCGTGGCCTTCGGCCGTGCCGCCAAGGTCAAACACATCGTTGCCTTCGCCGCCAAGAATCATGCCCTCGCCAAAGGATTTGAGCGTGTCATTGCCAGCACCAGCGTCAATGTTCTCTTCGCCACGGGCATACAACGTGTCGTTGTCATCTGTGCCGTAGGTGGTTGGGCCGTCCAGTTCTGCCTCGTCTTGGGTAAATTCCGGCTGCACAAGGTCAATACCTTCACCTGTTTCTGGTGTTCCGACCAGATCAACCAAGTTGGCGGGTTGCTGGTCTTCGGCCAGCATGTCGTTGTCCTCGGAATCCGTGTCGTCTCGTACCGGATCCCCGGTCGTTTCGGTTTCGCCAACGTCAACAAAAGCGGTGGCTGCGCCGAGGCCCAGCAATGACAATAGAATTAAAGGTCCCATAATATCCCCACACTTAGAATCAGGTACTAAATCCCCATGGGTAATAAGCTCCGATTTGGATTGAGAATGTGTTGATGGTGTCGTGTTTACGGGGTGTGAATGGACCTCCACGGGCCCTTAAGTAGAGAAAATTGTCTCTACGTCAGGTTTTTGTCAGGTTCGTTTGGCAGGCGGGATTCGACAAAAACGGATGTTTGGGAAACACTTTTTGCCCCAGAGTTAACAGGCAAAGGGTCGCACTTGGCCCAAAGCCTTATAAAATAGGCCTTTCCCGGCATAGGCGATTACATCAAACAATGTTGCTAGCTGCGCAAGCCTCTGCTACACCCGCGACGGAATTTAACGCCTCGTTAGTCCCGAGGTAATGAAACGTCCTTGCGGTATGCATACAATTGTATGCAGAGCGTGAGGCAAGCGAGCGGAAGGGTGGACGTGTCCGAACCAGCTTCGATCTCCTCCGGCATTGCGGAACGCTATGCCACTGCGGTCTTTGAGATCGCACTCGAGAACAAGGCGCTGACCAAATTGGAAAGCGGTCTTGTAGACCTCAACGCAGCCCTGGGCGAAAGCGCCGAGCTGCGTGACCTGATTCATTCGCCGCTGATCAGCCGCGATGAGCAGGAAGCTGCGATCAGCGCAGTCGCCTCCAAGTTGGCTTTGCAGCCGGTGCTAAGCAAGTCGCTGGCTCTGATGGCGCAGAAGCGCCGTCTGTTTGTACTGCCGCAGCTGATTGAGCACCTGCAGGCAATGATTGCTGAGAACAAAGGCGAAGTGACCGCAGATGTCACCACCGCCAAAGCTTTGACCAAAACCCAGATCGACAAGCTGGCCAAAACGCTGGCAGCTCGTGTGGGCAAAGACGTCAAAATCAACGCGACCGTCGACGAGAGCCTCGTTGGCGGTCTTGTAGTTAAAGTGGGCTCGAAGATGATCGACACGTCGATCCGCTCCAAGCTCGCTTCCCTCCAGAATGCAATGAAAGAGGTCGGATAATGGGTATCCAAGCAGCCGAAATCTCTGCGATCCTTAAGGAGCAGATTAAAAACTTTGGCCAGGAGGCCGAAGTGGCCGAAGTCGGCCGTGTGCTTTCCGTCGGTGACGGTATTGCGCGCGTCTACGGCCTGGACAATGTCCAAGCGGGTGAGATGGTTGAATTCCCAGGTGGTATTCAAGGCATGGCGCTGAACCTTGAGAGCGACAACGTTGGTGTTGTTATCTTTGGTTCTGACCGTGACATCAAAGAAGGTGACACAGTTAAGCGTACCAACTCCATCGTGGACGTCCCAACAGGTGAAGGCCTTCTGGGCCGCGTTGTTGACGGTCTGGGCAATCCGCTGGACGGCAAGGGCCCGATCAAATCGGACACCCGCGGCGTTGCAGACGTGAAAGCACCGGGCATTATCCCACGTAAATCCGTACACGAGCCAATGGCCACTGGCCTGAAGTCCGTTGACGCGATGATCCCAATTGGCCGTGGCCAGCGTGAGCTGATCATTGGTGACCGTCAGACTGGTAAGTCGGCTGTGGCTCTGGATGCGATCCTGAACCAGAAGTCTTACAACGAAGCTGCTGGCGACGACGAAAGCAAAAAGCTGTACTGTGTGTACGTTGCGATCGGCCAGAAGCGCTCGACCGTTGCTCAGTTGGTGAAGAAGTTGGAAGAATCCGGCGCAATGGAATATTCCATTGTTGTTGCGGCAACCGCTTCTGAACCTGCCCCTTTGCAGTTCCTCGCGCCTTACGCCGCGACTGCGATGGCCGAGTACTTCCGCGACAACGGCAAGCACGCTCTGATCATCTATGATGATTTGTCCAAGCAAGCTGTTGCGTATCGTCAAATGTCCCTGCTGCTGCGTCGTCCACCCGGACGTGAAGCTTATCCTGGTGACGTTTTCTATCTCCACTCACGTCTGCTTGAGCGTTCTGCGAAGCTGAACGAAGATTTCGGTTCCGGCTCGCTCACCGCGCTGCCAATCATCGAAACCCAAGGTGGCGACGTTTCCGCGTTTATTCCAACCAACGTGATTTCGATCACCGACGGTCAGATCTTCCTGGAAACCGAACTGTTCTACCAAGGTATCCGTCCTGCTGTGAACACCGGTCTGTCGGTTTCCCGTGTTGGTTCGTCGGCCCAAACCAAAGCGATGTCTTCGGTTGCTGGTCCAGTGAAACTGAGCCTGGCTCAGTACCGTGAAATGGCTGCGTTTGCTCAGTTTGGTTCCGACCTTGATGCCGCAACTCAGCAGTTGCTGAACCGTGGTGCACGTCTGACCGAGCTGATGAAACAGCCACAGTATTCGCCGCTGACCAACGCGGAAATCGTTTGTGTGATTTTTGCTGGCGTGAACGGCTACCTCGACAAGATCGACGTGTCCGACGTGGGTCGTTTCGAAGAAGCGATGCTGACACATCTGCGCACGAAAAACGCGGATCTGCTTCAGTGGATCACCGACGAAGATCCTAAGATCAAGGGTGATGCCGCAGACAAAGTCAAAGCAGCGCTGGACGCATTCGTCGCTGACTTCGCGTAAGAAAGGTCTCACAGATGCCAAATCTTAAGGACCTAAAAAACCGGATCTCGAGCGTAAAGAACACGCGCAAGATCACCAAAGCCATGCAAATGGTTGCTGCGGCGAAGCTTCGCCGCGCGCAGGAAGCTGCTGAGCAATCGCGGCCTTACACAGAACGGTTTAACGCTGTTCTGGGTGGGCTCGCGGCCTCGGTTGGCGGATCTGATTCAGCACCGAAGCTGCTCTCGGGCACCGGAAGCGATCAAACCCACCTGTTGGTGGTGATGACTGCGGAACGGGGTTTGTGTGGTGGTTTCAACGCGAACATCTCCAAGTTGGCACGCGCGAAAGCCGCGGAACTGAAAGCTGAAGGCAAAGCCGTTAAGGTTTTGACAGTCGGCAAAAAAGGCCGTGATGCGATCAAACGTGATTTGGGCGACGACTTTGTAGGCCACGTTGACCTGACAGAGGTCAAACGCGTGGGTTACGATGACGCTCAAGGCATTGCCCGTGACATTCTCGTGCGCTTTGACGCGGGTGAGTTTGATGTCGCTACGATCTTCTATTCGAAGTTCGTAAACGTTGTGAGCCAGATCCCAACTGAGCAGCAGATCATTCCGGCCGCGTTTGACGCGGACGCGGAAGGTGCAAGCACTCTGTATGACTACGAGCCCAGCGAAGAAGCCCTTTTGGCTGATCTGCTGCCGCGCGGAGTTGCGACACAGATTTTTGCCGCACTGCTGGAAAATGGTGCCTCTGAACAGGGTGCCCGGATGAGCGCGATGGACAATGCGACCCGCAACGCGGGTGACATGATCGACAAGCTGACAATCGAGTATAACCGCTCGCGTCAGGCTGTGATCACCAACGAGCTGATTGAAATTATTTCGGGC
>NZ_CAJXIV010000095.1 GCF_913054185.1 uncultured Shimia sp.
GCGCTGCCAAAATGTGCCAACAAAGCCCGCTTACGCGTCGCGCCCACGCCTGGCACGTCATCCAAAGGTGTTGCACCCACGGCTTTGGCGCGTTTTGCACGGTGCGTGCCAATCGCAAACCTATGCGCCTCATCGCGCAGCCGTTGCACAAAATACAGCACCGGATCATTGCGCCGCAGCGCCATCACGCGTTTGCCCACCCGGTGGAATTCTTCTTTGCCGTGGTCGCGGTCCACGCCTTTGGCCACCCCCACCATCGGCACATCCTCGACGCCATACTCCTCCATGATCTCACGCACCGCACTCACCTGCCCTGCGCCCCCATCGATCAACAAAAGGTCCGGCCACATGCCTTTATCCCGATCCGGATCTTCCTTCAGCAACCGCTTAAACCGCCGGTTCAACACCTCTTTCATCATGCCAAAGTCATCCCCCGGCGTGATGTCATCCCCCTTGATGTTGAACTTGCGATAGCTGTTTTTCATGAACCCTTCCGGCCCGGCGACAATCATGCCGCCCACCGCATTGGTGCCTTGAATGTGGCTGTTGTCGTAGACCTCAATGCGCTGCGGCGGCCCGTCAAGATCAAACACCTCCGCCACCCCTTGCAGCAGCTTGGCCTGCGTGGCGGTCTCACTCATTTTACGGGCCAGGCTTTCCCGCGCATTCCGCGCCGCACCTTCCACAAGCTCTGCCTTCTCGCCGCGCTGGGGCACGGTGATCTCAACCTTGCGCCCCGCCTTGGACCCCAGCGCCTCCGACATCAACTCGGCGTTTTCAATGGCATGAGACAGGATCAATTGCCGTGGCGGCTCCTTGCTGTCATAGAACTGCCCAATGAAAGCCTCCAGCACCTCAGCTGCCTCCACATCCACACCCACGCGCGGATAGAAATCCCGGTTGCCCCAGTTCTGATTGGCTCGGATGAAGAACACCTGCACACAGGCCTGACCCTTCTCCAGATGCAGCGCAATCACATCCGCCTCCGCCACGCCACGCGGGTTGATGCCCTGCGTTTGCTGCACCGAAGTCAGCGCCCGAATGCGATCGCGCAATGTCGCGGCTTTCTCAAACTCCATCGCCTCGGATGCCGCCTGCATCTGCTTGGCCAAGGTCTCCTGAATCTGCGTTGAGCGCCCCGACAAGAACCGCTCCGCGTCCCTCACACTTTCTGCGTAGTCGCTTTCCGAAATGCGCCCGACACAAGGCCCCGAGCAACGTTTGATCTGAAACAGCAAACATGGCCGCGTCCGGCTCTCAAACTGTGCATCCGAACAATTGCGCAGCAAAAACACCTTTTGCAGCTGGCTCAACGTACGGGTGACCGCCCCCGCATTGGCAAACGGCCCGTAGTAGTTGCCTTTTTCTTTCTTCGCGCCACGGTGCTTCTTAATCTGCGGAAACCCATGCGCGCGGCTGACCAGAATATTGGGGAAACTTTTGTCGTCCCGCAGCAGCACGTTGTACTTCGGCTTCAGCTGTTTGATCAGGTTCTGCTCAAGCAGCAGCGCCTCAGTTTCCGTCTTGGTGGTGAGAAACATCATCGACGATGTTTCGGAGATCATCCGTGCGATCCGCCCGGAATGCCCCGATGGCCGCGCATAGTTCGACACCCGTGCCCGCAAATTGCGTGCCTTGCCGACGTAGAGAATCCGCGCCTGAGCATCAAGCATGCGGTACACGCCGGGCGAACCGTCCAACGTTTTCAAGTAGCTATGTATACATTTGTGTCCCGTCGGGCCATCCGGAACAATAGGGCTGTCAGAAGTCATGTGTACTCAAATATGATTCTTTTGCTCTAGCTGCAATCTTGACGGTCCCGACGCAAGGGTAAACAAATCCACCGAAGTTGTGGATAAGTCTGGAGATATCTTTCCGGCTTCCGCGGATTTCCCTTGTTTTTGGCTGCTTTTGGCGCATTGCCTAAAAAATAGGCACAAATGTAACCATTTGTTTTTAAAGGAAACTTTTTTGACTATGCGTCAAATCGTTGAAATCATTAAGAAAATGTAAAATTTATGTAACGGAACCGTGACCGGTGCAAAACTTATCTCTGACATATCTGTTTTGCCCCCAATTTGGCCGTTCCCTGACTTAGCAAGCCCCCGATATACAAGTCGCTGCCCCAGGCCTCACCAGCCTAAATGCTGCCCACCATCCACACAAATTGCCTGCCCTGTCACGACGTTTGCATCCAGAAGATACCTCAAGGCAGCGACAATATCCTGCGGTCCAACGCCCCGCTTCAGCACTGTCCCATGACGCTCACTGGCAAAGTCCGCAACGCTCTGATGCGCCCCCTGAAGCGTCGGCCCCGGTGCGATGCCATTCACCCGGATATCTGGGGCCAATCCCTGTGCCGCCGTTTGGGTCAGCGCCCAGAGGCCCATCTTCGCCAAGGTGTAGGTTGAGAACTCCGGCGTTAGGTTGCGAATACGCTGATCCAGCATGTTCACCACAAGACCAGCCGCCACCGGCTCGCCAGCCGCGTCCAAAGACGCCTTAAGCCCCTGCTGCGCCATCAACTGCGTCAAAACATAAGGGGCACGCAGATTGCTCTCCATATGCCGATCCCAACCCTCTCTGGTTGAAGTCTGCAAGCTGTCATCCTCAAAGATCGACGCATTGTTGATCAAGCAGGTGATCGGCCCACCCAACGCCACAACACTCTGAGCAAACAAAGCTTTGGTCTGCACCTCGTCCAGCAGGTCTGCCTGCACAACGACGCCTTTTTGCCCATAGCCCCCAATTGCTGACACGGTCTCCTCTGCGCCCTCCTCAGAGGTCGCACAGTGCACCGCCACGTCAAAGCCACGTTCCGCGAGTGCAACCGCCATCACTTGCCCAAGCCGCTGTCCGGCGCCAGTCACCAATGCCCGCGCCATGTCAGCCTCCGCTTAAGTCAGGTCAGGGTAATCAGTATGTAGGTTAGATAGAGCGCGGTGAGAACAACACCCCAAATGCGTGTGATGTCCCGTTTCAGGAAAACAAACGGGATCAGCAGCAACGACGCGCCAAGCATCACCCAGAAATCAAAATCGAAGAAGTCCGGGTCGACGCGGATCGGATGCACAATTGATGTGATGCCGATAATGGCCAACAGGTTGAACATGTTGGAGCCAATCACATTGCCCAGCGCCACGTCTGCCTGACGGCGCAGGGCCGCCATCACAGTGGTTGCCAGCTCAGGCAGCGACGTGCCCAACGCAATCAGGGTCAAGCCAATCACCGTGTCACTCACGCCATAGCGCCGCGCAATGATCTCGGCGTTGTCCACCATCAGGTCTGCGCCCAACGGCAGGCCGATCAGCCCCAAGAGAAGGAAGACAATGATGCGCCACCACGGCATATCCGGGTCCGCACCCTCAACCTCTTCCTCGTCCATCACCATGGCGGCTTCCGCCTTTTTGTGGCACCGCGCCTGATAGAAAGCGCTGGTCAGCACCACAGCCAGCGCACCCAACAGAACCAATCCATTGCCCATGCGGAAGAACCCGTCCGCCGCCAACGCGATGAACAGTAAAGTGGCCGCAATCATCATGATGAAATTGCGTTTGGAGTTGCAGTGGCTGGTGTGGATCGGCGCTAAAATGGCCGGAATACCCAAGACAAGCAGGATGTTGGCGATGTTGGAGCCAACGACATTACCAATCGCAATGCCCGGCGCGTTTTTAAGCGCCGCTTGCAGCGAAATCAGAAGTTCAGGCGCAGAAGTACCAAAGGCCACAATCGTCAGGGAGACGATCAAAGCCGGGATCCCAATCCGCAACGACAGGTTCACAGCGCCACGTACCAGCGCGTCCCCAGCCAGAAGCAGGATCACCAACCCCAGCGATACCAGCCACCATTCCATTCTCTACCCCATGTCCTTCCGACAGGGGCACGGGCCCTTGCCAATTTTAAAGCGCCCGCAGTTGGAGCATTTCTTGGATTGCAGCTGCTTTTGTCCGGGAAACCGGAGTTTGCCAAACATCGCAAGCACCGCCATGCCAACCAAAAACAGAGTGACAATCTTTACCAGCACCTCAGAGTCCAAACCGCGCAAACTGCGCGCGTTCCTCGATACCAGATACCGCATCTTGGGCAAGTGACGCGCCAAAACGCTGCCACATCGAGCGTTTGATGCCATAGCGGCGCAGCTTCACCTTGTCCCCAAAGCGTGCCTTCAGCACCGGCACCAAATGGCCAACCTCATCAATCAGGCCAACCTCTTTCGCCTGCGATCCAATCCAGATTTCACCGGTGAACAAGTCGTCATTGTCGGCAAGTTTACCGTCCCGCCGAGATTGCACATGGGCGATGAAATTTTGGTGAATTTGCTCCAACATCCGCTTCAGTCGCGCCACGTCTTCGGCCTGTTCCGGCTTAAACGGGTCCAGCATCGATTTGCTTTTGCCAGCGGTATACACCCGGCGCTCAAATCCCTGACGGGACAGGAAGACATTGGCGCCAAATCCAGCCGAAATCACGCCAATCGAGCCCACAACCGAACTTTCGTCGGCGAATATCTCATCCGCTGCTGCCGCGAGCCAATAGCCGCCAGACGCGGCCACATCCTCAACAAACGCAATCACCGGAATGTCTTTTTCTTCGGCCAATCGCCGAATACGGCTGCCAATCAGCGCGCTTTGCACCGGGCTGCCACCGGGAGAGTTGATTTCCAACGCCACCGCAGCAGGCTTGCCTTTGGCAAAGGCTTTCTCAAGCAAAGGCGCGAGGCTGGCGTCGTTTAATTGCCCACGGCCGCCGGCAGCAATCATGCCTTGCAGGCGTACAACTGCCACCGTGGGCGCTTTTTTTGCGAAAGGGTTTAAGCGTTTCATCCCATGGCATTTAGAATGCGCATGGGCGTTTCACAAGGCAAGCACCTCAGGAAAGAGTTTTTTGTGATCAAAAAGCTTGGGGTGACGCGAGTCACCCCGCGTCACACGTTGTCTTTATGCCCGGATGCGCCAGCCGGTCTTGAAGATCCACCAGATAATCACCATGCACAGCGACGTGAACCCAAAGATCGCCAACAGGCTAAGCCCCACCGGCACATCTGCGGTGCCAAAGAACGACCAGCGGAAGCCGGAAATCAGATACACCACCGGGTTGAACAGGGTGATCTTCTGCCAAATCGGCGGCAACATGGAGATCGAATAAAATGACCCACCAAGAAACACCAGCGGCGTCACCACCAACAGAGGGATCAGCTGCAACTGCTCAAAGTTGCCTGCCCAGACTCCAATGATGAAGCCAAACAGCGAAAAGCTGACGCAGGTCAGCACCAAAAACAGCACCATGGCCCAGGGGTGCGTCACCGGCACATCCACAAACAGCGAGGCAGTCACAAGGATCACCACGCCAATGAACAGCGCCTTGGTGGCCGCCGCCCCAACAAACCCCAGCACAATCTCAAAGAAGCTGATCGGCGCACTGAGCAGCTCATAGACCGTGCCAATGAACTTGGGGAAGTAAATGCCAAACGAGGCATTAGACAACGCCTGCGTCATCACCGATAGCATGATCAAACCGGGCACAATAAACGCACCGTAGCTCACGCCTTCCACCTGGTCGATCCGGCTACCAATTGCGGCACCAAACACCACAAAATACAGCGATGTGGAGATCACCGGAGAAATGAAACTCTGTGCAATGGTTCGGAAAAACCGCACCATTTCCGAGTAGTAAATCGCCCAAACTGCTGTGAAATTCATGCCGCGCCCTCCTTCACCAGACCAACAAAGATGTCTTCAAGGCTCGACTGATCTGTCTGCAAATCTTTCAGCTGCAACCCGGCCGCGCTGATATCTCCCAAAAGCCGGGTGATGCCGGTGCTCTCACCGCTTGTGTCGTAGTGATAGCGCAGCGCGTGGCCGTCTTCTGCAACCTCGAGGTCATAGCTCGCAAGACTCTCCGGTACGGTTTCCACCGGTGTCTGAAGGTCCACCTGCAAGGTCTTCTGCCCCAACCGCTGCATCAACGCGGCTTTCTCTTCGACCAACAGCAACTCACCACCGTTGATCACGCCAACACGGTCGGCAATGGCCTCAGCTTCCTCGATGTAGTGGGTGGTCAGGATGATGGTCACGCCCTGCTCTTTGAGCTCAGCCACCACATCCCACATGTCCTTGCGCAGCTCCACGTCCACGCCTGCCGTTGGTTCATCCAGGAACAACACACGGGGCTCGTGGCTCAGTGCCTTGGCAATCAGCACACGTCGCTTCATGCCGCCGGACAGCTCCATCACCCGCGCGTCTTTTTTGTCCCACAAAGACAGCTGTTTTAGAATCTCTTCAATCTTCGCTGGGTTGGCTTTTTTGCCAAACAATCCACGCGAATAGCTGACCACGTCGATCACCTTATTGAACGGCTCCAGGTTGATCTCCTGCGGCACAAGCCCAATCATCGAGCGCGCCGGGCGGTAATCTTTCACCACGTCATGACCACCCACAGTCACCGATCCGGAACTTGGATTGGTGATCCCGCAGATCGTGGAAATCAGTGTGGTTTTTCCCGCGCCGTTGGGTCCCAGAAGCGCGAGTATCTCGCCTTCTTTGATGCCCAATGTCACGCCTTTGAGCGCTTCAAACCCACCTTTGTAGGTTTTGCGCAAATCTTTTATGTCTACAATCACTGCCGGCTCCCTCTTCCGGGCTGCACATCTTGAGCGCGCCACCCTAACAGGTGGCAAGTCCGCGCCAAGTGCGCAAATTTTCAGAGGGATATGTGCACCACCGCACCGCTCTACAAGCCCAGTGGCGCATTCTGTTAGAAAATTTCAGAGACAGCGCTTAGGTCAACCGCCCGTCATACGCTTCAAAAGGCTCTTCTTGGGCGCACCTTCTTCAACGTCGCCTGCCCCCTCTTCCGCAGCGTCTTCCACCACTTCAGCAGGCCCTTCCAACGAGGTCTGTAAGTTGGTGAAAAACTGATCCGCCATCTTCTTTGCAAACCCGTCAATCAGCCGGCTGCCCAGTTGCGCAAGCTTGCCGCCCACCTTGGCGTCCACTTCATAGCTCAACAACGTGCCAGCCTCGCTTGCAGCCAACGATACATCCGCCGCACCTTTGGCAAAACCTGCCGCGCCGCCCTTGCCTTCTCCGGTCAGTGTCAGGCTCTCGCCGTCCACCAAATTGGACAACACCACTTTGCCTTTGAACGTTGCCTTTACCGGGCCAACTTTCTGCACCACGGTGGCTTCAAAGCCATCTTCGGCGTTGCCTGTGACCTCTTTGGCGCCAGGCACGCACTGCAACAGGCTGTCCGCGCTCAGCAATGCCGCCCAGACCTCAGCCACCGGGGCCGCAATTTCGCGTTGATCACTCATATGCATGGCAGCTCTCCTCCTGTCCGCTTTGCGCGCCAACCTAGGCACATGCGCGAACCGCCGCAAGCGCACCAAGGTCGTACGCCCCGCCTCAAGAACACTCTGTGACGTCTTACACAGAAAATCCTGGGCAAACCTGTGTATATAGGACTTGATCCATTCCCACTTCGCCCCATATGTGTGGCACTGAAGTTAATCGTTTTAACATGAGAGTTTTGATATGCCCTCCGACATTCAACGGAAGCTGACAACCATTCTTGCAGCAGACGCCGCTGGCTACAGCCGTGTGATGGAATTGAATGAGGAGGGAGGCCTCCGGTCTCTCAAAGCAGCGCGCGCCGTATTCAAAAAATTCATCTCCCGCCATCACGGCCGGGTCGCGAATACTGCTGGCGATGGTCTGATCGCGGAATTTCCGTCTGTGGTTGAGGCTGTGCAATGCGCAATTGAGGTGCAACGCGAGCTGGGCGACCTGCAACACGATCCCGAAACTGCGCTCAACTTCCGCATTGGCATTCACTTGGGGGATGTGATGGTGGATGGCGAAGATCTGCTTGGCGAGGGCGTCAACCTGGCCGCCCGACTTCAAAGTATGGCGGAACCGGGCGGAATTTTGCTGTCCCAACAGGTCTACGATCAAGTGCGCAGCAAACTCTCTGTGGGCTTTGACTACATTGGGGAGCGCCACCCCAAGAACTTCTCCGAAGGTGTGCAGGTGTATTGCGTCGCCAACTTGGCGCAGGCCGAACCAAAAATGCACGTCCCGGAGCCTGAGCGGCCAAACCGCGACAAGTCACACGAAAGCCAAGCGCAGCCCACTGCCAAGCCCAAAGCCAGCGACTGGCCGGAGGATGAGTTTGACGAGGTGCTCAACAAAAAGCGGTCCGAGACCGTTCCGCCCGCACCAACGGATGACGATCTTCAGGACCGTCTCAGCCGGCGGGCCAAACAATTTGGCCTGATCTTCGCCGGCCTGTGTTTGGTCGACATCATCTCCGATCGCGGATTTTGGGCACATTGGCCGGGCCTCGTCTTGCTGACAGTTTGGCTTTTGCAAGCGGCCCCGCTGTGGGTCACTGAACGCAGGAGCCTCCCTTTTGTGCGCGGTGCCATCGTTGTAGCGGCCTTGGTTATGATCAACCTGTTTTCTTGGAGCGGCTTCTTTTGGGTCCTCTGGCCTGCAGGCGCATTGTTCCTTGTGCATGTCATGCGCGGCAGGCGCAAACGCACCTAACCACCTGTTCACCTAACCTGTGTCCCCCTCCTCCCGAGGGCACAATTTGCTCGCCTTATCATCAATTCCGCTATGCGGAATTAATTTCCGCATATTGACAGATGGCGCCGAATCCCGTCTCTTAGGGCAAGAGCGGAAACCCTTTCCGCATGGCGGAATGCGCTGACGCGCGGACATAGGTTGGGAGGCCAGAGGCATGATTTCTAGAATCCTCAAACTCGAAGACGGCGTGGGGTGCGAATTTGGCCTCTCCAAATGGGTCAAAATTGACCAAGCCATGATCGACGCCTTTGCCAAGGCCACCGGCGAAGCTCAGGCCATTCACACAGATCCAGATGCGGCCAAAGACACGCCATATGGCGGCACCGTTGCGCCCGGCTTTCTGACGCTCTCCCTGCTCAGCCAGATGATCGCCAACGCGGTGCCACGCACCGAAGCCGAAAGCACCGGAATCAACTACGGGTTTGACCGTGTGCGCTTTGTTGCCCCGGTGAAAGCTGGGGCGGAAATTCGCGGCCGCTTCACGCTGGCAAAATACTCCGAGCCGCAACCCGGTGTGATCGAAATGCAGTGGAATGTGACTGTCGAAATCAAAGGTGAAGACAAGCCCGCACTGGTCGCGCAGTGGAAGAATCTGCGTTTTGAACAGGGTGTCGAAACCTACGCGCAGGCCAGCTGAGCCGCGCAATTCGCACCTCCGCAAAACAGACGCGATACAGACGCAAAACCGACGTGAAAAATCAGGACTCTTAGACATGCGCGACGCCCTCATTGTCTCCACCGCCCGCACGCCCATTGGCAAGGCCTACCGCGGCGCTTTCAACAACACCCAAGCGCAGGAATTGATCGGCCACGCCGTCTCCCATGCTGTCTCTCGCGCAGGTCTAGAAGGCCATGAGGTTGAGGATTGCATTGTCGGCGCTGCGCTTCAGCAAGGCGCCACCGGCGGCAACATCGCCCGTCAGGCCGTGATCCGCGCGGGCTTGCCTGTAACCGTCGCAGGCATGTCTCTCGACCGCCAATGCGCCTCTGGCTTGATGGCCATCGCCACAGCTGCCAAGCAGGTTGTGCATGACGGCATGGACGTGGCCATAGGCGGCGGCGTTGAGTCTGTCTCCTTGGTACAAAACGAAAAAATGCGCATGGACCGCCGTGTTGATCCCTGGATCAAGGCGCACAAGCCTGCGCTCTACATGACCATGTTAGAAACCGCAGAGATTGTTGCCGCGCGCTACGGCGTGACCCGCGAGGATCAGGACGCCTATGCGCTGCAATCCCAACACCGCACTGCCGCCGCTCAGGCTGCGGGCAAGTTTGACGATGAAATTGTGCCGCTGACCTCCACCAAAGGTGTGATGAACAAAGAGACCAAAGAAGTGTCCTTTCAAGAAGTTACGCTTGCAAAAGATGAGGGCAACCGCCCTTCCACCACGTTGGAAAACCTGCAAGGCTTAAACCCCGTATTCAAAGACGGCCAGCAGGTGAAACAAGGCCAACACATCACCGCTGGCAACGCCTCTCAATTGTCTGACGGCGCTTCAGCCTCGGTGATCATGGAAGCCAAAATGGCGGAAAAACAAGGCCTTGAGCCGCTGGGCCGCTACGTTGGCGTGATGGCGGCCGGCCTTGAACCAGACGAAATGGGCATCGGCCCGATCCACGCGGTGCCCAAGCTCCTCAAAGCCCACGGCCTGAAAATGGACGACATCGGCCTTTGGGAGCTCAACGAAGCTTTTGCCTGTCAGGTGCTGCACTCCGCCCGTGTGTTGGGCATCCCCAACGAGATCTTAAACGTCAATGGCGGCGCCATTTCCATCGGCCACCCCTACGGCATGTCCGGTGCGCGTATGGTTGGCAACGCCCTGATCGAGGGCAAACGCCGCGGTGCCAAATACGTGGTCTGCACCATGTGTGTCGGCGGCGGCATGGGCGCAGCAGGCCTGTTCGAAGTCCTGTAACCTCCTGCACCAAATACACAAAAGGCGGCTATTTTTGGGTCGCCCTTCTCCTTCTGACACAGAGTTCACCTCTTGGTGACCTGGGGTCCAAAGCGCAAAACGCACCGCTATATTGCCTCCAACACCGGAGGACAGACAATGCTCACACGCCGCGCCGCCCTTGGCCTTTTTGCTGCAACTCCTTTGGCTTACGCCCTCACACCGCAGGTCGCATTGGCCCGCGAACCGGAAGTGTTTCAAAACCCCATCGCGATCAATGGCTACGACCCGGTGGCCTATTTCACCGAGCAAAAACCGGTCGAGGGGTCCGCCGCAAACCTCGTCGACTGGAACGGCGCAACTTGGCGCTTTGCCTCCGCCCAAAACGCGGCGAAGTTCCAAGCCAACCCAGAGACTTACGCGCCCCGTTTTGGCGGATACTGTGCCTACGCCGCCTCCAAAGGTTACCTTGCGCCGACCATCCCCGAGGCCTGGACCATCCACGAGGACGTGCTCTATCTCAACGCCAACCTGCGCGCACAGGAGCTTTGGCGTCAGGACATTCCCGGCAACATCAAAAAAGGTCTCGCCAACTGGCCTGGGGTCTTGGGCTAACCACTCTCTGGTGTGGTCTCCATCGTGGAGATCACACGCCGCATCAGTTCCAAAAGCTGCTGTTGCTCCGCGCCCGTTAGATCAGACACCGCCCGCGCATTCACAGCCGTCGCTTCTGCATAGGCCATCTCACGCAATACACGGGCTTTATCGGTCAACCGTATCCGCTGCACGCGACCGTCCCCTGCGTCGCGTTGACGTGTGACCAGCCCGTCCCGCTCCATACGTGTCAAAGTCGCCGCCAGAGTCGGCTGCTCAATGCCCAGCTTGGCGACCAGCTCCTTTTGGGTGAGCCCATCTTTTTCCCACAAATGTAACAAGGCCGGAAACGCACCCAGCGCGATTCCGTGCGGCTTAATCCGTGCTTCCAAGTCGCGCGCCATTAGCCGCGCAAAATGGTTCACCACATAGCCCAACGAGGTCTCAGTTCGAAAATCCATACCAACACCCTTGCATTACATAGCACACTATACAATATAATATAGCAAGCTATGTAAATGGAGATTCCCATGCTATCCACAGTTCACAAAGCCGCTGCCGCCCTGGCCACCGGAACCATCGCAACCTTCTGGATTTCCACGCTGTTTTCCGAAGTCTTTCTGGATCACGCCGCGATTTCAGCCGTAAAAACCGCGATTCCCTACGGCTTTTTTATCCTGATCCCCGCGATGGCGGTTGCAGGTGTGACTGGCGCAAAACTGGCAAAAGGCCGCAGCGGCGGTGTGTTGGGCGCAAAATCCAAACGCATGCCAATCGTGGCTGCCAACGGAATCTTGATCCTGATCCCCGCAGCGCTGTTTCTGGCAACCAAGGCGCAGGCAGGCAGCTTCGATACTAGTTTTTACGTGGTGCAAGTTTTTGAGCTGATCGCTGGCGCCTTAAACCTGACCTTGCTGGGCCTCAACATACGCGACGGCCGCAAACTCACAGCTGGCAAACGACGTCGCGCCGCAGCCTAAAACAGAAAACGCCCCGAAATTTCGGGGCGATTTCTCAGTCTTCAGGCCACAGCCTACGCGGCATAGCCCTTCATCACTTGGCTCAGATGATAATCCGTGTCGCCTAACTGCGCATCGAGCATGATCAACCGTTTGGCGTAGTGGCTCACCGCATATTCCCAAGTCATGGCGATCCCGCCGTGCATCTGGATGCTCTCTTCCGCCACCAGACGCGCTGCGCGACCAATCATGTTCTTGGCCATTGACGCATAGCGGCTGGCATCATCGCCCCCAAGCTCCGCCGCCGCCTTGATGGTGATCGACCGCGCCTGCTCAATCTCGGTCAACATGTCCACCGCTCGGTGCTGCAACACCTGAAACTTGCCAATCGGAATGCCAAATTGCTTGCGTTGCTTGAGGTAGTCCACGGTGGTGGCATGGGTCACTTCCATCGCGCCCACCGCCTCGGCGCAAAGCGCAACAATGCCTGCGTTTACAGCATCTTGGAGCGCAGCGGCGGCGTCCGCCAAAACCAACGTCGCGGGCGTGTCGTCCAGCAGCACTTCCGCCGCGCCGCCGCCATCCATCATGCCATAGCCGGTGACATTGGCGTCGCTCGCATTGACCGCAAAGACACCCAGCCCGTCGCCATGTTTGGCCGCAACCAGCACCACATCCGCCACCTGTCCACCATAGACCGTGGACTTGCGCCCCGACAGGGTGAAGCCGTCCCCCTTGGCCGAGGCCACGGTGGCGATCTGGTCCAATTCATACGGCGCGTCGACCTCGGTGATGCCCACGGCATATCTCGTTGCCCCGGTCAGCAGCGCCTCCTGATCCGCATCAGCCGCCGCCAGCAATCGAGACGCCATCAGCGCCCCCAAAACAGGCTCCGGGCACAACGCCTTTCCAAACGCCTCAAACACAACGGAAATATCAAATCCGCTGCCGCCCATGCCGCCCGCCTCTTCCGGCGCCAACGCATACAGCGCCCCCAACTCCACCAACTGATCCCACAGCGCGGGATCATGATACGGCGCGTCATAAGCCACCTTGATCCGGTGCTCGACCGGGTATTTCTCACCCAGAAACCGGGCCAACGTGTCCGCCAACATCTGGCGATCTTCGGTCAGATTAAAATCCATCGATCAAAGCTCCAGCATGGTTTTGGTTACGATATTGCGCTGAATCTCGTTGGACCCACCAAAGATCGAGGTTTTGCGGTTGTTGAAATACCGCGCCGCGTTGTGCTCGGTATCGGCCGGACCAAACATCAGGTTGCCCTCGGAGACATGCCCTGGGAATGGCGCCGCCGCTGGGCCCAATGCGCGTCGTGCAAGGTCTTTGAGTTCCTGATTGATCACCGTGCCTTTGATTTTCAACAGCGAGGTTTCCGGCCCCGGCGCGCCCTGTTCCTGCGCTTTGAACAACATCCGCAGATTGGTGATCTTCATCGCCTCAAGGTCAATCTCCGCCTGCGCAATCCGCGCTGCAAACAGCGGGTTTTCAATCAATGGCTTGCCGCCCCGCATTGTTCTGCGGGCAATCGCCTTCACCTCTTCCAACGCCTGCATGGAAAAGCCAACACCGGCAATACCGGTCCGCTCATGGGTCAGCAGGAACTTGGCTATGGTCCAGCCTTTGTTTTCCTCCCCAACCAGATTGCCAATTGGCACCCGCACATCGGTGAAAAACACCTCGTTCACCTCGTGCCCGCCTTCGATCAGTTTGATCGGCCGCACCTCAATGCCCGGCGTCGCCATATCCACAAGGATAAAGCTGATGCCCGCCTGCTGTTTCACATCGGGATCGGTCCGGCACAGGCAGAAAATCCAATCAGCGTGCTGCCCCAATGTGGTCCAGGTCTTCTGCCCGTTGATGACCCACTCGTCACCATCACGCTCGGCCTTGGTTTTAAGCGAGGCCAAATCCGACCCTGCGCCGGGTTCAGAGTAGCCCTGGCACCACCAATCGGTCCCATCCAGAATACGCGGCAGGTAATGCTCCTGCTGTTCTTTGGAGCCAAATTTGATCAGCACTGGCCCCAACATATTCAGACCAAACGGCACAATGCGCGGCGCGTAAGCCCGACAGCATTCTTCCTCAAAGATATGCTTCTGCACCGGGCTCCACCTCGGCCCGCCAAACTCCTTCGGCCAGATCGTCGCCAACCAACCGCGCGAGTTCAGAATGGCATGCCAGTCCTCCATCATCGCTTTGGTCAGCTCCCCCCCGGCCCGCACAGCGCTGGAAATCTCTTCCGGCAGGTGCTCGGCCAGAAACGCCCGCACCTCATCGCGAAACGCGAGGTCTTCTTTGGAATAACTCAGGTCCATGGCATCACTTCCCCTTATTCAGATCCGCAAACGTGGAGCCATCTTCAGACATTTTGCGCAACAACTCAGGCACTTGCCAGTAATGCGCGTCCTCTTGGGCATAGGCCTCAATGCGCTTCACCAGCGCTGCCGCACCTATGGTGTCCGCATAATGCAGCGGTCCACCACGGAACCGTGGGAAGCCGTAGCCAGACAGAAACACCACATCAACATCCACCGGACGCAGCGCAATGCCATCCTCGACCACTCGGGTGGCTTCAGAAATCATTGCGGTCATGTAGCGCTCCACAATCTCCTCATCGCTGAACGCGCGCGGCGTGATACCCGCCTTGGCGCGCTCCTCGTCAATAATGGCGTCCAGGTCCGGGTTTTTCAGCGTGTCACGACCTTCATAGGCATAGTACCCCTTGCTGGTCTTGCGCCCGTTCCAGCCGTTCTCACTCAGCCGATCCGCAATCGCGCCACCATACCGTTCTTCTGCAGGACGGGTCGCTGCCAACCGTTTGCGTGTCATGTACCCGATGTCGAGCCCCGCCAGATCACCCACACGGTGCGGCCCCATTGCAAAGCCAAAGCCTTCAAGCGCCTTATCGACCTGATCCGGATGCGCCCCATCCAGCACCAGATAGCTCGCGGTTTTCAGGTAGTGCCCAAGAATGCGGTTGCCAATAAACCCGTCACACACACCGGCCCGCACGCCAATCTTGCGCATATTCTTGGCCAGCGCAAAACCCGTCGCCACAACTTCTGGCGCGGTCTTCTCACCCACAACCACTTCCAACAGCTTCATAATGTGCGCCGGAGAGAAGAAGTGCAGCCCCAACACATCCTGCGGCCGCTTGGTCATCGCCGCAATTTCATTCACGTCGAGATAGCTGGTGTTGGAGGCCAGCACCGCGCCCTCTTTGCAGATCGCATCCAGCGCGGAGAATATCTCCTTCTTAACGTCCATGCTCTCGAACACCGCTTCGATCACCAGATCTACCTCGGCCAGCGCGTCCATACTCATTGAGGCTGACAGGTTGACCAAGGCCGTATCGCGTTTGGCAGCGCTCATCTTGCCACGTTTCACCGCACCATCGAGATTGCCGGTGATTGTCGCCACCCCGCGATCCAGTGCTTCTTGCGTAACTTCGATCAGTGTCACCGGCAGGCCAGCCATCAACGCCGAGGTCGAAAT
>NZ_CAJXIV010000096.1 GCF_913054185.1 uncultured Shimia sp.
TTTTGAAACTCCGGCATCATGCTCTCAAAATCATGGCAGTTCCGGCACTCAATCGAGTCGGTTTTCTTCATGCGCTGCCATTCATTCATCGCCAGATGAAGACGCTTGGCGTCAAATTTCTCCGGCGTGTTGATGGTGCCTGTGATCTTGCCCCAGACCTCACGTGACGCTTTGATCTTGCGGATGATCTTATGCGTCCAATCTTTCGGGACGTGACAGTCGGAACAGACCGCGCCGACACCGGAGCGGTTCACGTCGTGGATTGTGCCCTTGTATTCCTGATACACAAAATCTTCCATTTCATGACAGGATACGCAGAATTCTTTGCTGTTGGTGGCTTCCATGGCGGTGTTGAAACCACCCCAGAAAATAATGCCGGCCACAAAGACGCCTAGGATACCGGCCAGCGGCATTCCCCATATAAAATAGCGGCGCCAAATTGGGGCTTTTGGCTCTTGGTCATCGGACTTTGACATGTCCATGCTCCGTTTTGGCTGTGGGTCGGTCCCATGATGCGGACCGGCGAAAAACGAAGGGGCGGGCGCTTGGCCCGCCCCTCTTTTGGCTTTTGCGGTCGACCTTTAGGTGACGTGGTTCGAACGGTTGTAGACGTTGAACTTACCGGTTGGAGCGTAAAGCCCTTTGACGCGGCCAATCTCTTCAAGGGTTTTGGCGTCGTAGATGACGATCTCACCATTTGGTTCAAGCGAGTCCGACATGTTCCATTTGGAGACCCAAACTTCGGTGCCATCGGCGTTGAATTCAAAGTGAACCGCAGCAGTGCCTGGGGTGTCAGTCACCTGGATTGTTTTCACAATCTCGCCGGTCTCTTTGCTGATGACCTGTACCGACTGCTGAATCTCTGGCTCTGGGTGCTTGGTTTGGTCAGCCCAGTAGTAGTCAGAGTTCGGGTGCGTCCGGATGAACAGGCCAGCACCGTCAGTTTCAACTTCGTAACAAGTCTTCCATGCTTGGTCAGGGTGACCTTCAGGATCGTTCCCCCAAACAGTCACGGTGCCTACACCCAAGTGGGTTGTACCAGCCACAGGACCGCAGTTTGGATCGTTCCAGTTGGCGCCTGGGCCGGGGTGCGGCAAGGCGGCGGTGTCGATGATCGCTTCAAGCTTGCGCTCTTTGCTGTCTACAACAACCATCTGGTTCGATGCGTTTGCAGCGATTTGGAAGTACCGACCTGTTGGGTCAAAGAACCCATCGTGCAAGAAGCGAGCAGTGTCGATCTTATCAATACGCAGGTTGTCCAGGTCAGAATAGTCGACCTGCCACATCTGGCCCAGCTCCTTAACGGCTACCAACCAGGTTGGCTCGTGTGGAGTGGTGTAGATTGCGGCCACACGGGCTTCTTCCACATAGTCACCTTCGGTGTTCACGCCACGTGTCGAAACCACTTTCAGCGGCTCCATGGTAACGGCGTCTGAGATCACGAAGTGTGGAGGCCAGTACGCCCCACCAATGATGTACTTACCGTCGCCGGATACGGCCACGTCACGTGCGTCATAGGCAACTTTAACTTCGGAAACCAACATCTTGTCTGGGGTCTGCCAGAGATCGATTTTGGTCATCTTGCCGTCGCGACCCATGGTGTACCAGAAGCGGCCAGGGTTCTCAGGCTCGGAGATCGAGTGGTGCTCAGACGCTTTGATCACGTGAACGGCATAGCCGGTCGGGATGTGAACCAGAACTTCTTTGGTATCGCCGTCGATGACAGCAACTTTACCGGCATCACGTTCGATGACGACAAAGAAGTTTTCCCAGTTCCGGCCGTGGAGCGGCTCGGTTGGGTAGTCAGCTTCTTCGACGTAAACCTTCCGAGTCTCTTTCATCTGAGCAAGAGACATCTCTGGTGGTTTTGGCGGCTCCATCATGATGTAGGTCGCCATGTCTTTGATCTGCTCCTCGGTCATGATGTCCGAGAAGTTGTTCATACCGCCTTCAGTACCCCAGGCGATAATTTTCTCCAGGCGCTCCTGGCCCAGCTTCAACGTGCCTGTCTCTGTGACGGAGCCGTCGTCGTTTTTCGTTTTCAAAACTGGCTGAAGGTTCTTACCGGTGGCCCCTTTGCGCAGCACACCGTGACAGCCAGCACATTGCTCGAAATAGAGCTGCTTTGAGGCTTCGAATTTTTCTTCGCTAAGCATCGGTGCTTCGGCGAATGCAGGTGCAGCTACGCTGCCGAGCATCATGGCCAGGCCGATCCCGAGCGAATTGCGGATTTTTTGGGTGGTTCCAAGTGACATGATCACTCTCCGTTTGCTTGGTGAGGCAAGCGGACAATGCGCCTATGATCGAGCCATCAACTTGACATTAGTCAACACCGTTCACGAAAATGAGAGAGAAATGATTTAATAATTTAAATACAGTGACTTGATCGAAAAATGTCTATTTTCAACGCATGTTTTCAACACCCTCTAAAGGTGATTCAGCACAGGGATAATCCCGCAAATGAAGAAATTCTTGCTCCCGAAATCATACGCCTAAAATGCAGATTTCCCTACCTCGTGCACGATTCCACCCTAGGATTCGTTTGCAGGTCTCAGCGAGTCCAAGCCTGTGCAGGATCTTCTTCACAATAAACGCGCAGATGTTCGATGTCGTCGATTTTGGCGAGGTTCTGTTTGATCTGCACACCTTCGGACTTGAGGCGTGCGAAGGCTCGGCTCAGACTTTCTGGCTTCATGCCCAAACGCCCTGCAATCAGGATTTTGTCATACGGCAGAATAACCTCACAGGATCCCTCTTCCGCATGGCTCAGCTCACACAGAAATTCAGCCACCCGCTGCGCACTTGTCCGCGCTTTCAAGGCCTCAATCTGTCCCACAAGGCTGTGCAAATGGCGGAAGGTCGACGCCAAAAGTGAGATGGCCGCTTCGGGTGTTTCTCGGATACGGCGCAGAAAATCATCCGCTTCGATCCGCATCAGTTTGAGAGACGTCACCGCCTCAGCAGACACTGGGTTCACATCGCCACGAAAGGCCAGCGCTTCGCCAAAACTACGGCCTTGGGTGAACACCCCCACAACCGCTTCAGTGCCACTCGGCGCGATGCGATAGAGCTTAGCCCACCCGGAGATGACAATGTAGATTGCGGTGGCTTTTTCGCCCTGCAAAAAGATGGTCTGGCCCCGGTCGTACTCTGTGACATGCGCCTTGGACAGCAGCATCTCTGCGTCTTCTGCAGGCATGCTGCTGAACAACAATGACTGACGGGCTATGGCCTTGTATTCTGGCTGCATTTGCTGGCTCCAAAGTATCCCCTGTGAAGGGGATACGCCGTTCTCACCCGGCTTTGCAAGCAAGCCAAATGTATGAAGAAAATATATGTTTAGTGGACCCGGCCAGCTAGCCGCGCGCCACGCCCGTTTCCGCCTCAATCTGCTTACGCGATTTGCGGGCGCGCTCTGTGGCAGATTTGAGCTGACCACAGGCCGCCATGATGTCTTCGCCGCGCGGCTTGCGGATCGGGCTGGAATAGCCTGCCGCATGGATGATGTCAGCAAAAGCGTGAATACGGTTGTTGGAACTGCGCTTATACGGTGCACCCGGCCATTCGTTGAACGGAATCAGGTTGATCTTGGCCGGAATGTTGAACCGCTTGATGTACTCCACCAACCGATGCGCGTCTTCTTTGCTGTCATTCACGCCATCAAGCATCACATATTCAAAGGTGATGCGTTCAGAATTGGACACTCTTGGGTAATCTGAGAGGGCTTGCAGCAACTCTTCGATGTTCCAGCGCTTGTTGATTGGCACCAACATGTCCCGCACATCATCGGTAGTGGCGTGGAACGAGATTGCCAGAAGGCAGCCAATTTCTTCCGCAGTGCGGGCAATTTCCGGCACCACACCGGAGGTCGACAGGGTGATACGGCGGCGTGACAGTTGGATGCCTTCCGGGTCCATTGCAATCTTCATCGCGTCGCGCACATTGTCAAAATTATAGAGCGGCTCGCCCATGCCCATTAGCACGATGTTGGACAACAGACGTGGGCTGTCCTCTGTGGTGCGGGTGCCAGGCGTTGGCCATTCATCCAGATCGTCACGCGCCATCATGACCTGACCGATCACTTCGGCCGCCGTCAGGTTGCGAACCAGTTTTTGCGTGCCTGTGTGACAGAAAGAGCAGGTCAATGTGCAGCCCACTTGCGAGGAGATGCACAGCGTGCCGCGATCCGTTTCGGGGATATAAACCACCTCCACCTCATGGCCACCGGCGATCCGCACCAGATACTTGCGCGTGCCGTCCTCGCTCACCTGCTTGGTGATCACCTCAGGAATGGCAATTTCAAAGACCTCATCCAGCTCAGCGCGATAGGCTTTGGACAGATTAGTCATTTCGTGAAAATCACGCACACCCCATTGATAAATCCACTGCCAAATCTGGCCGACCCGCATTTTGGCCTGCTTTTCCTTGGTGCCGTTTTCAATAAGCACGTCGCGCAGCTTTTCACGCGTCAACCCAACAAGGTTGATCTTACCGCCTTCAGGCAGCTTGCGGGGAATGGTCATCACGTCCTGCGTGATTGGCGCGGAGGTACTCATGGCTATGGGACTCATCTGGGAATTCAAGCGGTGCAGATACACCATTTAAGGCGTTTTGCAAATAATGCCAGAAATCGGGCTTAACACCAAACCCAACTGACAGACCCTGTCAGTAGGCCTGTGCAATACCCTCTTCATCATAACGACACTCAAGGAGATCAAAATGTCCGTCATTGAAATTGTACGCTATCGCATCAAACCCGAAGCCACTAAGGAACAGGCGGTGGCAGCTTGGGAAAAGTCCCAAAGTTTTGCCAAGGCGCAGCCAGGCTTTCTTGCGCGACGCATTGCCGTAACCGTTGAAGGCGACTGGATTGACGAAGTGGAATGGGAGTCCCTAGAAGACGCGACTGCCGCGGCGAAGGCCTTCAACCCTGAGACCTATCCGGAATTGATGGACCTTATGGTGGTTCTGGATGAAACTTCGATGACCATGACCCACTACACCATCAAGGGCAGCACCTAAAAATGCGCCGGACCGACCGACTGTTTGATTTGATCCAAGTCCTGCGAGACGGACGCCTGCATAAGGCATCTGACTTGGCGGACAAAATGGAAGTGTCGGTCCGCACCATTTACCGAGATATGGACAGTTTGGTGGCCTCAGGCATTCCGGTCGAAGGTGAGCGTGGGGTGGGCTATATCCTGCGCGCGCCGGTGTTCATGCCCCCAATGGCTTTGACTCAGACCGAACTCGAAGCGCTGCACCTTGGCGCCGCGTTGGTGCGGCAAACCGCGGATGTGGAACTTCAAGAGGCGGCCACACGCGTGCTGACCAAGATAGATCAAGCCATGCCGGAACCGATGTTCCGCGCGCTGGACGGCTTTGGCAAAGAAATCTTCGCGGCCCCGGAGGTGGCTGCAAGTTTTCAAAACATGCCAGTCATTCGCCGCGCGATACGCGAACAACTGACGCTACTCATCGACTACACGGCCCTTGACGGGAGCCACAGCCGCCGTTGCATTCGGCCGCTGCAAATGGAGTATTGGGGCCGCGCCTGGACCTGCACCGGTTGGTGCGAGACCCGGGACGATTTCCGCGTCTTCCGTGTCGACCGGATCAACGAAACCCTGATCCCTGGAGACAGGTTTGCAAGTGAACCCGGCAAAACCCTTATGGATTATTTGAAGCGTTTCACACCAAGTTAGGCCCGCTTTTTCACATCTGTAACTTGGGACGCCTCGTGTTTGTCCAAGCGCCGGCGCCATTTGTCAGACTTTGAGTCCATTGCCAGTAGCTCCGGAAACAGGTCAGCCATTTCATCCGCTTGCGTCTTCACAAACAGCGGAAGTCCGGCGCCCGGGTGGCGCATCTCCACCTGCATGCCATCGACAATCATCACGCTGGGTGTGTCACAGAGCACAAGGTAATATTCCGACGGCCCTGAGGGGTCTTCTTGAATTCCACGCCAGCCAACAAGGTCTTTCACCGGCACCAGCACCTCGCGGCTGGTGAACGCTGCCTCAAATTCCGCGCCTTGCATCCAAAGTCGCGCATCTGGTGACAGCCAGCAATCTCGCGCCGGTACGCGACGCCCCATGGCACCTGCGGGTACTTTGATCGGGGCATTGGAGGCATCCAAACGGCCAATCCAGCGAACCGGTGCCAGCCCCTTGTCACGGCTGACCACTTCGTCGCCAGCTTGAAGCTCTTCCACCGGAATTTCGCCACGGCGTGTGGCAATCTTGGTGCCGCGCGCCACGCAACTTAGATCCAAATCGGTGATGTCATGCGCGTTGATCCGCGTCTCTGCCTGTTGTGCCTGTGCCATTGTCTGCTCTCCCATGGCTGATGTGCTGACCGGTTGATCCGATCAGCCTCCCCCATGGTGGCAATGTCAGGCGTTTAAGGACCTTGGCAGAGGCCCTGCTCCGGTTGATCCGAAGCGCTTACTTACAGCGTTTCTCAGCGTCTTCCACAGCGGCGGTAAAGCCACGCAAGGAGAACGTATCGCTGGTTTTGGTTCCACGTGACGAGCGGCCATTAAACGTCGCATCCGCACCGCGCTTCATCGCAGCTACCATCTTGGCGTCATCGCCGGATGAGGCAGGCCAGGCCCACTCCCCATCTGTGATCATCACAAAGGCTTGCCCGTCGATGGTCACGTCAACGGTAGAGCCACCCGCAAAAGGATAGCCGCCGGTGAAGCCCACTTGGCCCGCAACGCTGGAAGTGGGCACAAACGACACCAACAACAGGATGTCACTGCGGCGCACCGCAACAACCTGTCCGCCACGAGTGTTCACGCTCTCTTTGGCAGTGCTCACCGCCCAGCATTCCCGTTTGCTGCTGTCTTTGTGCTCAAAGACGCTCCAGTCGGTAATGGCGTTGACCTGATTTTCGCTTGCGGCCTGTGCCGATACCATACCACCCCAAACCGCAGTTGCGGTCACGGCCAGCGCTTTCACCAAACGTGATGTCATGCTCT
This sequence comes from uncultured Shimia sp., assembly GCF_913054185.1. Taxonomy (GTDB): domain Bacteria; phylum Pseudomonadota; class Alphaproteobacteria; order Rhodobacterales; family Rhodobacteraceae; genus Shimia. The sequence continues at coordinate 6,986 of NZ_CAJXIV010000096.1, forward strand.
TTACAGCCTCCAAGCTGTGTATTGCCTCTTGTCGTCCGCCCGTTGGCTTTGCACCATTTGAAGTGGGCTGGACTTTGTTATACGCGATGCGCAGAGTTTAGCCCATATTTGTTGCCACGCGAAAGACCCGTTGGCACAAAATTGCCAACAATTGCGAGAGAAACCATGACCAAAGCCGTGCCAATGACCGAAATCTGGCGAGGAAACATCCTGGAGAGCATGCATTCCGGCCATGCTGTGGTCTGTAATGCCGAGGGTGACATTGTGCATGCCTGGGGTGATCCGGACGCGATTGTGCTGCCCCGTAGCTCCTCCAAAATGATCCAGGCCCTGCCTTTGGTGGAGAGCGGCGCGGCTGACGCGGCAGGTCTGACCGACCAACATCTGGCGCTGGCCTGTGCGTCGCACAACGGCTCTGCCATTCACAATGACATGGTCAACGCTTGGTTGGCTGCGCAAGGGTTTAGCGACGATGACCTGATCTGTGGCCCACAAGAGCCGCGCGACATTGGCATCCGTGACGACTTGATCCGCTGCAGTGATCCGGTGCGCCGCGTCCACAACAACTGCTCTGGCAAACACACAGGCTTTCTGACCCTGTCCAAACACTTGGGCGCAGGCGGCAGGTACACCGACATGGATCATCTGGTGCAAAAAGCGGTTCTGGCGGCGCATGAAGAGCTGACCCATGAGGACAGCGCTGGCTACGGCATTGACGGCTGCTCCGCTCCCAATCACGCCAGCACACTGAAAGGCATGGCCCGCGCCATGGCATTCTACGCCGCTGCACGCGAAGGCAATGGCACACGCGAGACCGCTGCAGCCCGTTTACGCAATGCAATGGCAAAACACCCTGAATATGTCGCTGGCGAAGGCCGCGCCTGCACCAACCTGATGCGGGCTATGGGCCATACTGTGGCGATCAAAACCGGCGCGGAGGCCTATTTTGTTGCCATGTTGCTGGAACAGAAACTGGGAGTGGCCTTAAAAATCATCGATGGGGCCACCCGCGCCTCGGAAAACGCACTGGCCGCCATTTTGGTGAAACTGGGCGTGCTGGATCCCAAGCATCCTGAAGCACAAAAATACCTCGATGCACCGATCCGTAACTGGGATGGCTTGCAAACTGGTGTGATGCGCGCCGCCTCACCTCTGAGCTAAACAAAAGGCGGCTCACAGCCGCCTTACATTTCCATCGCTTCGGCCACTTCTACGGTGCCCATGCCGTGTTCCAGAATTGGGCACCCTTTTGCAATCTCGCAGGCGGAATCCATATCGGCGGCGTTGACCAACGTGTACCCCGACACCGGATTTGCGCCACCGTCATGGCCAATGCCATGAATGGTGACCGTCTTGGACATACCCGCCGGATTGCCGCCATCCACCAAATCTTCGCCGATGCCCTCCATCCACTTTGACCAGGCCGCCATCACTTTTTCACCTTCTTCGGACGTCTCCGGTCGTCCGCCGCCGTGATAAATAAACATAAACTTGGGCATGGTACGTCTCCTTTCGACACAAAAACGGTCTTGAAAGCCCTCACGCGCACGTAGTGAAATAAGCCACGCGCGCCCCAAGGTACCATAATTTGGCGTTTTAGTCGCCAGTGGGGCTCAGACCACTGGTTTGCCAGAAATCCCCACCAAGCATCGCCGCAGGGATCCTCGCGTGGCCCCTAAGACAATCGCGTCTTTCAAACGCGCAACTTAGATTTTGGGAAGACGGTCAAGTTCTTTGTAAAACTGACCGTTTTTGGTCCGTTCTAGATCAATACGATTGTTCATGGCTTGCTCGCGTTTGTCGGCCAGATAGTCGTCACCATCCGTGATCACCCGCTTCAGCAACGCGCGTAGCTCATCAGCATTGCGATAGAGATAGCAGAACGCATTCTGCTCTTCAAAATCATCAGCGACCAACGCCGGTGGCTGTGGGTAATAAAGAAAGACTGGAACGTTGATAAAAAGGCATTCCGTCACCGCAGCAGAGATATCACAGATCACAAAGCGAAGTGGCTTTTTCAGAATATCGCGAAGCTGCGTTGATTGGTCAGGCACATGAAGCCCCACCTTTGGGGCGCCACTGTCATCTTCTTCATCCAGCGCAGATTGGCGAGAAGCCTGGTCATCAGCGACAATCCGGGACACCGATTTCACATCTGCAGGCGCAGACCAGGGGTGCAACTTTAAGAAGCCCGCTGCATTCTCGCCCAGACAGGCCTGAGCCTCCGCTGCCACTTTTTTTGTCAAATCCAGTGAAGAATAATTGGTATTCGCATAGTAACCACGCCAAGTCGGGAAATAGCCCCACTGGTTACGCTCGGCTACGTCATAGGTGGGCAGCTTTTTCAGCCAGTCTCGCATCCACGGTTGGCCGATGATAGAGAACTTCAGACCAGAAAAATCTCCTGACACCCGATCAAATCTGTCGCGGTGCGCCTGACCGGCCACCCAAACTTCATCATAGAGACGAAAACACTTGTTGGCGCTGGACGCCTTATTGCTGTCTCCATGACCGAGAAACACATGAGTTAAGTCCGTATGGCGCACAGCCTGCATGTTCACACCATTGTTGGCCGGATAAAACACAGCTTTGAGATTGGGCATGCGTGCAAATAGCGGTTCGATTTGGGCCATCTGTGAGATTGGGTAGATGTCTGGGTCCTCATTCACATCCCACCAACTGGCAGAAAAGCGAAAGATAGACACATATGATCCAGGACGTTTCGCAAAGACAGGGTTCCACATGTCGTAGTGGCTGACCGCATTCTTTTCGCCGTAATAGACCACGTATTCCACATCCGGCAGGACCGTGTCCCGCGTCATCTCATTCCTTGCAACCGCATGGAAACAGACTGACCGTACCGACGCCGATGGCCCTGTGACTTTTTTGACGGCGGGCGCATTCTGGCGAGTAACAAAGGTGTTGGCGGTCTTTCGGCCGACCTTTTTTACAAACTTAGTAAACATGGTTGATAATTCCGGAATCCGGCGATTTGAGCAGCTTCAGTACCTGTAGGGACACTTCTTCTGGCTGTAGCAAAGTACTTGGATCTTCGCCGGGGAAGGCGGCATGACGCATCGGTGTGTTTGCGCGACGTGGCACGATACAGTTCACCCGCACAGCCTCAGGCGCCCATTCTTCGCACAACGCTTGAGTCAAATTGACAACCGCCGCCTTGGAGGAAGAATACACCGCGTAGTCTTTGCGGCCCCGGTAGTAAGACGACGAAGACACCAACATCAGCTGGCCCTTCGACTGCTTGAGGTACTCATAAGACAGACGTGCAATGTTGAGGGCACCCATATAATTGGTCTGCACGACCCGCTCCAGATCGCCCGGGTCAATTTCGGCCAGCTTGCCAATATGCAAAACCCCGGCAAAGTTGATGACCGCATCAATCGGGCCTTTAGCGGCGGCGGCCTCCAACGATGCGGCAACATCAGCAGCCTTTGAAATATCACAGCCTGTCCCGCGTGATACGCCATGGACTGTGGCGCCCAACTTTTCCAGATAGATCAGCGCATCTTCTCCAAGACCAGAACTGGCCCCGAAGATCACGATGTTCATCGCGGAAACGTCAACATCGGATTCCCGGGCTTGTGCCCCGGTCTGGCCGGTCATGATCAACTGCTCGGCCATGAACAAATCAATCGGGTGTGTGATCTTGATGTTGCTCTCATCCCCATCGATCAACCCAATCGTCGCTTTGGGACGAGCGGCCAGATACATACCGCAATCATCGGTAAAAGTGGCGGCGGCCAGATCGGGCACTTCGTCGATCACTTGGCGAATTTTTCCGAGCCAGAACCCTTGCGGCGTCTGCCCTCGGCGGAATGCTTCGCGGCGCGGAATTTGGCCAATCAAATCCACGGCCTCTGGATTCACTTCAACCAATGTGTCGGAAGAAGGGATCACCACATCAACCGCGTCATATGTATCAAGGCCACTGTAACACGAGTTGATCACATCATGTTTGATAAAGGGGCGCACGCCGTCATGCACCAAAACCTTTGTTGCGGCTGGCCCATCAACGGCCATCAGGCCGGCGCGGGTGGATTCCAAACGGTTTGCGCCGCCCTCAACGATTTTGATGGAAGGATGCGCAATGTCAGAGACAATTTTTTTCGCCTCTTCCAGAATCGTGCCACGGCTGACCAGAATGATCTGTTTAACGCTTTCGCAAGCCGCGACGTTTTCCAACGTGTGATGCAGGATCGTCTTGCCTGCCAGCATTGCGAGCTGCTTTGGCTTTTCAGACCGAAATCGTGTGCCAGACCCACCGGCAAGGATGATAAAAGCTGACTCACTCATTTGCCCAGCACCGTTTTAGAGAGGCTTTTCATCTGCGCCTCCAGTTTGCTGAGTCGACCGCGGGTGTTATTGGATTGCCACACCAAGCGCTGCTGTAGATGTTCGGCTGTTTGATTGGGCAGAGTGGGCATTTCACCGGGAAACTCAGCCAAGGCCAGGTCATGTGCGAACGCAGCCCCATTGTCTTCCCCGTCTTGGTAGATGTGGCGTAAGTTGTTCTTCTCAAGGAATGAGATCCATGTATCGAACCGGGTCTTGTGATTTTTCTGCATCGGCCCGTAGTCGGCCTCTGCGTATAGCTGGTGTGCCACAACGGTGGTCTTGATATCCGTCATCGGCTTATGCGGAATTTCAAAATAACGGGCCAACTCCAGCGTCCGACTGTCATGCGCCATTACAAATGACGGGGTACCCGCCAGCAGCCCCATAACGTTGCCGTGAATGCGCGTGCCAAAGACAAAGTCATAATTGCGGAGATGATCCAGCCACGTCTTTGTGTCGATGAACATACGAATGCGGTCTTCCGCAAACATTGGATGAGCGGTGGTTTTTGGAAAAACCCTGCCGAACTTGGGAAGAAACTTTCCGTCCCACAGCACCTGATCAAGGCTTTCGTTATTCTGTGGCACATAAGTAAGTGAATCGTAGTACTTATAGTTCCGTTCAAAGATCTTTGAGATACCGGGTACATAAGGTGAGACGTTCATCGACACCTTATGGGACTTCAACAGCTTCCGTCTCTTTTTTATCTTCGGGAATTTAGAGCCATAATAGAACATAGATGGGCAACCGATAATGTCGACCTCATCATCCGAAAACCCGAGGCTGCGGATAAACTCATAGGTATACTCGCCGCGCACCCCAATCGAAGCAGAGCGCTTCAATACCGCCTTGCAAAAGGCTCGGACGTCGTCGCCCATTTCTGCAATCGCTTCGGGGGTGGCGTCCAGACCGGCCTGTGCGCCAACACCAGTGACCACCACAGGAATATCCAGCTTTTCAATCAGCGCAGTGAAGTTGCGCAGATGGGCCATGAACGTTGTGCGGAACGCATTGGCAAAAGGCAGGACAAGCACATCGTAATTGGCATTGATCTCTGCTGCGCGCTTGGGGTTGGCTGAATAACCATTCATTGCAAGCGTGGTGTCTTTTGTCGACAGGCTGCGCCAGACAGATTCCGCAAAGATCAAGTTGCCGCTGTTGGTACCAAGCGTGTTTTTGGCAAGCGTGTCTTCGTAGGAGACATAATTAAACGGGGATTTACCGCCGCGCATCAGAATACGGGTCATATGAAATAGCCTTGGATAACTGCGTTCTTCCCACCCGCTCAAGGGGTTGAATTTGACATAATGTGGTTGACCTATCAACGCAAGCGGTCGTTAATTTGCCAGTCGGAGCGCCAGTCAAAATTGTGGCTGCCCACCCTTTGACAAGACTGAACCTCAAAACGTCACAGATGTGCGCCCTTGGTCCCAGTCCTTTTCCTAGAAAACCAGCCTTAAGCTAAAGTTAAAATTTGAGAAAATATTTAAGCCAAACACATTAAACGGCACCACCGAAGTGAAGTGCCTTTCCATTGGCCCCTAACGGACAACACCCCTGGCCTCAGAGCACATCCCAAAGCAGCTTCAGCGCCAGCACCATCGACGTCACGACCAACAATGGCCGGATGAGCTTTGCCCCTTTTGCCATCGCCATCTTAGCGCCCAGTGCCGCGCCAAACATCTGCATCACACCCATCGCAAGACCAATGGCCCAAAGCGGTTCTGCCACCAGAACGAACCCAGCCAAACCGCCAATGTTGGAGGCAAAGTTCAGCATTTTGGTGTGGGCTGTGGCTTTCAAGATGCCGTAGCCGCCCAGCGCCACAAAAGCGATCATATAGAAACTGCCCGCGCCCGGCCCTAACAGGCCGTCATAAGCCCCCACAAAAGGCACTGCGGTCCAGGTGAAGGTCAGTGGCGACAGTCGCGCGGTTTTGCCCATGTCGCCCGGGTCTTTGCGAAAGGCAAAAAACAACGCGATGCCGATTAGCAGAACCGGCAGAATCAAACGTATCCAATCTGTCGGCAGTACCGACACCAACAATGCCCCAGCCAAAGACGCGACAAAGGCCAACCCAGCTGGCAAAAGTTGTTCTCGCAGGTTCACCAGGCCGCTTTTGGCATAGGAATAGGCCGCTGTGCCCGAGCCAAACATGCCTTGGATTTTGTTGGTCGCCAGAGCGGCGACAGGCGGCACCCCAGCAATCATCAACGCGGGCAGCGTAATCAACCCGCCGCCACCCGCAATGGCATCCACAAACCCAGCAAAGAACCCTGCCGCCAAAAGGATCAGCAGTCCTTCAAATCCAAATTCCAGCACGGTTTAGAGTCCTTCGAAATCGGACTTGGCATAGCCCTGAATATAGAGCAGCGCCGTCAGATCACCGTGGTTGATGCGAATATCACACTCGGCCGCCACAGAAGGCTTCGCGTGTAACGCCACTCCAGCGCCTGCCAGCCCCAGCATGCCCAGATCATTGGCCCCGTCCCCGACGGCCATTACGTTTTCATGAGTCAGGTCGAGACGTTTGGTGATCTCCTTCAGCGCCTGCACCTTGGCCTCACGCCCTAGGATCGGACGCCCAACGTCGCCGGTCAGCTTACCGTCGTCGACCAGCAAAGTGTTGGCGCGGTTCTCGTCAAAGCCCAGCTCTGCAGCCACTTTGGCGGTAAAGGCCGTGAAACCACCGGACACCAGCGCCGCATAAGCGCCCTGTGCCTTCATTGTCGCCAAGAGCACCTCTCCACCCGGCATAAACGTGATGCGCTCGGCCAGCACTTTGCCAATGACACTTTCGTCCAAGCCTTTGAGCAAACCAACACGCTCGGTCAGCGCCCCGTCAAAATCCAATTCACCGTTCATCGCCCGCGCGGTGATGTCTTTGACACGTTCACCAACACCAGCCTCGTCTGCCAGTTCATCGATGCATTCCTGCTGGATCATGGTGCTGTCCATATCTGCCAGCAACATCTTTTTGCGACGGCCCTCGGTAGGCAGAACCACAAGGTCCACACCCATCTTTTGCAAATCTGCCCAAACGTCCCAACGGTTGCCCGGCATGTCAGCCAATTTGAACTCCGCCGCTTCATCCGGCGCCAACCATACGGCATCGCCGCCACCCCAAGCATTGCGCAGATTATCAACCAAAGCAGGGTCCAAATTGGCAGAAGTCGGGGATGTCAGAAGCGTGGCGGTATACATCAAGGTCCTCGGTTGTTCAGCGCGTGATGAGTTGACGCTGCATAGACCACGCCAAACTGCTTTGCGCCAGTCAAGGATTGTATCCAGTGCAATCTGATACCTGCCTTGGCGGATTGCATGTTTCCTATAGTGGTCAAAGCGCGTCGTTTTTGATGTGCAAACTGTCGGAACTCCGCATTTTCCCTGTTGTGCAGATGCAGCATCCCGCCTATCTCGGTCCGTGGGACACCTCTCCCCAACGAGAGGCATTTATCTGTAAGGATAGCATTGATGGCTACTCAACAACCGGCAACGCGGCCGGCCAATCCGCGTTTTTCTTCTGGCCCATGTGCCAAACCCCCCACATTTGATGTCACAAAACTGGCCGACGCCGCTCTGGGTCGCAGCCACCGCGCAGCTGTTGGCAAAGCCAAGCTGAAGGACGCCATCGAAGGCACCCGCGAGATTTTGGGCATCCCCGCAGGTTACCGTATTGGCATTGTGCCAGCCTCCGACACCGGCGCGGTTGAAATGGCGCTGTGGTCCCTGCTTGGCGCGCGCAAAGTTGAAATGCTTGCTTGGGAAAGCTTTGGCGCAGGCTGGATCACCGATGTGGTGAAGCAGCTGAAAATCGACGCTGAGGTGAAAACAGCTGACTACGGTCAGATCGTGGATCTCGCGACTGTTGATACCAAGAACAACGACGTTGTCTTCACCTGGAACGGCACCACCTCCGGCGTGCGCGTGCCAAATGCAGACTGGATCGCGGATGACCGCGACGGCCTGACCATCTGTGACGCCACCTCCGCAGCCTTTGCCATGGACCTGCCATGGGACAAGCTGGATGTGACCACGTTCTCTTGGCAAAAAGTTCTGGGCGGCGAAGCAGCCCACGGTGTGATCGTGCTCTCCCCAGCGGCCGTTGCGCGTCTGGAAAGCTACACCCCGGCATGGCCGCTGCCAAAAATCTTCCGCCTGACCAAAGGCGGCAAGCTGATCGAAGGCATCTTCACCGGCGCGACCATCAA
>NZ_CAJXIV010000097.1 GCF_913054185.1 uncultured Shimia sp.
GTGTTCTGGTTTCGCGTTGCCACAGTGTCCCGTCCGATAAGGGCCACCCACATCGCTGTCACAGCCGCCGCAAGCACAATGCTTAGGGCGATGCCGCTGCGCCAGCGGAGATACCGTCGTGTGATACGCAATTTCGACATTCAGCGGTCAATCTACAAACTCAAAAATCCACCCCTGAAGCAGTGCCAGCAGGTGGTTAAAGTAGTCTTAATGACCACCCTTCCCGAAGCTTTTCTGTCGAGATTGTCCGAATTTAATGCGCATTTTTGCAAAATGACCCCAAACCGCTTTGGGCCTGACTTGAGCCAGGAGGAAGATCAGGTTTCCCGATCTCCCAACCTACGGGTGAGTTTGCCCACCAAGACGTACAGCAGTACCGACAGCCCCCCCAAAGTCAGCATGGCCGCAAACATCAGGTCAGTCTTGGCCCGACCGTTGGCCAGTAGCATCAAGTATCCCAACCCTTTGGAAGACCCGACCCACTCCCCGATCACCGCCCCGATAGGGGCATAGACCGCGGCCAAGCGCACACCCGCACCCAGATTGGGCAGAGCCGCTGGCACGCGAACATGCCACAGCACACGGTGCGGGCTGGCTTGCATGGTTTTGGCCAGATCAAGATAGCCCGGTGGCGTGCGCATCAACCCGTCAAAAAAGGCTGACGTGACCGGGAAATAGGTGATGAGAACAGCCATGGCCGCTTTGGACCAAAGCCCGTAGCCCAACCACAGCGTCAGAATGGGTGCCAAGGCAAATACCGGCAGCGCTTGAGTGAAAACCAACATCGGGGCCAGCAACGTGCGTGCCGTTTTAGACGACGCCAGCGTCAATGCGGTGACAACACCTAGCGAAATCCCGATGACCAGGCCGATCAAAATTTCGTTCAACGTGATCAACGTGTGTTCGGCAATGACCCAACGATTGAGCCACCACGTTTCTGCCACCAGAGCCGGGCTGGGCAAGATGAACTTCTGCACCCCGGTCAAGGTGACAATGGCTTGCCACACGCACAGGGCAAAAACGGTTGCAGCAATAGGCGGCCACAGCTTCATGTCGATGTCTCCATCAGCAGTCGCAACAGGTCTGAGCGGCATGTAATGGTGTCCTGCGCATCTACCGCCCGAGGCACCGCGGCTGTGGGTGGGGCAACGGATGTGAGGCCGTCGGCTGTCATCACATAGATCGCATGGCCCAGTCGCGCTGCTTCCCCCGGATCGTGGGTCACAACCAGAACCGTACGCCCCTTGAGCAAATCTGCGGCCAGATCATGCATCGCGGCCCGGGTTTTCTCATCCAGCGCCGAAAACGGCTCATCCAGCAAGATGATTGGCTTGTCTTCCATCAACGTGCGCGCCAGCGCCACCCGTTGACGTTGACCGCCGGACAGCTCACTGGGTTTCTTGCCCACATGGTCGCGCAGCCCACAGCGGTCCAGCAGTTGATCCAGCCGCGCCGCATCTGCGTTTTGCCCGCGAAGACGCGCGCCCAGCGCGATGTTTTTCTCCACGGTCGCCCAGGGCAACAACAGGTCATCTTGCGCCATATAGGCAATCCGCTCAGTCACCGGCGTCTTGTCCGTTGCAAGGATTTCTCCGTCAAATTTCGCGCCCGTTGGCAATTCCGCCATCAGGCGCAGAACCGTGGTTTTCCCCACGCCGGACCCACCTAACAAGCAGGTCCAGCGTCCGGCATCCAAGGACAACGACAGCGGCGCAAACAGCGGTCGGCCGTCTATACTGGCCTGTCCTTTTAGAGTGATACCGGGCGCTTGTGTCATGGGGTCAGACCCATCTGCCAGAAGTTCACTTCCAGCTCTGTGGCTTTGCGGAACTTGTCACACAGCGCGGCAAACCGCGGGCTGGTCTCAAAATCTTTGCCCAAACGCCGCTCCAATGCACCATCCAGCAATTGGCCCACGGCGGCACAGTCGCCCTGATAGCCGTCACCGGCATAGGTGTTGATCCAATCGGCATAGGTGTCAGAGGTTTTCTCTGCCCCCAGACGCGCACCAATCTCGCCATAACCCATCACGCAGGGTGCCAAGGCGGCTAGCAAATCAAGCAGATCACCGGAATAGCCAGCCTCCAGCACATAACGTGTGTAAGCCAGGTTTTCCGCCCGCTCCGGCGTGGCAAACAGCTCGTCCTGCGGAATGCCCGCCGCCTCGCAAATGCCGACGTGCAGTTGCATTTCTTCCGCCACCAGCGCGTTCACGGTCGCGACTGCGCCGAGCATTTCGGCGTGGGTTTCCGATTTCACCACCGCCAACGCCCAGGCGCGGGAAAAGTGGATCAGGAACACATAGTCCTGGCGCAGATAATGCAGGAAAGCCTCACGCGGCAGCGAACCATCGCGCAGCCCTTCGACAAAGGCATGGCGGGTGTAATCCCCCCATGCCTCGCCTGCCGCTTCACGCATCAGCGCAAATGCACGGCCGTAGTTTTGAGCGCTCATTATTGGCTCATCGCCGGGGCGGTCACATCAATGGTGATTGCCTCAACCGGGTTGATCGACGGGATCATACCGCTATCGTGCAAGAACTGCTCAAAGCGCACATAACGCCCGGCGTCATAGCCTGCTGGACGCAGCGCAAACCGTGGCAGCGTGTCGGCCCAAGCGCGCTCATTGAGCTCGTCCTGCAGCTCCACAGAGGTGCCGGAGAAGATCTCCCAGCTTTTGACCGGATTGTTCACGATGTACTGGGTGGCTTTCTCAGTCGCTGCCATGAAACGCGCCACTTTGTCGGCATCCATGGTCTCTGGATTGGCCACATAGATCAGCTCGTCATAGGATGGCACACCCTCTTCCTCGATGTAGAAGCACGTGCCCGGATGACCTTCGATGTCCATCTGGTTCAGCTCAAAGTTCCGGTAGGCCCCGATCACCGCATCCACCTGACCAGACATCAGCGATGGCGACAGGGAGAAGTTCACATTGACCAGCTCGATGTCATCGGTGGAGACGCCATATTTGCCCAGCACCGCGCCCAGCACCGCCTCTTCCACGCCCGCCACAGAGAAGCCAACTTTCTTGCCTTTCAGGTCAGCAGGCGACTTGATGGGGCCATCTTTCAGCACCAGCAGGCAGTTCAGCGGGGTTGCCACGAGAGTGCCGACACGCTTTAGCGGCAGACCTTCGTGGATCTGCAGGTGCAGCTGCGGCTGGTAAGACACTGCCAGATCCGCCTGACCCGCAGCCACAAGGCGCGGTGGCATGGAAGGATCAGCCGGGGCCACGATTTCCACCTCAAGGCCCTGTTCTTCAAAATAGCCGTTTTCCGCGGCCACAATGATGGGGCCGTGGTCGGGGTTGATAAACCAATCCAGCAGAAGGGTCATCTTGTCAGCCGCCATGGCCGGAGTTGCGGCCATTAACGCCACAGCTGCGATAAAGTGCTTCATTACGTTTCCTCTCGTTCTAAGAAGCGGAGGCCGCGACAAGAACAATCTCGCCGGGCCAAATCTCTTGGGTGATCTCTGCTGCCCGCCAAGCCCGCAGGCCTGTGCCACAGCACAATGCCAAACGCCCCTCAGCGATTGGCAATTTGTCTTTCAATTGGATGGGCAAAATGCGCCGTGCATCCGGATGCGCCGCCACGGGCGCTTCGTCTTCGCCGCGCAGCTCAACAATTGTGTCCTCTGCGCGCAACATCTCCGGCGCCACAAAGCCAAAGGCTGTGTCCGGCTCCGGCGCGGCATCAAACCGAAACGGTGCGCTGCGCATGGTTTTGGCGTCAAATTGCACCATTTGCCCCAACGGGCTCGGCTGATGCCCCATCAGTGTGGCAAGCGCCATTTGCGCCTGCATCGCCCCAATCAAAGCCACCACCGGCCCCATCACGCCTGCGGTCGCACAACTCGCCCCACTTTCCGGGGCTTCCGGGAACACCGCCCGCAACGACGGCGCGCCGCCACAAACACCCGCCGCATAACCTGACAGCGCTAAGGCGGAGCCGGTGATCAACGGGATGTTCTGCGCCAGACACAAATCGCTCAACGTGTAGCTCACCGCGTAACTGTCCGCGCAATCCATCACCAAGGTCACACCTTCCAACAGCGCAGGAGCGTTGGCGGGAGTCAGGGTTGCCACCACAGCTTCAACCGCAATCTCGCCGTTGATCGCACGGCATAGCGATGCAGCCACCTCCGCCTTGGGCCGTCCTTGGTCACCTTCGGTGAACATTGTTTGCCGATGCAGGTTGGACAGCTCAACCGTGTCGCCATCGACAATCGTGATCTGCCCCACGCCAGCACCCGCCAGCAGAGGCAGCGCGCTCGCCGCCAGACCACCCGCGCCAATGACCAGCACATGGGCCGTGGCCAGCGCCACCTGCCCATCCGCGCCCACCTCGGGCAAAATCACCTGGCGCGCGTAGCGGCTCACTTGCACACCTCCAGCCACTGATGCACACGCCCTTCTGGATCGTCGTTGAGCGTGATATCTGTCACCGCCGCAACAATATCCGCACCCGCGTCAAACACCCCGGGTGCGCGCTCCACCGACATGCCGCCGATACCCACCAGTGGCACATCGCCAACACGCTCTTTCCACTCAGTCACACGCGGCAGGCCTTGCTGGTGCCATTTCATCTTCTTCAGAATGGTTGGATAGACCGGTCCCAGCGCGACATACTCTGGCTTCATCGCCAGCACCCGCTCCAGCTCGTCATCATCATGGGTCGACACACCCAATTTGATGCCCGCAGCGCGGATCGCTTTTAAATCGGCGTCATCCAGATCCTCCTGACCGAGATGAAGCCACTCACAGCCCAGATCAATCGCCGCCTGCCAGTAGTCGTTGATCACCAGCACACAGCCATGTTCACGACACAGCGCCTGAGCCTCAGTGATCTGCGCGCGCACATGATCATCAGAGGCATCCTTGATGCGCAACTGCACCAGCTTGATGCCAAGCGGCAACATGCGCTTGAGCCAGCTCACATCATCAAAGATCGGATAAAACCTATGCAGGCTCATGACAGGAACGCCTTTCCAATAACCGGTGTGGAGGCCTCAGCCATATCGCGCGCCTCAATCGGGTCGGCCTCGCAAGCCAATTGACCCGCTTCAACAGCGCCCATCATTGCTTTGGCCATCATCACCGGATCACCGGCTTTCGCCACGGCCGTGTTCAAAAGCACCGCATCAAAGCCCAATTCCATCGCCGCCGCTGCGTGACTTGGCAAGCCAATGCCCGCATCCACCACCAGTGGTACATCCGGAAATTCCGCCCGCATCGCCCGCAGCGCATAGGTGTTGTTCAAACCACGGCCAGAGCCAATGGGAGCGCCCCAGGGCATCAACACTTCGCAACCCGCCTCCAACAGACGCTCGCCGACAATCAGGTCTTCGGTTGTGTAGGGAAACACCTCAAAGCCATCCTCAGACAAAATCCGCGCCGCCTCCACCAGTTGGAACACATCCGGCTGTAAGCTGTCGGTGTGGCCAATCAGCTCCAGCTTGATCCATTTGGTGTCAAACACCTCCCGCGCCATATGCGCCGTGGTCACCGCCTCTTTCACCGTGTGACAGCCCGCCGTGTTCGGCAAAACATGCACCCCAAGGTCAGAAATCATCTGCCAAAAAGTCTGCCCTGTCCCGCCAGCGCCTTCGCGCCGCAACGACACCGTCGCCACACCCGCGCCAGAGGCCCGAAACGCTTCTTCCAAAATCGCCGGGCTGGGATATTGCGCCGTGCCCAGCATCAAGGGATTTGGCAACTCTACGCCATAAAATGTCTTGCCCATCGCTTAGCCCCCCTGCATCGGCGCGACCACTTCAACGCGGTCGCCATCTGTCAAAGACTGCACCGCGCGCAAACCGGCGGGCACAAACGCTTCGTTGAGCGAGGTCGCCACGCGGCCCGAAAACCCACATTCGGCCAACAGGCCCGCCAAATCCGTGGCCGCCACGTCGCGGGCCTCTCCGTTAAGCACGATCTTCATCGACCATCTCCGAATGAATGTTGTGAAGCGCCAAATCGGCCACCCCTTTGGCCAGCGCAGGGGCCAGCAAATACCCATGGCGGTACAGCCCGTTGGCGTAAATCGTATGTCCCAACCGCCGGATACGCGGCAGGTTGTCCGGGAAGGCGGGTCGCAGATCAACGCCAATTTCCAGCACTTCCGCCTCGCCAAACGCCGGGTTCAGCGCATAGGCCGCGCTCAAGAGTTCCAGCATTGAACGTGCGGTGATCCGGCTGCTGTCTTCGCTCTCAATCGAGGTGGCGCCCAGCATGTAAACGCCGTCGCCGCGCGGCACGATGTAAAGCGGTATGCGCGGATGCAGCAGGCGCACAGGGCGGGTGATCTCCACATCTGGTGCGCGAATTATGAGCATCTCGCCTTTCACGCCGCGCAGGTCGTAGAGATACTCGCGCGCGGACAGGCCCCGGCAATCAATTGCATTCTCCAACCCACTTGGCGCGATCTTTTTGTGAAACGTCACGCCCTTGTCCGCCAACCCGCGATACAGGTCCTGCAAGGCCTTGCGCGGATCTAGGTGGGCTTCGTCCTCAAAGAAAAGCCCTTGCCCAAAGCCGTGCAAGTCAGGCTCTAACTCAGCCACTGTCTCGCGCCCAACCTCGGCAAAACCTTCGGTGCGCCGCGCAAAGCGACGCATGTCCGGCAGGTCACGTTTGTTGGCAACCACCAGCGTGCCGGCCTTGGTCACTTTGGTGCGCTCCGCCCACCAACCAATCGCCTCCTGCCCAAAGCGCAGCACAGGCTTTTCGGCGTTTTCATATTCACACCACGGCGCCAACATGCCGCCCGCCCACCAGCTGCAGCCATGCGGGCCGGGTGGTCCCGCAGGATCAAACACCTGCACCTCTGCCCCACGCTCGGTCAGCTCCGTGGCCACGGCCAGGCCAGCAACACCAGCCCCTATGACGGAGTAAAGCGTCACGCCTGCCAAACCCGGTGAAAGTGGTGCAACGGCCCGTGGCCATTGCCAACGTTCAAATCATCCGCAGCCGCAATCGCACCTTGCAGATAGGCATGCGCCTCTGTCACCGCCTCCGTCATCGGCAAGCCTTTGGCCAGCCCGGCGGCAATTGACGAGGACAAGGTGCAGCCGGTGCCATGGGTGTTCTTGGTCTGCTTACGCGGCGCGGTCAGTTGCAACTGAATGCCCTCATAAGTCATCAGATAGTCGTGGCAGATGTCGCCATCTGCATGGCCACCCTTCATCAGCACGGCCTGCGCGCCCACCGCACACAACGCTTGCCCCTGCGCCACCACCTGCTCTTCGCATGTCGCAAACTCTTCTTTCAGAAGCGCCGCCGCTTCGGGCAGGTTCGGCGTGATCACCGTGGCCCGGGGCACCAGCACGTCGCGCAGGGTCATCACGGCCTCCTCGGCCAACAGACTATCGCCGGATTTCGCCACCATCACCGTGTCGAGCACCACCGGACCGCTAAAATCCGCAATCGCCTCCGCGACCGTGTGAATGATCTCCGGCGTGGCCAGCATGCCAATCTTGATCGCGCCCACGTCCATGTCGGACAAGACCGCATCGATCTGAGCCTTCACCACGTCGAGCGGGATCGGATGCACCGCGGTCACCGCCTGCGTGTTCTGCGCCGTCACCGCCGTGATCACACTGGTGCCAAAGGTGCCCAGCGCTGAAAACGCCTTCAAATCTGCCTGAATACCTGCACCGCCGCCGCTGTCGGAGCCTGCAATTGTCAAAGCGATATGGGCCATAAATGACGCCTCCCAGTTTCAAAAACGGGATTCCGCGCGGCAAAAACGTCATCTACTTTGACACCGTTCCCTCCGCCGGTATTGCCCGGATCAGGTTCGATGGGTTTACGCCTAAGCGATTCTCAGCCCTGCTATGCAGAACACCCCAACGGATATCTGCCTCTTAGACAAAGCCATCCCCCACGTCAATCACCGCGCGTCACACGCAAAAGCCCCCACCGATTGCGCGGTGAGGGCCAACGGCCAAGGGAGTGGTGGCAGGGGGCCTTATTGCAGGCTGGCCGGATCTTTGTCTTCGATGGTGGTCCAGTTGGTGTCGGCTTTTTCGATGAAGCCCGGAATATCCTCAACCCAACGCGCCTGAACATCTTTGGACAGGTTCAGGAACAGTTCACCGTCAACAATCTTCCAGTGCTCCGGGTCACCGTCAAATTTGAAGCCCATCGCCGCGCCAAAGGCACAGTAGCCGCCGTACTGAGGCAGGTAAGCCTCTGGGTCTGCCTCAAATGCCGCTTTGTGCTCCTCGCTGGAGAACCAGTAGTTGGCGTCGTTGTGGCTCGACGTGATGCGGTAGTCGCCTTTGGTGGGTGCGCCATCGGTGAAGTAGGCCACCGGGTCATAGCCCTGCATCGCAAGACCCGTGGAAGACGCGTTGAGTTCAACGCCAGCGGCAAAAGCGGAGGTGGCCACAGCCACGGACAGCGCGGCACCAGTGATCAGAGATTTAAAAACGTTCATTGGGGGAGGTCCCTTTGTTGAATGATCTGGGTTTGGAACCAATCAGTTCCTATTGCCTATTTACAATTCGGAACCAAATGGTACAAATCAACTGAGCGTGAGCACTGCGTGAGGACAAAACCATGGCGAGACCCAGAGAGTTTGACACCAGCACAGCCATCGGCGGCGCGATGGCAATCTTTTGGCGGCAAGGCTACAAGGCCACCAACCTGCCCGATCTTTTGCGGGCCATGGGCCTCACCCGTGGCAGTTTTTACAAAGCCTTTGCGGACAAAGAGACGGTCTATTTCCAGACATTGCTGCGCTACGATACCGAGGTGGTCTCCACCACGCTGGCAATGCTCAAAGCCTGCGATACGCCTTTGGCCACCACCTGCCTGATGCCGCTGTTCACCCCGTCGGGCAAAGCCGACATGGGCTGTTTTATCTGCAACGCCATGGTTGAGGTTGCACCGGACAACCCCAAAGTCGCACAAAAAACGCAAGAGATGGCGGATCGCCTGAAAGAGGGGATTCTCGGCGTGCTGGAAGTGCGCGACGTCGGACTGTCCCCCACCCACCGGGCTGATCTGGCCGAGATGATCCTGCACCTCTATTTTGGCTTTCAAGCCATGGGGAAGTCAGGACGGGCGCAGGACGACTGGGAGGGGCGGATCAGGAGGCTGTTGGGGGAGTGAGGTCGAAAAGAGTTGCAAAACTGTTTTGCTTTGGACATGAGATGTTAGCTCAAAAAACAAGAAAACAAATAATACATGCGGACAGAGTTAATAGCTCGACTATAAGTAGTTTGTGCGAAATAGATTTTAAGGATTTTCGCCCAACTTCGCAAAGCAATAGAGAGATTACTAGGAAAACTCCAAAGTAAGGCCACACCAAGCTATCTTGGTTTGTGTAGTTCGTATAGTTGCGTAAAGCTATTGCAAGATATGTAGCGGCTGGAAGTCCAATTACCCCAGCCGAAAACATAACTCCTCTCAGTAAGAGAGGCATTATCTGATGCCCAAGTCTATCCATTGATTTCCAAGATCACAAACTTTGAAACGATTATAATTGACGGCGCATAAACTCCGCAAAAAGTGGAACTGAAAAATCTAAAAAGCCGTGTTCTGTACTGTACACCATCCCTTTGGAGATAGTATTTGCGCGAACTGGACCAAGCGATGACAGCTTTTTATTCAAAGCCTTCGCAATGTCACTCATGGCATAGGGACCATCCCCGAGCGCAGCCATGTGCGTGACAAACTCCGTTTCTTTTGGCGTCAGCCTGTCCAAGCGCACACGAAAAAAGCCGTCATCGAGCGATGCAAGGGTTTCAGTATAGGCGGTAGATACATCTTTTTTTGTAATTTCCGGACCTTCCGCATTGTCCCAAACTGTTGATGACCATTCCTGCAGAAAAAACGGATAGCCCTGTGTTTTAGTGACTATTTCCGTCAGGGCATCGGTTGAAATAGTGGCGCCTTCTTCAATGATAGGCTTTTCTACTGCCTCCCTTGCTGATGACGGATCAAGTGCGCCGACGCCGGGATAAAGGAAGAGTCTTTCCGAGTAGGATTTGGCTTCACCGGCAAGGCGCGCAATCTGTGGAAGACCTGCGCCAACCATAATGACGGGTAACCCCTCTTGCGACATACGGTGAATGGATACGATGAGGGCAGATAGATCTTCTTCTGCCAGATATTGCACCTCGTCAATCAGCAACACCCACCCTCGCCCCGCAGCTTTTGTTGCCTTCCCAATGGCGGTAAAAAGGTCCGGGAGATCAAATTGAATGTCCCCACTATCCGCCAGGCCAGGTTCAGGCTCAACGCCTATTTCCGCGCCAGCCACTGCAATTTTGAATATCGAAGCGAAGCCGCGAAGGCCTTTTAGGCCACGCTGTGCGAGTTGCTTTGCAGCTTCTACTGTTGATAGGGAGCGCAAAACCTTACGCATTTCTGGATAAAGAAGTCGTGCTAGATTTTGGCTTTCCGGGGCCTCGATTTTTGAGATAAAATAGCCCTGCTCTTCCGCAATGCGACCAATCTCATTCAGCAGGACAGTTTTGCCGGTGCCTCGCAGGCCAAGAAGCATCATGGACCTTGGATTTCGCCCACGCAAAGCACGACCACATGCTATTTTAGCGTCGTTCAAGATTTGATCTCGGCCTGCCAACTCAGGAGGTCGACTTCCTGCTCCGGGGGCAAATGGATTACGATATGGATCCATTACAATGCTCCAAGGTATAGGTGAGTTTAAGATCTTATATCTGAGTATAAGAAAAGATGCTATACTTTTTTATACATCCTTATACACTAGACCAGCAGGGGAAGACTTGGGCGCTAAACCGTCGCCCTACCCCAACAAAAAACGCGGAAGGCTCTCACCTCCCGCGCCTCACTTTCTAACCATCGGTAGCCCTCAAAGCCCCTCAGGCTTGCCCACCACCACAAATTGCAGCTTTTCTGGCGTCAAAAGCTCTCCGGCCACACGCTTCACATCTTCCACCGTGACCGCGTCCACTTTGTCGTTGCGGGTGGCGATGTAGTCGATGGGCATGTTGTCCATCTGCATGGCGACCATGATCGTCGCAATCGCGCCATTGCCGTCAAATCGCAGCGGATAGGCCCCGGTCAGCAGGGCTTTGGCTTTCTCCACCTCATCCTCTGTCGGGCCTTCAGCCGCCATCAAAGCCCATTCGTCTTGAATGACCTCAATCGCCTGTGCCACGCGGTCATTGGCCGAGGACACGCTGCCCATGTAGACATTCGCCAGATCACGCAGCACGATGTAGCTGTAGACCCCATAGGTCAGCCCGCGCTTCTCGCGCACCTCGGTCATCAGCCGGCTTTCAAACCCGCCGCCACCAACAATGGTGTTCAGCACATAAGCGGCAAAGAAATCCTCATCGTCGCGGTCAATGCCGTTCTGGGCAAACACCGCCACCGATTGTGGCGTGTCAAAATCCACCACATCTGTGCCGCCGCTGATGTCGACCACAGCATCCCCCGGCATCGGCGCGCCGGTTTCTGGCAAATCGCCCAGCAGGGTATCCAACAGCGGACCAAGCTCCTCGGCGGTGATGTCACCGACCACGCCAACAAACAGCCGGTCTTTGGCCATGGCGCCTTGGTGCGCCGCAATCATGTCCTCACGGGTCAGTCCGGTCACACTCTCAATCGTGCCTTCGCCGCCGGACCCATAAGGATGATCGCCATAGATGATCTCCGCCATACGCGCGCTGGCAATTTCATCCGGGTCTTTTAGATCAGACCGCAGGCCAGACAGCACCTGTTCGCGCACACGGTCCAGCGCATCCTGCGGGAAGCTGGGCGCCACCAAGGATTTGCGCAGCAAGGCCAGCGCCTCATCGCGGTTCTCGGTCAACACACGCGCCGAAATCGACACCGCATCGGCATGGCTGTCATAGCCAAACTGCGCCGCCAGCTCTTCGCTCGCCTTGGCAAACCCCTGTGCATCCATGTCGCCGGTGCCCTCTTCCAAGAGGCCCACCATTAAGTTTGTAGCGCCCCGCGCGCCCTCAGCATCCAGCGAGGTGCCACCTTTGAAACGGATTTCCAGCGCTACAAAGGGGATCGACGGCTCTTCGACCAGCCAGGCATTGATGCCGCCGGGTGAGGTGACCTCTTTGATTTTGATCTCCGCCCAGGCAGGCACAGCCACAAACAGCGTCACACATGTGATGAAAGCACGGATCATTGCGCCATCTCCTCTTCTGTCATCAGCCAGCCGGTCACCGACTTCTTGCGGTCAAAGATCATCTCCGCCGCCGCCATGATTTCTTCCGGCGTGATCGACTGCAAAATCTCCGGCCATTCCTGAATGTCGGCAATGGTCAGCCCCGAGGTCAGACCCCGGCCATAACGGTTGGCCACGCTGTCCACGTTGTCGCGCTCATAAATTTGGCTGGCACGCAGCTGCATCTTGATGCGCTCCAAATGCGCCTCATCCACACCGGTTTCCATGAATTCGGCCACAACCGCATCCATCGCATCTTCGGCCTCCTGCATCTCAATCCCCGGTGCGGGCACGGTCAGCAGGTTGAACGTCGTCGCATCCAACGAGGTGCCGCGATACCAGGACGTGGCATAGATCGAGTTCTTATCCTCAAACTGCAGCTTCTGGCTCAGCACAGAAGTCTGACCTCCGCCCAAAAGCTCCGCCAGCAAAGTCAACGCCGCCGCCCCGCGCTGATCACCCGGGTTGCGCTCTGGTGCAAGGTAGGAGCGGGTCACATAAGGCTGCGCCACCCGTGCGTCAAAGAATTCCATCCGCCTCGCGCTGGTCTGGGGCGGCTCACTGGGCCGTGCCCGCTCTGGCAGCTCCGGATTGGCCGGGATCACGCCGTAATACTGCTCTGCCAGCGCTTTGACCTCTTCCGGGTCCACATCACCCGCAACAATCAGGATGGCGTTGTTTGGTGCATAGTACGTCCCGTAATACTCCAGCGCATCCTCAAGCCCAAGCGCCTCCATTTCGTGACGCCAACCAATGATCGGAATGCCGTAACGATGGTTGAGGTATTGCGATGCGTTCAACTGCTCGCGAAACAGACCGCTGGGGTTGTTTTCAACCCGCTGGTTACGCTCTTCAATGATGACGTCGCGCTCGGTCAGGATCTCCTCCTCACCAAGGCGGATATTGACCATCCGGTCGCTTTCCATCGTCATCATCAGCTCAAGCCGATCCGCCGCCACCCGTTGGTGGTACGCCGTCACGTCATAGCTGGTGAAGGCATTGTCGCGCCCGCCATTGGCGGCCACTGTGGCGGAAAACTCACCGGACTCCAGTGTGTCAGTGGCTTTGAACAGCAGATGCTCCAGAAAATGCGCCACGCCGGACACGCCGGGTTTTTCATCGGCGGACCCCGCCTTGTACCAGACCATATGCATCACCACTGGCGCGCGGTGATCTTCAACCACAACCACCTGCA
The DNA here is from genome assembly GCF_913054185.1 of uncultured Shimia sp. Taxonomy (GTDB): domain Bacteria; phylum Pseudomonadota; class Alphaproteobacteria; order Rhodobacterales; family Rhodobacteraceae; genus Shimia. The sequence continues at coordinate 13,377 of NZ_CAJXIV010000097.1, forward strand.
TGCCGTTCTCCAGCATAAAATCGGTGACCTGATCCTCCGCTTGCACGGGCAGCGCACTGACCGCCCCAAGCGCCAGTGCACAGACTAAGCGTCGCAACATAAAACAATCTCCTTAAAACAGGCTTGTACAAATAGTTACGCCCCCGAAGGGGCGCTGCAAGGCATCAAACGAATTTGTGAGCAAGAATGGGCACATTCATGCCCAAAACCTTACTGAACCGGGGCCGCCGGTGTGCGTGCACCGGCGCGCTTCCAGCGCCACCACTCGTCGCGGTAATCCAAGGCCTGACGTTTGTAGACGTCCTCATAGAGACCTTTTTTGCTGATCCGCAGCCACGTGCCACGTCCCCGCTTGCGCCGGAACTCTTCGTCGTCTTCCCAGACTTTCACGCGAATGTCGGCTTCCCGTCCCAAACGCGACGAGTAATTCACCAGATTGCCATCGCTGGCCGGGATACTGGTGTTGTAGGGGCTACGCGCCGAGGCTTTACCGCCCAGCGCAACCACCGCATCTCCCAAAGGATCTTGATCAGTACGGTTCACGCCGCCCGGTGTGGGCAGCGGCAACGCCGCGTAATCTTTCGGCTGTGTGATTTGCTTGGCAGGCATGATGGTGAACTCATCCGGCCCGTCACCCGAAGGCGCGTTGGAATGCAGCGTTTTACTGCCCGAACAGGCCGCCAAACCCACAGCGACCACTCCTAAAATCAAAAGACGCAAAAGCCCCATATGCCCCACTCCACGAAACTTGGGCACAGCTTTAGCGCATCCTGACAGGAAGGTCACGCCTCAGTTTTCTTGCCCCCGCCAAACACCACCAATCCGATGGCACCAGCAAAAATCCAAATGTCTGCAACGTTAAACGAATACGGATTGTTGAACCCACAGCAGGACATATTGAGAAAATCCACCACCGCGCCAAACAAAAGCCGGTCAACAACGTTTCCGAGCGCACCGCCAATCAGGAACCCCGCGCTGATCATGCCCCACTTGCCGGGGGGGTCTTTGCGCACCCAATGCAGCACAAAGCCGCAAATCACAAAAGCCAGCGCAATCAGCACCCATTTGGCCGCCTCCGGGCTGTCAGAAAACAGGCCAAAGTTGATGCCCCGGTTCCACGCCATGTGAAACTGCAACAACGGTGGCAGCACTTCGATATGCATCACCTCGCGCAGGTTCAGCGCGTTGAGCACAAGGAATTTGCTCGCCTGATCGGTGATGAAGGCCCAAAAGCCTGCCCAAAACACAAGACGCATCACGTCGCGTCTCCTTCTCTGCCTGTCTGCCTCGGTGCGCCGTTCCGTGTTATCCCCAGAATCTTGCGCCTTTGATGTTAGCGCCCATGCTAAGCCATTTAGGGGCAAAGCAACAAGGGTGCAGCCTGCGATCAGATACAATCCAACCGCAGGTAAGCTCACTTTTAGTGACGGAAGTGACGCATTCCGGTGAAGACCATCGCCAGACCGGCGTCATCCGCCGCCTTGATGACCTCTTCATCGCGCATCGAGCCACCTGGCTGGATCACACAGGTGCCACCCGCAGCAGCTGCTTCGAGCAAACCATCCGCAAATGGGAAGAACGCATCAGACGCCACAGCAGAGCCTTTGGCCGGGCTTTCGTCCAAACCCAGGGCATCCGCCATGCGCTGCGCTTTGGACGCGGCCACATTGGCACTGTCCAAACGGCTCATTTGACCGGCACCCACGCCCACGGTTGCGCCACCTTTGACGTAAACAATCGCGTTGGATTTCACGTGCTTCGC
>NZ_CAJXIV010000098.1 GCF_913054185.1 uncultured Shimia sp.
GACCGAGGGCCAAACAGCAAAGGTGTCATAGACTTTGTACTGAATGGGCTGAAACAGGGTCGAAACTGGACGGTTTTGACCGGCAACCACGACCGTATGTTTCACTACTTTCTGGAACCCTCGCCGCGGTTCGACATGCGCCTGCGACCAGACCTCTATTGGCTGCACGCCCGGCTTGGCGGGCGCGAGACTCTGGCCTCCTACGGGCTACATTTTGAACAAGAAGCGCGCCTGTCAGAGATTCACGCTGCCGCGCGCGCTGCGGTTCCTGCAGAGCATGTGGAGTTTCTGACCAGCCTGCCCTACACCAAACAACACGAGGGCCTGTTGTTTGTGCACGCAGGCATCCACCCTGAAATAGCATTGGCAGATCAATCTGAGGACGACTTGTGCTGGATCAGGGACGATTTTTTGTCTTATTCGCGCCCACATCCCTGGTTGGTTGTGCACGGTCATACCCCGGTGGATCATCCCACACACTGCGGCAATCGCGTGAACCTCGACACGGGTGCAGGATACGGGCGGCCCGTTTCAGCCGCCTTTTTTGAGGACGGCAGAGTGTGGTCATTGATGCCCGAAGGTCGCCAAGAGCTTTTGCCAAACCCAAAGTAGCCAAAGAAGAGGAAAAAAGCGCACCGAAGTACGCGCTTTGAAATGGTCTTGCTTTGGCTCCGGCTCACTTTTATACACCGCCTCGGCGCCGCTGTAGCTCAGCTGGTAGAGCACGTCATTCGTAATGATGGGGTCGTAGGTTCGAGTCCTATCAGCGGCACCAGTTTCCCCATTATGTCATCCGGTCCAAACCTCTGCACCCGGCAGATCGTTGTAAACACGCGCCAAACGGATCAAGTCATCCGCGTCCACACACTCCGTCTGCCACGCTTTTGAGCTGACCCCCAACATGCGCGGCATTAACATCGGCCAGAGCTGATCATCCTGCGTGGTGAACTCCGACCAGAAGGTGCCCTGCACACCAATGATACGCTCTGCGAGGTCTGCTTCCGGCACCGGATCCCAATTGATCGTGTCCGTTAGCGAGACAAACGCAGCCCAATTTGCCCCCCAGTCGTCTTTGTCGCTGGTATGCGCCATGTCGAGATAGACGTGCTGGGCTGGGCTCATAACCACATCATAGCCGTTGCGCGCCGCCTCTAACCCTGGCCCCTGGCCGGTCCAGCTGAACAAGATCGCGCCGTTGGCAATGCCACTGTTCGAGCCTTTTGCAGCCTCTTCCCACGCACATGGGCGCTGGCCGTTGTCAACCGTCTTGGCCCCCAATTTCTGCATCATCCAGCCTTGCAGATCGTCGGTGGTTTCCAGCCCCTCACGTTTCATCAGGTCACGTGCCAGCGGGCTGCCCATCCAGGTGCCTTCCGGCAGCTCATCACAGCCCAGATGCAAGTGCTGGAACGGAAACAACGCGCCAACCTCAGCCATGATCGCCTCCAGCACATCCCAGGTGCGTGCAATCGCCGGGTTCACGGCATTGCCCTTGTAGCCTTGCACGCTGACTTCGGCGCCATTGTCACTTAGATCGCGCAGCTCGGGGAACACATGAGTCAAAGCAATCGCATGTGCGGGCACTTCGATCTCTGGCATCACCTCGATGTTGAGCGCCTTGGCGTGGGCGATGATCTTGCGCGCCGTGTCTTTGGAATAACTGCCACCGGCCTCCACGGCGCCAGAGAACAACGCTGGCAAAAGATGTCCCTCGCCACACAACGCTGTTTTCTGCCACAGCTCCGGGAAGCACTCGATTTCCAAACGGAACGCCTCATCATCGGCAAAATGCCAGTGGAACCGGTTGAATTTCAAAAGCGCCATCAGGTCGAGCAGGTCCAAGATGGTCTGCGGCTCATAATAATGGCGGGCGGTGTCCAAATGCTGTCCCCGCCAGGCAAACCGCGGCGCATCTTTGATCACGCCACAAGGCAGCGGCCCATGTTGCAGCAAGGTCAGCAAGGTGATGGCACCGTAAAACTCACCGCCAAATCCGCCAGCACGCAGTGTCACGCCGTCGGTGGACACTTCCAACTCATAAGCATCTTCCGGCAAATCGGTGTGTTCAATTGTGACCTCTGTATCGCCAACAAAGGACCAACCGCGTCGTGTCGCCAACGCCGCCACATTTTCAAATGCAGGGCTGTCACAGACAAATCCAGAGGTTTCAAAATCACCTTCAGCAGCGGCCCAGATCTGCGGCTGCGGCACCAGTGGCAGACCTTCTAACGCCCCAAGATCGGCCAGCACCTGTGGACGGCATCCGGAGTCTGGATTTGGCAAATCAAGGATCTCTTTGCCATGGCGCAGATAAGGCCCCAATGGCAACCATGCCCGGTTGGCCGGCTTAAAGCCCCCTCCGTATTGAATCACCAGCTCATAGGCCTCACCTGCCTTCAGATTTGGCAGGGCAATCTCAGTGTAACTCCCGAGAGTTTTCATCACTGTTCCACCTGAAACGGCCTCAAATGGTCCCATGCCGGAGAAACAAAAAACCGGGGCGGTCAAGGCACGCTCCGGTGTGAATACACATGTAATGGTGTCGCCCGTGATGCGGCTGGTGTAGTGCATGTCAGTCCAATCTGAGTTCGGAAACAAAGTCGTAAATGTCGGAGCGATAGAGCCCACGTGTAAGTTCAATTGGGCGACCAGAGCGGAGGTAACCGGTTCGCACAATCTGCAGAACCGCACTGCCTTCTGGCAACTTCATCAGGTCCGCATCTGTCGGAGACAGGTTGAGCGCAGTGACCCGCTGGATCGCCCGCCTTGGGGCACTGTTGTCTCTGCGCAAAACCTCATAAAGCGAGGTCTCGATCAGCTCCGGATCACGCAGGATATCGCGTGGCAAAGATGAATACTCGAGCGCAATGGGAACACCACCGGCACTGCGCAAACGGTTGATCCGGGCAACCTTCTCATGCGCGGCCAACCCAAGCGTGACCATTTCGTCCGGATTTGGCGAAAACAGACCGCGGGACAGCACTTCTGAGGTGGCGGTCATGCCGCGTGCCTGCATGGTTTCGGTAAAGGACACCAGAGAGGACAGCGACTGCTCCAATCGCGGCGCAGCTTCGGCCACAAAGGAGCCCGCCCCGCGTCGCTGCTCGATCAAACCTTCTTCGACAAGCTGCGCCACTGCTTTGCGAACGGTCACCCGTGAAATATCTGCTTTGTCTGCCAAATCCCGTTCCGGCGGTAACTGATCACCTGGCTGCAGACGGCCGGTGCGTATCTCGGTGGCGATGTGCCGGGACAGTTGCTGATACCGCGGTCCGCGACCAGCGCGATACCAGGTCTCCGGATTAAAGATCGTGTCTGCAATGGTCATTTGGTTTCCTGACATGGTCTAAAAAACAGTACCAATCTACCAAAGTTACGCAAGTGCCCTTTGGAAACTATCTGATATTATCTTGTAATAGTTGGATAATTTTCTCAACATCCATTTTGGTATTATATTGGTAGCATTTTGGCCTTTTTGGGGTACCATATTTGCAACGCGGTGATTCGCTCACTGATTCGCCGCACGAAACCAAGGGGGGAAATTGATGGCCGAACTATCCGCACAGGCATCACAACCAGCCGCCAACACCCGCAAACGCGCCATGTCCGAAAATCTTTTCGGTTGGCTGCTGGTGGCTCCGGCGATGTTCTTTATTGCTGTGATTGTTGCCTGGCCATTGGCCGAAACAATCCGCTTGTCCTTTATGGATGCTGGTTTGGGTGGCGAAGAATTTATCGGACTGGAAAACTATCAAGATCTGGCTGACAGCCGTAAGTTCCACCAAACCGTCATTCGCACTTTCTATTGGATGTTCCTCTCTGTGGGCATCAAACTGATCATGGGTTTGATTGGTGCGACCCTGCTGAATGCCGCCATCCCAGGCCGCGCCTTGTTCCGTGTTTTGGTCATGCCGCCTTGGGTAATCCCTGTGGCGATCGGCTGTATCGGCTGGTTGTGGCTCTACAACGGCTACTTTGGCGTCCTGTCCGGCGTGATGATGAAACTGGGCATCACCGATGGTCCGTTTGAATTCCTCGCCTACAAATCGTCCGCTTTCTACTCCGCGGTTGTGACCGACGTCTGGGTTGGCACACCCATGGTGACGCTGTTCTTTTTGGCCGCCATGCAGGGTGTTTCCCGGGATCTATATGAGGCCGCTTGGGTCGATGGCGCAGGCCGCTGGTACCGCTTCCGCCGCATCACCATCCCACAGATCATGCCGGTGATTGTCTCTATGGCGTTGCTGTCCGCGATCTTCACCTTCAACAGCTTCGAAATCATCTGGATTTTGACCGAAGGTGGCCCACGCAGCGCAACCACCACCCTGATCATCGACACCTACAAGGTTGCAATTGGGAACTACAAATTTGGCGAAGGCGCCGCACGGGCCGTGGTTATCGTTGTCCTGCTGGCCGTGTTCTCGCTCATCTACCTGTTCTTCCTGAACAAAATCAACAAACGCTACGGGGCGAAATGATATGATGGATCGCTACACAAAACTGCAGCTGGTTGGCATCTACGCGGCTCTCGCTGTATTCCTGACCTTCATCCTGCTGCCCTTCTTTGAGATGTTCATGGCGTCCCTGCGCCCTCTGGAGCACCTGTTCCGCAGCCCGTATCAGTTCTGGTCGGATGACTTCAGCCTGCAGGCCTATAAAGACATGTGGGTGACCGTGCCGCTTCTGGGGCGTTACATCTTCAACTCGATCTTCATCGCAACCTCGGTGACCGTCATCACAATGGTTTTTGTGGTACCTGCCGCATACGCCTATGCCCGCCTAGAGTTCCCGTTCAAAAACATCAGCCTCGGCATCTTTCTCGGTGTGAACATGTTCACCGGCGCCGTCCTGCTGATCCCACTCTACCGCGTGCTGCGCACCATGGGCCTTTTGAACACCTACTGGGCGATGATTGTCCCAGGTGTGGCCTTCCTGATCCCCACCGGTATCTGGCTGCTGCGCTCTTATCTGGAGAAAATCCCACGCGAGCTGGAAGAAGCGGCTTTTGTGGATGGTGCATCTCGCATGTACACCCTGCGCCGCGTAGTTCTGCCACTGGCCGTACCCGGCCTGATCGTGGTCAGCGTCGCCGTGTTTATCGGCGCCTACGCTCAGCAATTCCTGTTTGCAATTACCTTTAACCAGACCCGCGAGCTGCAGCCGCTGCCTGCTGGTCTCTTTGAATTCATCGGCTACCAGTCGGTGACTTGGAACGAAATGATGGCCGCGGCCTTGGTAGGTGTTCTACCGGTCATGCTCATCTTCCTGTTCCTACAAAAATACCTCGTCGCCGGTCTAACGGCAGGCGCGGTGAAAGAATGAGTTCAACCAAGGGAGAGAAGACTATGAAACTCGTGAAACTCACATTGGGCGCAGCCCTTCTGTCTGGAGCCGCTAGCGGCGCACTGGCAGCAGACACGGAGCTGCACTTCATCATGTGTGGCGGCGAAGTCCGCGAAGCTGATCAGGCTGTTGTTGATCAGTTCGAGAAAGACCACGAAGGTGTGTCCGTGAACCTCGAAGCTGTGCCATGGGGCACATGCCAGGACAAATCGCTGACACTGGCCGCTGCTGGTGACCCACCCTCCATCGCTTACATGGGCTCGCGCACTTTGCGTCAGCTGGCCAACAACGACCTGATCGTTGCAGCAAACATCGACGCAGACGCGCCATACCAGCCAGGTGTTCTGAACACCGTGACCATCGAGGGCACGCAGTGGGGCTACCCACACGCGTTCTCCACCAAAGCGCTCTATATCAACTGTGGTATCGTTGAAGAATCCGGTCAGGAATGTGCCGCTCCAGCAACTTGGGACGACATGTACGCAATGGCCAAAGGCGTTGTGGACAACACCGAAGTGGCTGGCGTTGGCCTGTCGGGTAAAGACTTCGACAACACCATGCACCAGTTCCTGAACTACCTGTATTCCAACGGTGGTTCCGTGATCGACGGCGCAACTGGCAAAAACATGCTGGACAGCAAAGAGACCCGCGAAACTCTGGAATTCTACGGCAAGCTCGTAGACGTTGCACAAGACGGTCCAACCGCATGGGAACGCAGCCAGCTGCGTGATCTGTTCAACGACGGCAAGATCGCAATGTATGTCACTGGTCCTTGGGGTCACGGTCAGCACAACGAAGACATCAACCAGATCGTTGCGCCTATCCCTGCTGGTCCTTCCGGTGAAAGCGGTTCCATCCTGATCACCGACTCCATCGTGGTGTTCAAAGGTTCCGGTCACGAAGATCTGGCCCATGACCTGGCACAGCGCATCACTTCCGGTGACAGCCAGTACGACCTGGACAGCAGCTGGGGTCTGACACCAATCCTGGATTACTCCAAGCTTGGCAAAGACGATCTGTACTACAACGACGGCATCTGGCCGACCTTCACTGCGTCGATCGCTACAGGTGGCCCAGAGCCACTCGTGGAAGACTTCAAATCGTTGCAGTCTGTGTTCACCAACATGGTTCAAGGCATCATCCTGCAGGATGACACTGTCGACAACCTGGTGACCATCGCATCTGAAGAACTCGACGACGCCCTCTAAGGGTTCCTCCCTGCTTCGGGCGCGCCAACCTACGCGGCGTGCCCGGAGTGCCTCCACTCACGAAACCTCTCAGACAAACGGACAGACCCATGGCGACGCTCAACCTGAATGCTATCAACAAGTCCTTCGGTTCGGCCAAGGTGTTGCACGACATCAGCCTGGCAATCGAGGACAAAGAATTTGTGGTTTTCGTAGGCCCCTCCGGCTGCGGTAAATCCACTCTGCTGCGCATCATTGCCGGCCTCGAAGAATCCACCTCCGGCTCAATTCACATTGGCGATGAAGACGTCAGCGACGCAGCCCCTGTGGACCGCGGCATCTCAATGGTGTTCCAGTCTTACGCGCTCTACCCGCACCTGAGTGTTTATGAAAACATCGCTTTCCCACTGCGCGTGCAGAAGATGCCAAAAGACGAACTCGAAGAACGCGTTCAACGGGCGGCCGGCATCCTGCAACTCACAGAAAAACTCGACCTCAAACCCGGCCAGTTGTCCGGCGGTCAGCGTCAGCGTGTAGCCATTGGCCGCTCGATTGTGCGCAACCCAAAGGTCTTCCTGTTTGACGAACCGCTCTCCAACCTGGATGCCGCTCTGCGTGGCGACATGCGTGTGGAATTGAGCCAACTGCACAGACAACTCGACGCCACCATGGTGTACGTGACCCACGACCAAGTCGAAGCCATGACCATGGCAGATCGCATTGTGGTTCTGAACGGCGGCAAAGTGGAACAGTTCGGCACCCCAATGGAGCTGTACCACCACCCGGCCACCAAATTTGTCGCTGGCTTCATTGGTCAACCCAACATGAACTTTGTACCGGCCACCGTGCTGGAAACCACTGGCGCGCTGACTGTGGAACTCGACGGTGGGCACAAGATGTCCCTGCCGGTTGATACCTCAGGCGTGCGTAAAGGCGACACCGTCGAAGTGGGCATCCGCCCCGAGCACGTCACGCTAGGCGACGACGGTCTGGACGTCACCGTCAATGTGCTGGAACGTCTTGGCGGCATTTCCATCACCTACGGCACAATTGGCAACGGCACACGTTTCTGCGCGTCCCTGTCCGGTGATGCACCTATTCATCAGGGCAAAAATATGCGCCTCACCGTGGCGCCTGAAGATTGCCACGTCTTCCAATCCAACGGCAACGTTTTGCGCCGTAAATCTGCCCCAGCATTGGTGGCATAAGGATCTCTCATGCGCGTTGTCACAGCAGGCATAGGCCTTCGGGCCGGGCATGTGCTCTCCATCTTGAAGGAGGCCATGCCAGAGGTGGAGTTTGTCGGGTTCTATGATCCACAGCCCACCCACTTGGAGATGATTGGCACGGATGTGCCGCAATACGACACAGTCGAGACTATGCTGGCTGAAACAGCGCCAGATCTCTTCTTTGTTGGCTCCCCCAACAGTTTCCACCTTGAACATATCAAAGTGGGCCTGGCTGCCGGTGTGCGCATCTTTACGGAAAAACCCGTGGTCACCACCAAAGAGGAGACCATGGAACTGGCTGCACTGTTGGCCGAACACGGCACCAACAGCGTCATGGTCGGCTTGGTGTTGCGGTACTCCCAGCATATGGTCGACTTGCGCCACGTGTTGGATCAACTGGGGCCCATCACCTCGATGGAGGCCAGCGAGCATATCGCGCCTTATCATGGCGCGTTCTTTATGCGCGATTGGCGCCGCATGGTGCACTGGTCCGGTGGCTTCATGCTCGAAAAATGTTGCCACGACATCGACATCTACAACATGGTGACAGGCTCGCGGCCCTCCCAGGTCGCAAGCTTTGGCGGGCGCAAATCATTTGTTCCGGCATTTGCGCCCGCTTCAAACACCGAAAACGAAATCATGCACCGCAAGAAAAGCGTGTGGCAAAGCATTGATGACCCGTTCCATTCGGACGGCGACATCATCGACTATCAGACCGCCATTTTGCAGTACGAGAGCGGCGCCTCCCTGTCCTTCCACACCAACCTCAACGTGCCAGATGAGCACCGCCGGTTTTGTGTGATGGGCGCAATGGGCATGGCCGAAGGTGATTTTGTACGGGGGTATCTGAAGGCCACCGCACGGGATGGCTCCGTGATTGCCGATCACGATTACACCCAAATGGACGATGCTCGGGCCTCCGCCCACTACGGCGCGGACCACATGATGGTGGATGACATCGTGGCTTTCCTGAAAGGCGAAACCGACAGCCTGCCGGTTGGGGTGGTTGACGCATTGGAAGCCGGTCTTGTGGCGATGGCGTTGGATGAAGCGCGCATCGACGGAAAAATGATCAACATGGCCCCGATCTGGGCCGAATTCGACAAGTTTGGACTGCGAGAATGACAATGAACAGCATCGTACCTGGCGCCATGATGGCCAAAGAGAGTGCAGAGGCCATTGACGTCTTTGCCAAAACCGCAACGCAAAAAGTCTCCCTGCCAAATCTGGACGCCGTGAACGCAATCTACACCATTGCGCGCGGCTCCTCCGACGCCGCCGCCAACATCCTGTCTTATGAGTTCATGCGTGAACTTGGAGTGCCCGTGACCTCCCTACCGCCGTCGATCTTCTCCATCGGCAAAGGTGTGTCCATGGACAACGCTGCTGCGCTGGTGGTGAGCCAGTCTGGCGCCTCTGAAGACCTCGTGCGCAGCGCCAAAGGCGCCGCTTCTCGCGGTGCCAAAGTGCTCGCGCTGACCAACATTCCAGACAGCCCGGTTGAGGCCGCGGCCGACGCAACAATTGCCATCGCTGCGGGTCCGGAAAATGCCGTTCCGGCCACCAAAACTGTGGTTGGCTCTGTCGCGGCAGGCATGGCTCTTTTGGCGGGAATAGACTCTAACTATGACGCCAAAACTTCCGCAGAAGCTCTGGCCGCAGCCCCTTCTGCCTTGCCAGATGCAGATGCGCTGCGCGCAGCCTTCCTGCGCGCCCGCCACTTCTTTGTGATCGGTCGCGACACCGGCTTTGGTGCGGCTCATGAGGTTGCTCTGAAGCTCAAAGAGTGCTGCGCCCTGCATGCCGAAGCTTATTCTGCGTCTGAAGTTCTGCACGGTCCGCTGCAACTGGCCACCAACCCGATGATGGTGCTGATTCTCGACACCGGCCAAGCCGACATTCAGGAAAGCCTCGATCAAGCTGAAGCGCGTTTCACCGATGTGGGCTGTGACGTGCATCGCATTCGAGTGACCGACCTGATCGACACCGAGATCAAGCCAGCCGCCGCAGCGGCTTACGTTCTTGCGCTGATCTACCCGGTCATCCTTGAAACCGCGCTCGCAATGGGCTTGAACCCGGACACTCCGGAAACACTGGCGAAAGTGACCCAAACCACATGAGCACGACCTTGGACACCTGGGCCACGTGGCGCGAAATTCACCAGCAGCCTGCCGTTTGGCGAGCCTGGGGCGAAGCGCTTGACGTAACTGGCTTGCGCAACTGGATTGATGATCAAAACGCAGACGAAGTTTGGTTCTGTGGCGCCGGTACCAGCGCCTATATCGGCGACATCCTTGCGGCTGCCGTGCCTGGCACCCGCTCTGTGCCGTCCACCGATCTGGTTGCCAATCCACGTGCTTTTCTGAACGGCAATCGCCCGTTGGTGGTCAGCTTTGGCCGCTCCGGCAACTCCACCGAAAGCCTCGGCACGCTGGACGCGCTGGACGCGCTGGCCCCGGATGCACCACGATTGCACATCACTTGCAACCCAGATGGCGCACTGGCCACCCGCACATCGCCAGGCCCGCTGAAGGTCATCAACCTGCCCGAAGTCACCCATGACGAAGGCTTTGCCATGACCAGCAGCTTCTCTACGATGCTTCTGACCGCCCTGGCCCTGTTTGATGCGCCATGTGACGTGCCCGCCCGCTTCAATGCGCTGGCAGATCAGCTTGAAGCCCTTCTGCCGAAATTTGGTTCACCACGCCCGGACCGCGCCGTGTATGTTGGCTCCGGCCCGCTGGCGTTTGCTGCCCGTGAAGCCGCACTTAAGGTTATGGAACTCACCGCAGGCCAAACACCGGCCCTTTGGGACAGCTCGCTTGGCTTCCGCCACGGCCCCAAATCCTTTGTACGTGATGTGACCTCGATCACCGTGTTCAGCAGCCCGCAAGCGCCCACCAACGCCTATGACACTGACTTGGTAGCTGAGTTGCGTGCACAGTTCCCGGACGCCCGTGTAACCAACATCGGCCCCGCAGGCGACATCGCCATCGATATGCCCTTTGGCACCGCATGGGCGGCACCGCTGTGCATCGCGTCCTCACAAATTGACGGCGTGAAATGGGCGGCGGATCTGGATCTGAACGTGGACAATCCTTTCACCGGTCAAGGCACGCTCTCACGCGTGGTCTCCGGCGTAAAACTGCACGGAGTGGGCTGATGACCGTTGCGGGGATCGATCTTGGCGGCACCAAATGTGAGGTCCGCCTGTTTGATGCAGAGTGGAACGAGGTGGCCCGCCACCGCGAACCCACGCCAAAATCATATGATGCTTTGGTGAAAACCGTGGCGGATCAGGTGGCTTGGGCCGAGGCTGAATCTGGTGAAAAGCTCCCGGTTGGCATTGGCGCAGCTGGTCTGATCAATCCCCAAACCGGCTTGGCGCTAACCGCCAATTTGCCTGCCACCGACAAGCCATTTCCGGCGGACATCAACGATGCCGTGGGCCGTCATATCACCTATGTGAATGACTGCCGCGCTCTGGCACTCTCTGAAGCGGTTTTTGGCGCTGGCAAAGGCCAGCACATCGTTATGTCGCTGATCCTCGGCACGGGTATTGGTGGCGGTATTGTGGTGGATCAGTCTCTGTTGCAAGGCCCAACGCTAACCGGCGGCGAGTTTGGCCACACCTCCGCGCCTGCCCATATTGTGTCCCGTCACAACCTGCCAATCCGGCGCTGCGGTTGTGGGCGTCTGGGCTGCATTGAAACCTATGTCGCAGGCCCCGGCCTGGTGGCTTTGGCCGAAACGCTGACGGGCCAAAAGGTCACGCCGCCAGAAATCGCGGCTCGGCGCCATGATGATATGGCCGAAGTCTGGGATGTGTGGTGTACCTTGGCCGCAGAGATGATCCACAGCCTGACACTTACCGCAGATCCCGATGTGATTGTGCTGGGTGGCGGTCTGAGTCAGATCGATGGCATGATCCAGGACCTCTCGGTTGCCGCACAAAAAGCCCAAATTGGGGATTTCTCCACCGCCCGCCTGACCTTGGCGCAGGGCGGTGACAGCAGCGGTGCCCGCGGTGCCGCCTATGCCGCTTGGCAGGAGACCAACACATGACACACGCCCTGCGTTCCATCATTCAACAAAACCGCTCCGGCACTCCCGTTGCGATCCCCTCTGTGTGCTCCGCCCATCCGGATGTCCTGCGCGCCTCTCTGGGGCTGGCGGAACGGCTGGATCGCCAGATAGTGGTCGAATCCACCTCCAATCAGGTCAATCAGGACGGCGGCTACACCGGCATCACACCAGAGGGTTTTATCCGCTTTGTCTATGACATCGCAGACCAAGCCAACGTCGCCCGCGAGCGTATCATTTTTGGTGGCGACCATCTTGGCCCGCAAGCGTGGCGGTCCATGCCGGCTGACGCCGCGATGGACAAAGCCCGTGTTCTGGTGCGCGACTACGTAAAAGCCGGTTTTGGCAAGATTCATCTCGATTGTTCCGAAGGCTGCGCTGGCGAGGCTGCGCAATTGAGCGACGATCAAACCGCCGAGCGCTCTGCCGACCTTGCCCGCGTCTGCGCCGAAGAAAGCGACGATCTGTTGTTTGTGGTTGGCACCGAAGTGCCGCCCCCCGGCGGTGCCCGCGCCGACGAAGATGGCGACATCCCGCCAACCAACGCCCAAGATGCCGCTGCCACGCTCAAGGCCCATATCGACACCTTTGGCGATCTTGCTTCGTCTATTGGCGGACTTGTGGTGCAGCCGGGTGTCGAATTTGGCCCCACCGACGTGCATCATCTGCCTTTCAACCGCGATCCCGGCTTCCTCGCCGCCATCGCAGATCACCCAACTGTATGCCTGGAAGCACACTCCACCGACTATCAGCGCCCCTACACCTTTGTGCGCCTTGCGGAACTTGGCTTTGCCTTTCAGAAGGTGGGCCCAGCGCTGACCTTCGCCTACCGGCAGGCCGTGTATGCGCTGGATGCGCTGCGCCAACCTTCAGGCGTGCTGCGCGCCACGATGGAAGAGTTGATGATGAGTGATCCAAAGTATTGGCAAGGGCACTACCACGGCGACACGGACAGCCTGCGTCGCCAACGCCACGACGGTCTTGCGGATCGCATCCGCTATTACTGGCCGCAACCCAAAGCCCAATCCGCTGTGCAACAACTCCTGTCAGACACGCCAGATACCCTATCTGAGGCCGCAGTGCGCGCCGCCTTTGGCACCACCACTCTGGAACGCGCGGAACAGCTCTCCGGTTCCCACGCGCAGCGTTTGATTGATGCACAAATCGAACTGGCGCTGGACCCCTATTTTCTTGAGGTATCGTCATGACCGATCGTTGGATCGCCCCGGACCGTCTGTTTGACGGTCACAGCATTCAATCCGGTGTCGCAGTACGTGTGCAGGGCGGCCAAGTGGTCGAAACTGGACCGGCGCCATCTAACGCCACCAAAGTGTCTGGCCTCCTCACGCCTGGTTATGTGGACCTGCAGGTCAACGGCGGCGGCGGTGTGTTCCTGAACGAAACCCCGACCCGGGACGGCATTGCCACCATCGCCGAAGCACACCGCAGGTTTGGCACCGTCGCATTGCTGCCCACCGTGATCACCGACAACGCCGATGTGTTGGACAACGTCGCCAATGCGGCTATTGCGGCACAAGGCCTGCCCGGTGTGATGGGTTTGCACATCGAAGGCCCGCATATCTCCAAAGAGCGCCGCGGCACCCATGACGCTGGCTTTGTGCGCCCATTTGATGATCGCACCATGGCGGTGGTGACTCACCTGCGCGACATCAATATTCCGGTGTTGATCACACTCGCGCCCGAAGTCACGCCGCTTGAAACCGTCTCTAAACTGGCCGAAACCGGGGCCGTGGTCTCGATTGGCCACACCAATGCCACCGCGGCGCAAATTGATGAGGCCATTGAAGCCGGTGCCACCTGCGCCACCCACTTGTTCAACGCCATGTCTCCAATGACCAGCCGCGAGCCAGGTACCGTAGGTGCAGTGATCAACTCCAATGTCTATTCCGGTATCATCTGCGACGGCCACCACGTGGCTGACAGCATGGTCGGCCTGGCGGTGCGCGCGCGCCCACAGCCTGATCGCATGATCCTTGTTTCAGATTCCATGGCCACCGTGGGCGGACCGGATCACTTTGACCTCTATGGCCACCGCGTGATGCTGAAGAACGGCCGTCTGATCAACAAAGAAGGCAGCCTTGCCGGCGCCCACGTCACTCAGGCCGAAGGTGTGCAGCGCCTGATCCACAAAGTTGGTCTCTCCGAAGAAACCGCGCTGCGCATGGCCATCTCCACCCCTGCCGCCTGCATGGGTTTGCCGGAAGTTGGACAGCTGGAAAATCGCCGGACAGACGATGTGCTTTTGCTGGGTGAAGATCATACAGTGACCGCCACTTTGACCGAAGCACTTGAGGCCCAAAAGACCGAAAATGCCACGCAATAGTCTCACTTTTGAGGTCTGCATCGACACCGCCGCCGGTTATGCCGCCTGCGACGGCGTGGTGGACCGCATTGAACTGTGCAGCGCTCTGGATGTGGGCGGGTTAACCCCTTGCCCCGGCCTGATTGCCGCCGCACAGGACAGCGCTATACCCTCACATGTCATGATCCGCCCGCGCGCGGGTGATTTTTGCTATAATACGACTGACCAGAAGGCCATGCGTGCCTCTATCGAGGCCGTGAAGCAGGCCGATTTGGCAGGTGTTGTGGTTGGTGCTTCAAAAGGCGATCAGCTTGACCTTGCCGCCCTGCGCGAGCTTGTTGACGCTGCCAAAGGTCTCGAGGTCACTTTGCACCGCGTGATTGACCTTGTTGCCGACCCTCTTGCGGCCATGGAACAGGCGATTGATCTTGGGATTCACCGCATTCTGACGTCCGGTGGCGCCCCCCGCGCCGTAGATGGTCAGGCCACTCTGAGCGCCATGCAAGCGGCCGCAAAAGGGCGGATCGAGATCATGGTGGGCAGCGGTGTATCAGCCTCTAACTTGGCAGAACTCGCGCAAAACACCGGTATCACATCGTTCCACGCCTCCTGCAGCGCTGCTGTTCCTGTGGCAGAGCATCTGCACCACTTTGGCTTTGCCAAAACGCAGAAGATCACCGACCGCGACACGGTTTTGAATTTCCGTGAAACCCTAGACGGCCTGACGGCCTGATCAGCCTCGCAACGCCTCGGCCAACGCGTGATAAGATTGCTTTGGTGTGCGCTCAAATGTGTCAAAATCCAC